>NZ_JADPJF010000148.1:315249-342767 GCF_023073295.1 Bradyrhizobium sp. 23 | reverse complement strand
GGCCAGCCGCCATGGGCGCCCTGCACGCGGCGAAGATAATTGGCGATCTTGGCTTCGAGCACGGCATCGACCGGCTCGGCGAGATAATGGCGCAGCAGGACGTATTCGGCCGGAATCGTGCAATCTGCCTCGAGCTCGAACACCCAATGGCCGTCGGGTTGCTGGAAGCCGAGGACGCCTTCGGTGGCCGACGCAATGCTCGATTCCAAGTTCCTGAATTCTTGGGCTTCGCGGCTGGTCGCGTTCACGGAATCCATCTCGCTCGATTGCTCCGATAGTCGATTGAATGGGCCGAAATTGACTGGGACAAATGCCCGTCAGGGCCGCCTGTCACTATCCCTTGGCGGCCAGAACCAGATCGGCGGCGCGATCACCGGATCGGACCGATCCCTCGATGGTTGCAGGCAATCCCGTAGCAGTCCAATCGCCTGCAAGAAACAGGTTTTTCAGCGCAGTGACCGGCCCTGGACGCAGGGCATTCTGCGCCGGCGTCGCCGCAAATGTGGCACGGCGCTCGCGCACGATCTGCCAAGGGGGCAGCTCGCCGGAAACACCGCCCGCCTTGCAGACGTCGTTCCAGATCGCCTGCGCGAGTTCCTCGCGCGGCATGTCGACCAGACGGTCGCCGTTGCTGATGGTGACGGACAGCCGGTTCGGGAACGAAAACAGCCATTCCACGACGCCGCCGATCACGCCGAGGATCGGTGCCGATCCCGCCGGCGGCTCGACGCGGAAATGCGCATTCACGATGGCGCGGAATTCGGTCGGCGTCTTCAGGCCCGGCAGCAGGTTGGAGGCAGCGCGCGGCGGCACCGCCATCACGACGACGTCGCCTTCGCTGATCTGGATCACATCCTCGCCGCCGAAATTCAGCGCGCCGACCTTGCCGTCATGGGTCGCAAACGAGCGCAGCTCATGGCCGAGCTGAACGCTGTGCCCGCGCCCCTGCAGGAACGTCACGGCGGGCTCGATCAGTACCGCGCTGAGCCCGTCGCGCGCGATCAGGGGACGGCAGGCCTGCCCGCCGGCGAGCAGCGTCTCGCGCACGATCGCGCCGGCAAGCCCCGCCGAGCCTTCGGGTGGATCGACGTTGAGGGCCGCGAGCAGCAGAGGCTGCACCAGGCGCTGATAGAGAACGCCTTCGCACGGAATTGACTTGCCGACCAGCGTCTCTTCCGATGCCCAGATCAGCGGCGCCAGCTTCAGATAATCGGTCAGCCCAGTATCGGGGACGCGGCGGCTCTCGTCGAGCACCCAGGTCGGGAGCCGGCCGTCGCCGAGGTCGATCTGCCAGCGCTGCCCGGTCTTGAGATCGACGAAGGGAAACTGCGCGCGCTCCGGACCGACGAGGCCCGCCTCGGTCCCGATCGAACGCGCATAGGCGCGCGCATGGCTATTGCCGGACAGCAGCAGATGGTTGCCGTTGTCGATGGTGAGATTGGTGGCGCCGTCGTAATAGGAACGGCAACGGCCGCCGGCCTGCTGCGTCGCTTCGTGCACGGCGACCTTGAAGCCGGCATTGGCAAGTCGCACGGCGACGGAGAGGCCGGAGATTCCAGCGCCAATGATGTGAGCTGTTTTTTGCATCAGATGAGAGCGTATCGGAGCAGGATGGCGATACGTGTGATCTTCGACACACGCACCGGCTCGCGCGGCGCGTTGAACCCGCGCGCGATCAGGAGATCCAGAATGGCATGATAGTATTTCGACATCATCCGCGGCGCGCGCACCGCGCGGCGCCGGTTGCGGTTCATGATCTCGTCCGACTTCTCGAAATACACCTTTGCGCGCTGCGCCAGTGGCAGGCAGACCTTCGGCAGCGCGCGCTCGACGATCACGCGGTCCGGATCGTTGGAGGTGATGCCGGCATGCAGCAGCGCTTCGCGCGGCAGATAGAGCCGGCCGAGGCCCGCGTCCTCGTCGATGTCGCGCAGGATGTTGGTGAGCTGGAGCGCGCGGCCGAGATGATGGGCGAGCTCGATGCCGTCTTCTTCTGGCAAGCCGAAGACCCGGACCGACAGCCGCCCTACGGCGCTCGCGACGCGATCGCAGTAGAGATCCAGCGTCGCCATGTCGGGCGCGCGGATGTCCTGCGGCACGTCCATCTCCATGCCGTCGACGATGGCGAGGAAATCCTCGCGCTTGAGGCCGAAGGTCTTCACCGAGGTGACGTAGTCCTTCAGCCGCGGCGGCGGATTGCCCTGGTAGAGCGCATCGATGTCGTTGCGCCACGCCTGAAGGGCGGCGAGCCGTTCGTCGCGCGGGCCATCGGAATCGGCGATGTCGTCGACCTGGCGGCAGAAGCTGTAGATCTGGAACATCGCTTCACGCTGGTCGTGCGGCAGGATGCGCATCGCGGCGTAGAACGAACTGCCGGATGCGGTCGAGCCATAATTGGCGCCGGGCGAGGTCGCCTCAAGCGTCATGTGCAGTCCCCGGTCTGGAAATGGCCTTGCGTCCGACCGTGCGGCGGCCGACTTCGCCGATCATGCCGGCGAGGCTGAAGGTGAGGAGCTCGAGCTTGTTCAGGTGCACGCGCTCGCGCAGGGGATCGCGCACCTTCAACAGGCGCACGATGCGGTCGGCATAGGCCTGGATCACCGAGACCTCGACGCCGAGGCGGAAATCCCGGATCTCCGCAGCTAGCGACCTGCCCTCGGCGAGCAGCGCTTCGTTGCGGACGGCGAGAGCCTGAAGGCAGGCCAGCATCGCCGGTGGCGACTGCGCCAGTCCGAGCTGCTCGACCGAGGCGCCACTCGCGGCCAGCGCATCGCGCGGCAGATAGACGCGGTTGAGCTCGCGGAAATCCTTGCCGCAATCCTGGAGGTGGTTGTTGATCTGCAGCGCTGCGCAGAGCGCATCTGACGCGGCCCAGGTCGAGGTGCTCTCACCATGGACGTCGAGCATGAAGCGGCCGACCGGCATCGCCGAGTAGCGGCAATAATGGATGACCTCGTCCCAATTCTCGTAGCGCAACTTGGTCACGTCCATACGGAACGCGATGAGCACGTCGAGCGCGTGGCGCGGCGCCATGCCGCGTTCGGCCAGTGCGTGCCGCAGGCTGACGGCCTCGGCCTGGGTGTCGCCTTTGCCGAGCAATTCCGCCTCGAGCAGGTCGAGATAAGCGAGCTTCTCGTCCGGCGGCAGCGTGGCGTGGTCGGCGATGTCGTCGGCGGTGCGGACGAAATTGTAATACGCCAGGATCAGCGCGCGATGACGCGGATGAATGATCCAGGACGCGACGGGAAAATTCTCGTCGCGCTCACCCTTGCCGGATCGCAATTCGCTCGCAGAGGTCATCGAGGGCTGGTCTACAATCGTTTGGACAGGAAGGGCTTTTTCGCTCGCGCGAGCCCGTGCGGGCGATGCCGCCGCGGCCCCCATATAGGGGAATACGGCCGCAAAACCAATCCTGTCTCTCGATGGCTGCCCTTTGCGGATCAGGTCCGAAAAGGCGGCCCCGGGGCCGCCTTTTGTGGGCCAGTGGCCGAGCTTACTGGTTGTGGTTCTTCAGGACCTGGTCGCAGGCCTGAGAGATCTTGGCCCGGTTCTCCTTGAGGCAGGCCAGGATGGTGAAATCACCCTGGTCGATGACCGGACGGCAGAGCTTCTGCACATCGCGCGAGCAGGCCTTCTGCTCGGCGTCCGTGCCGCGCCCTTGCTGGGCGAACGCTGCGGTCGAGAGGGAGGCCGACAGCAAGGTGAGAGCGACGAGAAGCTTACGCATTGTATTCCTTCATTCTGACGGCAGAATCGCACCAATCCCGGTCAGCACAGGGCGACGACCGGAACGGATTGTTCTGATGGCAAGTCGCCGCGGGAGGAGCGGCCTCGGAGAAGGCACAAGCACTGGCAAATGCGGCCAAATTGGCGCCACGTCCACCAAATCAGGGCTTCCCTGCGCCTTCTCTGGCAAATGTAAGAGACTGATACTACGTCATAATTCAGGTGCGCCGCGTTTTGCTGCGCACCTGTTGCAGAGCTGCATCTCTCGATACCGCCTCGGGACCAAGAAACATGCCGAAATACGACAAATCGAGAGGTGGAAGCATGGCGCAAGGCGTCGTGAACTGCCATCTCTGGCAGTCGGGCATTGAACCTGTCACTGGCTCGGAACACTAAACTTTCGATGTAGCGAGACGTTCTTCGTGAGAAGCGGACGTCGTTCTAAACGGGATATTTTGAGATGAAATTCTTTGGACGGACTGAACTGGCAATCAAGGCGGCCGGCATCGGCGCTGCGCTGCTCTTCTCGGTTTCGACAAGTCAGGCTCAGTCGTCCGGACCGTTTGCAGGTTTCGAGGGCGCATGGACCGGGACGGGTACGGTGTCGCTGTCCGACGGCTCGACCGAGCGCATCCGCTGCAAGGCGGACTACAAGGTTGCCGGCACCGGTCTCAGTCTCAAGCAGGCGTTGCACTGCGCCTCCGACAGCTACAAGTTCGACCTCACCAGCGATGTGACCAGCCAAGGCGAGCGCATCTCCGGCAATTGGAGCGAGACCAACCGCAACATCTTCGGCAATCTCCAAGGCACTGCCGGTGGCGGCCAGATCGAGGTGTTCGTCGAGGCCAACGGCTTTGCCGCCAATTTGTCGCTGCGCACCAACGGCACCAAGCAGACGGTGCAGATCTCATCCAAGGGCGAGATTCGCGGCGTCAACATCACGATGACGAAGGGCTGACAGCTCTTTCCGCTCCGAAAGCGACAAGCCCCGGTTCTCGCGAACCGGGGCTTGTTGTTTTTCGGAGGCGCGGCGCAATCGTCCGGACCGCGCCGATTCCGTGTCCGATGGATGCAGCCGCTCAGATCGCCGGCTTGTCGGTGCCCTGAAGCTTGGCGTGCAGATTGATCAACCACATCGCCGTCGGCCGCAGGATGAAGAGGTCGGCGACGAGCGCCATCACCATCGAGAAGGCGCTGAGCCAGCCGAACAGCCGTAGCGACGGCAGATCGGAGAACACCGTGACGACGAGACCGCAGGCCAGCACCAACGTGGTCAGGATCAAGGCCGGGCCGACCAGCACGGTCGCGCGCTCCACTGCGAGCGCCGAGCCGACGCCCGGCTTGCTCTCGAGCCTGAGGCGGTTGAGGAAGTGGATGGTGGCGCTTAAGCCCAGGCCGAACGAAACGGTCAGAGCTACGACACTGGCAAATTGCAGTCCCTCGTCCATCGCCCACAGCACTGTTCCCGACATCACGACGGGGAAGATGCCCGGCAGGATGCAGGCGAACATCACGACCCAGGAACGGAAGGCAAGGCCGATGAAAATCGCGACCAGCGCGAATTCGACGGTGAGCCCGCGGTTGAGCTTCTCGATCATGCCGGCCGAATTGCGCGCGGCAATCGCGGCAAGACCCGTGACCGCCACTTCATAGCCGGGATGCTTCTTGCGGACGGCGTCGAGCTCGGTATCGAGCTTGTCGACGATCGGCAGGAGCTGGCTGGAATCCTTGTCCGGCACGCGACCTGCGACCACGACCGCGTCCTGCTCGGCATCGATGAACCGGCGCACCAGATGCTCCGGAATGACGCTGACATATTCCTTCAGGGTCGCGACGTCGGCGCTGCCGGCCTTGTCCGCGAGCCAGCGGCGCAGGGTCTCGACCGACCAGACATTGCCGACACCGGCGGCCTTCTCCACCGTCGCGTGCACGTCCGCGATGGTCTGCAGCGTCTCCGGCGAATAGAGCGATTCACCCTTGGGGAACTGGATCAGAACGTTGACCGGGTTGGCGCCGGTGAGCTTGGCGTCGAGCCGGTCGCTGGCCGCGACCGCTTGGCGCTTGTCCGGCACCTGGTCGGCGAGCCGGTAGCGCGGCTCCAGATTTGCGTAGATGACGCCGAGGCCCGCCACGAACACCACCGCGATCAGGCTGAACAGGCCGGGACGGCCCACCATGCGCACCGCGATCCAGTAGCAGAAATTACGCAGCGCTTGTACGCCGGCATCCGCGCTCTGGAACTTGGTCGCAAAGACCTTCTCGTTGCGCACGAGCAGCACGCCGAACACCGGCACGAGCGACAACACCGCAACCAGCGCGATGATGGTGGCGGCGAGACCCGCCTCGCCGAACTTGCGGATCAGATCGGAGTCGGAGAACTGGAGCGCGATGAAGGAAATGCCTGCGGTGCCGTGCGTCAGCACGCAGGCCGGTCCCACCACCAGCACCGCGTTCTTGAATGCGGTGAACTTGTCCTGGCCCGCGATCAGCCGGTCGCGCGCGGCGAAGGTGAGCTGCATCGAGTCCGAGAAGCTGATGACCATGATGAGCGGCGTCATCACGTTCAGGAACATGTTGAGATTGAAATTGGCCCAGCCGAGCGCGCCGAGCGCCAGCAGGATCGCGATCATCGGCGGGAACGCCGCCGCCACCATGAACGAGATTTTGCGGAAGAAGATGATGGCGATGACACAGCCGGCGAGAATGCCGAGGATGTTGTAGGTGAGCCCGTCGCGCTCGACCGCGTTGCGGATCTCGAGCTGCATCACCGGCACGCCGGAAAGCTGCACGTTGAGCCCGGTGTCACTGAGGTCTTCCTTTATCAGCGCGCGGATGTCGGCGACGGTCTTGGTCAGCTTGTTGGAGGCGACCACCTCCGGATCGAGCGACAGCACGATCAGCGCCAGCGTGCCGTCCTCGGACAACAGCTTGCCGCGGATGATCTCGTTGGCTTTGACGCCCTCGATGAACTTGTCATAGGCCTCGCCCTCGGGCAGCTCGGGCGGGAACAGTGCGGCGGGAAGCTTGCCCGGAGCGGGCGCCTGACGCGCGGAGAACAGCGAGACCAGTCCGCGCGTACCCTCGACCAGCTGCATGTCGGTGACGAAGTCGCGCAGCTTCTCGAGGTTGTTCCGGGCCAGCAGGGTCTTGCCCTCGACTACGACGAGGACATCGAATTCCTCGGCCGGGAACTTCTTGGTCACCGCTTCGTACTGGCGGAATTCCGGCGTGTTGGACCGGAACAGCTGCGACAGCGAATCGTCGATCTTGATCCGGTGGATGCCAAACACGGCGCCGACGATCAGCACGAGCAGGACGACGCAGGAGACGATGGGCGCCCGGACTGCGATCAGCCCGATGCGCTCCAGCCCGAAGGCGATCGAGGACGCAGGTCCCTGCTCGACCTTGTCGACATGAACCTCACTCTCGCTGTGCTTTTCGAGCATGCCTTGTCCAGTTCCTAAATCGGCTCGGGTCTGTGAGCTTGTCGCGCCCCGCGAACGGCTTGAAAATGCCATACCAATGGGAGGCTTGCCCTTTGAAAATGCGCAGAAAATCGCTGCGAGGGGTTTAGCAGGTCAATCGCCCTTCTCGCAAGCAGGCGGAGTGTGGCCGAATCGATCAAGATGTGGCGATTTTGCCTTAATGCCCTTCATCCGGGCAAAGCCGTGCCAATTCGACGCGGCGCCCGGTCTGCGCTCTCGTCCTTCAGCGCCACACCGCTCACTTCCCGCGCGAGCCCCTCGCGGACGAGCCAGGCGATCTTGAAGGCAGCCTCGTCATAGCTCAACCCGGCCTTGTGGATGTTCGACACGCAATTGCGCTCGGCATCGGTACGGCCCGGCTTCGGGGCGAACGTCAGATAGGCGCCGAGACTGTCGGGCGCCGACAGGCCCGGCCGCTCGCCGATCAGCATCACGACCATGCGCGCGCCGAGAATGGCGCCGATCTCGTCGCCGAGCGCGACGCGCGCGCCTGAGGCGACGACGACATGGCCGATCGCGACACCATCGTCGGCCGCGAGCAACGGCAGCAGGCGCATCACCAGAGCGGCCGCATGGGCGTGGACCGCCGCCGCCGACAGGCCGTCGCCAATCACGAGTGCGAGTTGGCACGGCTCCGAGGCGCTCCGCGCCAAGGACTCGGCTGATCCGGCATCGAGCCGTCTGCCCAGATCGGGCCGCCGCAGATAGTCCCCGCGGTCGACCGCCCGGCTGTTCGCCTCGGTGACGACGAGGCCAAGCGCGCAGAGATCCGCGACCAGCCGCGGCGCATCGAACACGGCGTGTACGGCATCGCGGGCGCGGGCGTGGTCCAGTGTGAAATCGAGCAGTGCCCGCGTCGGCAGGCTCGCGCCGCTGCGCCCCAGCGCCACGCGCGCGGGCGTGAGCGAACGCAGATCGAGGGTCGGACGACGCGGGATGGCCGGATCAGACATGTCGCATCATTCGGCGGGGACGGAGGCCTCGCGTAGCCGGATCGAATAGTTCGAGGCGTTTTGCTGGCCGGTCGAGGCCGCCCGCGCAAAAGTGATGAGATGGTGCGCGATCAGGGTGCAGCCGATCAGCCCTTCGAGATCACCGCGCTTGATGCGGCCCAGCGCGAACTTCCAGAACACGCGCTTGTAGTCGCCGAGCACGCCGACCTTCCAGAAGATGTTTCGCAGCATGACGAGGCCGCGCCTGATGTTGGTCCAGGTCTTCATCTCGTCCGGCGTTGGCATCTTGAGGCGGTGCACGTAAACGTGGTCGCATTGATACTGGAAGCGCCCGTAGACCTTCTCGGGCTCGTAGGCGACGGCCATGGCGTGCTTCCAGGACGCAACGACGTCGTCGTAGGGCAACAGGAAGTCAACATTGGAATCGCGCCCGTCGTCCTCGACCAGGCGCCCCTCGCGCTCCAGACGGTCCCACAGCGGCGTCTTCGGCAGCGCCTGAAGCAGGTTGATCGTGAGCAGCGGAATTCGGGACTCCTCGACAAAGGCGAGCAGCGCCTCCGAAGTGTTCGGCTTGTCGGTGTCGAGCCCCATGATGATGCCGGACACGACCTCCATGCCGTAGGAGTTGATGGTTTGCACGCCCTCGAGGATCGGGACCATCATGTTGTGGTCCTTGTGCATCGCCTTCAGCGCATCGGGGTCGGGCGTCTCGATGCCGCAGAAGATGGTGACGAAATAGGCCTCGCGCATCTTCTCGAGGATTTCCGGCCGCTTGGCGATGTTGAGCGTCGCCTCGCAGGCGAGCCGCACCATGTAGCCGGTCCTCTTCTGCCATTCGATCAGATGCGGCAGGAGGTCGAGCGCCGCCTTGCGGTTGCCGATGAAATTGTCGTCGACGAAATAGACCGTGTCGGTCATGCCGCATTCCCGCAGGCGGTCGAGTTCGGCGATGATCTGCTCCGGCGACTTGAGGCGCGGGTTGCGGCCATAGAGGCCGGGGATGTCGCAGAACTCGCACTGATACGGACAGCCGCTGGAATACTGGATGCTGCCGAGGAAGTATTTCTTCACGTCGGCGAGCTCGTAGGCCGGGATCGGAAACTCCGTCATCGGCACGCGGTCCTTGGTGGTCAGCACCACCTGCGCTTCCGGACGGGAGGTATCGCGCGACAAGATCTCGAGCAGCTGATTGGTGGCATCGCCGAGCTCGCCGACATGGAGATAGTCGAACGACGGATAATAGTCCGGACAGGCGCTGACGGAGGGACCGCCGAGCGCGACTGGCAGATCGAACTCGTGGGCGCGGCGGCAGATATCGTTCATCTGCTGGCGCTGGATGTGCATGCCGCTGACGAAGACCGCCTCGGCCCATTCGAACTCTTCTCTGGTCGTACGGCGAAGGTTCTCGTCGACGAATTTGACCTGCCATTCCCTGGGCAGATAGGCCGCGAGCAGCAAAAGTCCCTGCGGCGGCATGAAGGCGCGGACGCCATCGGTCAGGGGGTAGGAATGCTCGAACGTCCCGAACGAGGATGTGTATCGCGGAAACACGCAGAGAATCCGCCGGGACGTCCCGTTACTTTCAGCTCGCATCAAAGCTCCCCCGCCACGCTCGACTTAGCTGCGGAAATTGCCAGACAGCTACATAGCGTAATGCTGCCGCCGGAATTTCTCAATATTGTGGCAGAGCTTAATTCCCTTGGGCACCAATGGTTTCCTCGGGCCACCGGGTGCTTCCGCCACGTCACGCGATCAACCGTGAGGCAAAATCGGGCAGCAGGCCTGCATCGCCGGCAAGACGGAAGTCAGCGCCCGCAATGCCCGACTGCGCCAGCCAGTCGTCGAATTCCGGCGCACGACGCAATCCGAAGACGTCGCGGACATAGAGCGCGTCGTGAAAAGACGTGGATTGATAGTTCAGCATGACGTCATCGGCGCCGGGGACACCCATGATGAAGGTGACGCCGGCCGCCGCAAGCAGCGTCAGCAGATTGTCCATGTCGTCCTGGTCCGCCTCGGCGTGGTTGGTGTAGCAGATGTCGATCCCAAGCGGCAGGCCGAGCAGCTTGCCGCAAAAGTGATCCTCCAGCCCCGCCCGGATGATTTCCTTGCCGTCGTAGAGATATTCCGGGCCGATGAAGCCGACCACGCTGTTGACCAGGAGGGGCGCAAAGGCGCGGGCCACCGCATAGGCGCGGGCCTCGCAGGTCTGCTGGTCGACGCCGTGATGGGCATTGGCCGATAGCGCCGAGCCCTGCCCGGTCTCGAAATACATCACGTTCTGCCCGACCGTGCCGCGCTTCTGCGACAGCCCGGCCTCTTGGGCCTCCTTGAGGAGCGCGAGGTTGACGCCGAAACTGCGGTTGGCGGCCTCGGTGCCGGCGACCGACTGGAACACGAGGTCGACCGGCGCCCCCTGCCCGATCAGCGACAATGTCGTGGTGACATGGGTCAGCACGCATCCTTGGGTCGGGATCTTGAGCCGCGCGATGACCTCGTCGAGCAGCCGCAGCAATTGGCCGATCACGGCCGGGTCGTCGCTCGCCGGGTTGATGCCGATGCAGGCATCGCCGGCGCCGAGCAGGATGCCGTCGAGGATGGAGGCGGTGATGCCCCTGGCGTCGTCGAAGGGATGGTTGGGCTGGAGCCGGGTGCTCATCCGGCCCTTCAGGCCGATGGTGTTGCGGAAAGCGGTGGTGACCTCGCATTTCCGCGCCGCCAGGATCAAATCCTGGTTGCGCATCAGCTTCGAGACCGCGGCGGCCATCTCCGGAGTGATGCCGCCGGCCAGCTTGCGCAAGATTTCGGGCGTCGCGGCGTCCGATAGCAGCCAGTCGCGAAAGGCGCCGACCGTCAGCGAAGCCACCGGCGCGAACGCCTTGGCGTCGTGGCTGTCGATAACGAGGCGGGTGACCTCGTCGGTCTCATAGGGGATGACGGCTTCCTGTAAGAACTGCCCGAGAGGGACGTCGGCCAGCACCATCCGCGCCGCGATCATCTGTTCGGCACTGGCGGCGGCGATCCCGGCCAGCCGGTCGCCGGAGCGCGGCGGCGTCGCCTTGGCGAGCAGATCGCGCAGATCAGGGAATGCGTACGTCGTGGCGTCGATGGTGTGGCGGTAGACCAAGGGTCTCTCCGGGGTTCGTCGGCCAAAGGCCGACTCCAGGGCAATCCCAAGACTATACCTTCAGATCAAGACGCTGAAATATCGACCTTTCTTTCGACCGAGGGCGAAGGAGGCCAAACCCGGCGTTAACGCTGCGTCCATCTTCATTCTGCATAGTTTTGCATCGATTTGTTACGACCGCGCTCTCCGGCCGCTCCCGGCCATTCGGGCCCCTGAAACCATGAAAACCGACCAATCTGGGAATGCCGCCGGCCTCGCCGGCCGCTTCACGCTTGCCAACAAGCTCTACGCGATCTTCGCGCTGTTCGCGCTGCTCACGGCCGCGATCGCGATGCTGTCCGACTACAACAGCCGCCGCGGTGCCGAGCTGACCACCGCGATCGAGACCGCGAACGCCGCCGCGCTGAACGTTGAGCGGGTCAACTCGCTGGTCTATGCGGTCGTGATGGAATCGCGCGGCGTCTACATGTCGACCGAACCGGCCGTGGTGAAGAAATACGGCGAGGGCCTGCTCAAGTTCAACGCCCAGATCCTCGACGTCGTGAAGCGCTGGGAGACCATCGTCAAGGCTGACGATGCCGAGCAGTTCGCCACCTTCAAGAAGCGCATCGAGCAGTTCGTCGAGTTTCGCAAGGAGCTGGTGCGCCGCGGCGTCGAGATCAATGCGGCCGCGGGCCGCGAATGGGGCGACAACGACGCCAACCGCGCCGTGCGCTCGGCGCTGAACAAGGATCTCGAGGCGCTGTCCAAAGTCTATTCCGAGCGCGCGAGGCAAATCGCGCACGAGACCGAGACCAATCGCATCCTGTCCTTCGTCCTGACCTGCCTCGCCGGCGTGGCGCTCGCCCTCGTCGTGATCGGCATCGTCATCATCGCCCGCTCGATCGCACGCCCGCTCTCCGCCATCACCGCGACCATCAAGCAGGTCGCTGACGGCGCCGAGAACGTCGTGGTGCCCCACTCTGACCGCGCCGACGAGATCGGCGCACTGGCGCGCGCGATCCAGATCTTCCAGGACGCGATGGGGCGCAACCGCAACCTCGCCTCGCAGGTCTCGCAGGACTCCGCCGCGCGCGAGGAGCGCGCCCGCCACATCGAGCAATCCGTCGACGCGTTTCGCGAGGCGATCGGCGCGATCATGCGCGGCCTCAGCGACAACGCCTCCGTCATGCGCGAGACGGCGCAGACCATCACCCGCGTCACCGCGGACGCGAGCAGTCGCGCCGGCACGGCGGCGAACGCCACCGAACAGGCATCGCACAACGTCACGGCGGTGGCAGGCGCGGCCGAGGAGCTGTCTGCGTCGGTGGTGGAGATCGGCCGGCAGGTGCGGCAATCCGCCAGCGCGGTCGAGCAGACCGGGCAGCGCACCGAGAAATCGATTGCCGAGATCGAGAGCCTGGCGGCCGCCACGCAACGCATCGACGGCGTGCTCAGCCTGATCCAGGCGATCGCCGAGCAGACCAATCTGCTCGCGCTCAATGCCACCATCGAAGCGGCGCGCGCGGGCGATGCTGGCCACGGCTTTGCCGTCGTCGCACACGAAGTGAAGGCGCTCGCGGGGCAGACCGCGAAAGCGACCGCCGACATCAGCGAAAACGTCTCGATGATCCAGTCCTCCACCCGCAACGCGGTCGACGCCGTCCGCGAGATCGGCGGCGCGGTGCGCGAGATCAACGACGTCACCTCGGCGATCGCCGGCGCCATCGGCCAGCAGGACGCCGCCACGCGCGAGATCTCGTCCAACGCGCAATCGGCTGCCCAAGGCAACGAGACCCTCGTCGCCAACATCAGCTCGCTCCGCGACGCCATCGGCGAGACCGATACTGCGGCCTCCTCGGTGCTGAGGGCTGCGAGCAGCGTGACCGAGACGGCGGAGACGCTGTCGTGCGAGGTGGAGAAGTTCTTCCAGAACCTGCGCTCGGGCGCGGCGGACGGCCGCATCGCCAAGGCCGGGTAGCCGCACGTCCATCGCCAACAGAGCCGGCGGTGGGGTCGCTCCATCAAAAACGCGAAAACAACCCCATGCACAGTAGCCGGGGACAGCGCGTTTCAATGGCTTGGCCACCGCCCCGATCCTCTGCGGATTTGACGAATCTACTTGCTCCGTCGGGCAAAACAGGAGCATGATGTCAATGTTGGAGCTTTCCGCGCTGGGCCGGCAGGATCTCGAAGCCGATCTTCACAGAGACCGCGCGATGCCTCTCTCCGCAATCCCATCTTCCAGGTCATGATCGCCAATCATGGCGAGTTCACCTGTCTTTCGGGCAGGGAATGCCTGCGAACAGAATGGCGGCAGCTGACGATATCTGTTCAGCCATGGAACCATTGGGTTCCCAGTCTATTGCCTCACTGACACATCACATTTGGGAGAAACACGATGAAATTTTTCACAGCCGCTCTGGCGGCCGCAGCAAGTACCCTTCTCGTGACCGCCGCTGCTGCAGCCCCGCTGTCTCCCACCCTGTCTGTCGCTCCGGACAGCAACATTCAGAACGTGCGCATGGTCTGCAACGAAGACGGTCGTTGCTGGCGTGAGCGCGGCGAACGCCGTGTCATCATCCGCGAAGGGCGCGATTCCTACGGATATGCGCCTCGCGAGCGCTACATCGAGCGGCGCGGCTATGAAGAGCGCAGCGGCATCGGCTTCCGCGCTCCCGGCGTGAGCGTCGGGATCGGCACCGACCGCTACTGAGATACGAATCCTGTGAATGCAAAAGCCGCGGAGCAATCCGCGGCTTTTTTGAACTCACTGGACGTCAACAAACTCGCCGCTTTTCCCGGCCTAGCGAGGAGCTGTGATCAGGCAGCCATTCAAAGCACGAACACCGGAAGAATTGATTTCGCTATTGAGCGCCGTGGCGATGGCCATTCTCGCCGCGATCATTGTCATGGTGCTGTATTATGGTCGCGAGATCATCATCCCCATAGCGCTGGCCGTCTTGCTCAGCTTCGTGCTGGCGCCCCTGGTTCGACTGGTTCAGCGTCTGCGCATTCCACGCAGTTTGGCTGTGGTGAGCGTGGTCGTGATCGCCTTCGCATTCATATTTGCGATGGGCAGTCTCCTTGCTACCCAACTCACGCAGCTGGCTGGCGATTTGCCGCGATATCAGTCCACAATAAGCGAGAAGATCCAATCCTTCCGTGAGACCACCGCTGGTCGAGGCACGCTCGAGCGGGCTTCGAGCATGTTGAAGGACCTCAGCAAAGAACTCGACAAGCCCAAGGAGGCCGCGAATTCGTTGGGCACCATAGCAGCTCCGAAAGCGGCCGCGCCGAGGCCCGTTCCTGTGGAAGTGCTTCAGCCCGATCCCGGCGCGCTGGAGAGCTTGCAAACGCTGATTTCACCCTTGCTTCATCCGCTCGCAACGACCGGGATCATCGTCATATTCGTGATCTTCATTTTGCTTCAACGCGAGGATCTTCGTAATCGTCTGATCAGGCTGGCCGGTTCGGATGACCTGCAGCGCACCACGGCTGCCCTTGATGACGCGGCGAGCCGCCTCAGCCGGCTTTTCCTTATCCAGCTTCTCGTGAACGGCAGCTTCGGCATCATCATCGGAACGGGTCTCTGGCTGATCGGCGTTCCAAGCGCGATCCTGTGGGGTATTCTGGCAGCAGTGCTGCGCTTCGTGCCTTACATCGGGGCGGTCATCGCCGCCGCCTTTCCTCTCGCTCTCGCGGTCGCGGTCGATCCAACCTGGACGATGCTGCTTTGGACGATCGCGCTGTTCGTGGTGGTGGAGCCCGTCGTCGGCCATGTGCTGGAGCCGATGGTCTATGGACACAGCACGGGACTGTCGCCGGTGGCCGTTGTGGCTTCTGCGACGTTCTGGACGGCGCTCTGGGGTCCGATCGGCCTCGTTCTGGCGACACCACTCACGGTGTGTCTCGTCGTACTGGGCCGCCATGTCGAGCGGCTGGAGTTCCTGGACGTCATGTTTGGAGACCGACCAGCACTCTCTCCGCCCGAGATATTCTATCAGCGGATGCTCGCCGGCGATCCGACAGAAGCATCGGCAAAAGCCGAGGAGTTCTTGAAGGAGCGATCTCTTAGCTCCTATTACGACGAAGTCGCCCTGCGAGGACTGCAACTGGCTCAAGTGGATGCCGAGCGCGGCGCTCTGGCTCCCGACCGGCTGACCAAAATCAGGGATGCGGTCCAGGAATTTGCCAATAACATTTCGGAGCAGGATGAGCGTCTGCCGCCGAAGGTCGGCCCGACAACAGATGTCGAAGCTACATCTGCCATAGAAGGCGTGGCTGAGGACGCGCCTTATGAGAGTCTGCGGGTTCTGCGCAAGGAGGACTTGCCCGCTGGATGGCAAGGCGAACATCCCGTCCTCTGTGTGGCCGGGCGAAATCCGATCGACGAAGCCGCTGCGATCATGCTGGCTCAACTGACCGGCGCGCATGGCTTGTCGGCCAGAGTCGAGGCAGCGGAAGCGTTGTCGACGGCGAATATCTTCCGGCTGGAGACCGACGGGGTCGCCATTGTCTGCCTCGTCTATATGGATGCAAGCAGCCCTGCCCATATGCGTTACTCGGTGCGACGGCTTCGCCGTAAATTGCCGAAGGCCACAATCATTCTGGGTTGCTGGATGAAGGACATCGAGCCAGCGGCGCTGGAAAGCCTGCGGGAAGGTGCCAAGGCGGATCTGGCTGCTGCAACTCTGGGCGGAGCGCTTAAACTCTGCATAGAGGCGACAGGTGTGGATGGCCTTGGCACAGGAGCCGAAGGCCAGATTTCGAAGATCACGGCCGCTTAGTAGTTTAGACGCGTAGACATGGCTGCTGCGGGCGCGCAGCAAACCGTGATGTCATCATGGCGATGGCGTCGGGACCTTCGGTCGTACTGCGCGACCTTCTGGTGCGACGTTCAGCCAACCGGTCCGGGGGTCCAATCGCCGCCGGCAAGCGGTCGGACTTTTACGTCAGGAATGACCCCGCGCTCCAGGCTCGGATCGAAATGGCGCATCGTCCGCTCATTGAAGTCGATGATGCGGCCAGGCCTTAGCGGTCCCACGTCATTTATCCTGACGATGACCTTCTTGCCGACGGCCTCGACGAGGGCGTATTTCGGCTTCGCGCCAAATTGGACCCCACCGAATTTCTTACGCAAGCTCGTCTTGATGGCAGCCGACCACACCGAGGGATCATAGCGCTCGCCGGAAGCCGTCTTCGGGCCGCCCTCCTCTTTGCCCGGCTTGAACGGATTGTACATGGATGCCGCGCCAACGATCGCTTCCCCGGAAGCGGCATCGTCGACAGCGTTTGAGTGAACCCCACCAGCTTCACATCGCGCTACAGAAACGGAAACGGCAAGCGCAATCATGGCGCCGCAAATTGCGGCGCTCGATCGGAACCCCATTATATCTCCTGTGATTTTCGATTGTTCAGTTCCGATGCCGCAAATCGTTTTGCGGGTCGAGCCAACCCCTGGCTCCGGAACCGTTGGAGGAACCGCAATAGTTCCAGCACCGTGTTTTAGTTGTCGCCGTCTAAGACAGACATTGCGTCAACAGCATGACGACGAGAGCCGCGGCGAAATAGCGCGACATGACTCTCATAGCGCGACCAATCAGGATAATCGGTGCGCTCGCCCGCCTGACCGTGTTTTCATTCTCATCGGCGGGTTTTCGCAGAAGCGATCATCGCAGCGACGGAGGCTGCCACCTGCGTGAGAAGGCTTGCTTGCGCGATGTCACAGAGGGAGTTTGCAATGTCCTCGCGCAGCAAGGCCCGCTGCTGAATGCGTTCATGGACAAGGAGCCGACGCACAGATCCGATCAGCTTGTCTACTCCGTCCTTGTCGGGGGACAAGGGACAGAACTGCTGAACTTGTCTTTCTTCACCTTGCCCCTGCATCAGTCGCAACTGCTCACAGCATCTAACAAGCCTTAACGAGCTATTGACCGGCTTCCGAGCCATGTTGCAGAGCCAGACGAAGGACTGCCCTGCTCCGCAGGCTCCGATCGCCTGAAGCCAGGAGGGTGTCCCATGCCGATGCCATACAATTCCGAGAACACCATCGACAGAAGCGGGCGCGCGCTTTTGAGCACCGTAGCGATTGGAGTTTCAGCGGCGATTTCCGCGAGCGTGTTTCCGCTGCGTGCAGCGGCGGCCGCGGGCGAAAGCACAATTCACCCCTTCCACATTGCCGTGCCGGAGGAGGACCTTGTCGAGCTTCGGCGGCGCGTTTTGGCGACGCGATGGCCTGATCGCGAGACTGTTTCCGATCAGTCCCAAGGTATCCCGCTGGCGAAGCTCCAGCCCCTCGTCAACTATTGGGGGACGGCCTACGACTGGCGCAAGATCGAAGCGAGGATGAATCGACTTCCGCAGTTCGTCACCAACATCGACGGCATCGACATCCACTTCATTCATGTCCGCTCCAAACATCCCAATGCCCTCCCTGTCGTCATAACCCATGGCTGGCCGGGATCGGTTTTCGAGCAGCTCAAGCTGATCGATCCACTCACCGATCCGACGGCCCATGCGGGCCGGGCCGAAGACGCGTTCGACGTCGTGATCCCCTCGATGCCCGGCTATGGCTTCTCCGGCAAGCCGGTCGATACCGGTTGGGGTCCCGACCACACAGCGCGCATCTGGGCGGAACTGATGAAGCGCCTGGGCTACACCCACTATGTCGCGCAGGGCGGCGACTGGGGCTCGCCGGTCTCGAGTGCGATGGCACGGCTGGCGCCGGCAGGCTTGCTCGGCATCCATATCAACTTGCCGGCGATCGTCCCGCCCGATATCGCCGCGATCCTCGCGGCCGGCGGGCCTGCTCCGGCAGACCTCTCCGCCAAGGAACGCGCGGCGTTCGATGCATTCAGTGCGGCCGGCAAGATGGGCAACCGGTCCTACGCGCTGATGATGGGAACGAGGCCGCAAACGATCGGCTATGGCTTGACGGATTCTCCCGCGGGCCTGGCAGCCTGGATGCTCGGACATCCCGGCTTCTCGCATTGGAAGTTCGACGACACCGACTCCGAAAAATCCCGCGACGAGGTGCTGGACGACATCACGCTGTACTGGTTGACGAACAGCGCCACCTCCTTGGCGCGACTTTACTGGGAATATAGCGGGCGCAGTCCCGCCCTTGCAGGTCCGGAGAAGACTGCGGAGATCTCACTGCCGGTGGCCATCACGGTCTTCCCGGGCGAGAGCTATCAAGCCCCGGAGACGTGGGCCCGGCGCGCCTATCGCAACCTGACCTACTTCCACGAGGTCGACAAAGGCGGTCATTTTGCTGCCTGGGAGCAGCCGGCGCTTTTCTCCGCCGAGCTGCGCGCCGCATTCAGGCCCCTTCGGCCCGCACATCTGGTCCAGTGACGGTGGTCAAGGCGCCGCCGGCAAGGTGTTCATGCCGCCTTGCTTTGCGCGGGAAAGAAGAAATGGGGCCGTCAGTGATGGCGTTTGCTAGCCCATCACCCCGCCACGCTTGATCAGCTCCTTCCCCACCGCGGCCAGATGCACCTGATCCGGTCCGTCGCCGATGCGGATGAAGCGGGCGTAGACGTAAGCACGCGCCAGGAACGTGTCCTGCGAGACGCCGGCAGCGCCGTGGATCTGGATGGCGCGGTCGATAACGCGGGCGGCCATGCTGGGCACCACGATCTTGGCGGCCGCAATCAGGTCGCGCGCGATCTTGTTGCCCTCGCGGTCCATCCTGTCGGCGGCTTGCAGCGTCAAGAGCCGCGCCTGCGCGATCTCGCAGAATGAGTGCGCGATGTCCTCACGCACCGAGCCCTGTTCTGCGAGCGGCTTGCCGAAGGCCGTGCGGGAGACCGCGCGCTGACACATCAATTCGAGCGCGCGCTGGGCGCAGCCGATCAGCCGCATACAATGGTGGATACGGCCGGGGCCGAGCCTGCCTTGCGCGATCTCGAAGCCGCGGCCCTCGCCGAGCAGGATGTTCTCCGCGGGCACGCGAACGTTCTCGTAGACGATCTCGGGATGGCCGACCGGCGCGTCGTCATAGCCGTAGGTCAGCATGTCGCGGACGATGCGCACGCCAGGCGTCGCTCTCGGCACCAGGATCATGGATTGCTGGCGGTGGCGATCGGGATCGTCGGGCGCGGTCTTGCCCATCACGATCAGGATCTCGCAATCCTCGTTCATCGCGCCCGAGGTGAACCATTTGCGGCCGTTGATGACGTAGTCGCCGCCGTCGCGCCTGATCTCGCACTGGATGTTGGTGGCATCGCTGGAGGCAACCTGCGGCTCCGTCATCGAGAAGCCGGAGCGGATGCGCCCTTCCAGCAGTGGCTTCAGCCAGCGCTCCTGCTGCGCCGGCGTACCGTAATTGGCCAGCACCTCCATGTTGCCGACGTCGGGCGCCGAGCAATTGAACACCTCCGGCGCCCAGAGGATGCGGCCCATGATCTCCTTCACCGGCGCGTATTCGAGATTGGTCAAGCCAGTGTTGTTGGGATCCTGGCCGTGCTCGCCGGAGAGGAACAGGTTCCAAAGCCCCTGCTCGCGCGCCAGCCGCTTCAGGTCCTGAAGGATCTGCGGCGTCCTGTAGCGTGTCGCTTCCGGCTTCACCTGCTCGTAGTAGAGCTCCTCGACCGGCTCGACATGCGTCCGCATGAACCGGCGGACCCGCTCCTGCAGCTCCAGCGAACGTTCGGAGTGTTGAAAATCCATGGGGTCCTCCTGTTCCCTTCTCCCCTTGTGGCAGAAGGTGGCGCGAAGCGCCGGATGAGGGGTTGTATCCGCGAGTTCAAATGTAGAGACGACTCGCGGAGAGATACCCCTCACCCGGCTCGCCGCTTCGCGGCGATCCACCCTCTCCCGCAAGGGGAGAGGGTGCACTGTCTATGCTGCCGCTCGCGTGCCCCTCACGTGCCGCGCAGCAGCTCGCTGGCGACGATCCAGTCGTTGCCATTGAACTGGAGCATATAGCCGTCCTTGATCGGGCGGAAATCCTGCGGCGTGGTGTTGAGGGTGATGCCGGGCATCAGTAGCGATAGCGGCACGTTCTTCAAATTGGCCGCCTGCGCCATGATGTTCTCGCGCGTCAGATTGTCCTTGCACTGCTTCAGCAAGACCACCAATGCCTCGGCGACGGTGTAGCCGTAGAGACCCGCGACGTTGTTGACGTCGGCATTGGGCAGGCGCTTCTTCATGAAATCGATATAGGCCGTCATCGCCGGATCGTCCTTCGGCGCCTCGACGAACGGCTTGAGCGAGCCGAGCGAGAGCACGCCCTTGCCGGCATCGAGGCCGGCCGGGACCATCACGGTCGCCTTGTTGGCACAGCCCGAGGCGAGGAAGCGCGTCGCCTGCCAGCCGACCTCATGCGCTTTCCGAATCGCCTGGGCGCAGGCGCGCGGCGTCACCGAATAGATCATGAACACGTCGGCCTTGGTGTTGGCGAGCGTCAGCACCTGGGAATCGACGGTGGGGTCGGCGACCTCGAAGCTCGACGCCATCGCGATCGCCTTGTCGGCGTCGGCACCAAGCGCTTCCTTGACGCCGCGCAGATATTCCTTGCCGGCGTCGTCGTTCTGATAGAGCACCGCGAAGCGCGCATTCGGGTTCTTGGCGCGGGCATAGGCGACGTCGATCGCGGCCTCGCTGGTGTAGTTCGGTGCCCATGGCAGCGCCATCGACCAGGGCATGTTGGCGGGATCGTTCCACTTCGAGGCCGAGCTGATCAGAAACAGCTGCGGCACCTTGTTGCTGTTGAGATATTTCGCGATCGCCGAGCTTGGCGCCGTGCCCATGGTCGCGAAGATGAAGGCGACGCCGTCACCCTCGACCAGCCGCCGCGCCGCTTCCATGGTCTTCGGCGGCGAGAAGGCGTCGTCGAGCGACAGGAGATTGAGCTTGCGGCCGTTGATCCCGCCCTTCTCATTGACCTCGTCGAAATAGGCCGAGATCACCCTGCCGGTGATACCGAGGGGCGAAGCGGGGCCGCTATAGGGCATGGTGTTGCCGATCTTGATCTCGGTGTCGCTGATGCCGGGACCGTAGGATTTCTGCGCGGAGACAGGCGTGGACAGGCAGGCAGCCAAGGCTGCAGCCAGGACCAAAGCGGCTTTCATGGTTTCTCCCCGGTGATGATCGCCGCGCGACTCGGAAGGCGCGCGGCGTGCTGCTTCTTGCCAGCACGTCAGATCAGCGGAGTTCCGCAAGGCGGTCTTGCGTCGAGTTGCTGATCAGCCGGTGCACAGCCGCCCTCGCGGGCAGCACCATTGACGCAAATCGAGACGGATGCGCGCCTCAGCCGCGTGTCCGCTCCATCTCCAACTCGGCCTTGAGATTGTCGAGATCGCGATAAATTGAAGCAATCGCAAGAACGCGGCCGCCCTTGCGATACTTCAGCAGGCAGTCCTTGCCACAAATGCTGCCGTCGATCGCGATGTCGTCGAAGCTCTCGGCGTGGCCGACATAGTTGATCGGCACGTCATAGTGCTGCGACCAGAAGAACGGCACGGCCTCGAAGCGCTCGCGCTTGCCGAGCATGTTGCGCGCCGCGGTCTGGCCCTGCCGCTCCGCCACCACCCAGTGCTCGACGCGGATGGTTTGCCGCGAATGCGGATCGGGCCAGCGCGCGATGTCGCCGGCGGCGAAGATGCCGGATACGCTGGTCTCCAGATATTCGCTCACGCTGACGCCCCGATCGGCCGCAAGCCCCGCCTGCTCGGCAAGCGCAAGGCGCGGCTTGACGCCGATCCCGACCACGACCAGGTCGGCCTCGATCACGCCGCCGCTCTTCAACGTGGCGCGCGTGCCGTCCAGCTTTTCCACGGTGTCCTCGAGATGGAAGTTGACGCCGTTCTCCTCATGCAGCGCGCGCACGAAGTCGCCCATCTCGGGACCGAGCACCTTCTGCATCGGCCGTTCGTCCGGCGCGACCACGTGGAGCTCGATCTTGCGTGCCCGCAAGGAGGCCGCAACTTCGAGGCCGATGAAGCTGGCGCCGATCACCAGTGCACGCCTGGCGGTGCCGGCCGCCTTGATGATGGCGCGGCTGTCGGCGACGGAGCGCAGGGTGTAGACATGAGGCTGGTCGGCACCCGGAATCTGCAATCGGACCGGCTCGGCGCCTGTCGCGAGTAGCAGCCGGTCGAACGGCAGCCTGTCGCCGTTGCCCAGCGTCACGCTGCGCGTCTTCGCCTCGATCGCGGCAACATTCGTGTTGAGCCTGAGATCGATGCCGGCGTCCCGATAATAGTCCTGGCCCCGCAGCGGCAGCCAATCCTCCGGCGCGTTGCCCGCGAGGTAATCCTTGGAAAGATTGGGCCGGTCGACCGGCATCGCGCTGTCATTGCTGAGCATGGTGATGGCGCCGGCAAAGCCCTCGCGACGGAGCGTCTCCGCCGCCGCGAAACCCGCCGCGCCGCCACCGATGATGACGAATTTTTCCGGCGTTGGCGCCGTCCGGTGACGCGCCGGAGGCTTCGGCATCTCGCGCTTGCGCTGAACGATGATCTTGTCCTGATCGCGCGAGACCTCCCACAACGCCAGCGCATTCAGCGCCGGCGGACGGGTCGCCTCGCCTGACCGCAAGGAGAAGCAGGCGTGATGCCAGGGACAGCGGATGGTGTCGCCAACCACCAGTCCTTCTGCGAGCGGACCGTGATAGTGGCTGCAGGCCGGCTCGATCGCAAAGATCTCGCTGCCGGCCTGCACCAGCAGGACGTCTTCCTCGCCGACATGGCCGAGCAATTTGCCGTCCTTGAATTCGGCGAGCGTCACGCCTCGGCTCAGGTCGGGCCCGCTTGGCTTCTTGTCTTCGGTCATCCGTTGCCTCCTTGAGCCGTCGCGGATCAATCGTCCGAATTGGCCAGCCCCAGCAGCTCCTGGCGTGTCAGCGCATTGTCGCGGAACACGCCGAGCATGCGGCTGGTGACGAGATCTGTCCCGGGCTTATGTGCGCCACGCGTGGTCATGCAGTGATGCGTCGCCTTGATGATGACCCCGACGCCTTCGGGCCTCAGCACATCGTTGATCGTGTTGGCGATCTGCGCGGTCATCTTCTCCTGGATCTGAAGCCGCTTGGCGTAGATGTCGACGAGACGCGCGAGCTTGGAGATGCCGACGACGCGCCCTTGCGGGATATAAGCGACCCAGGCGCGGCCGACGATCGGTGCCATGTGGTGCTCGCAATGGCTTTCGAAGCGAACGCCGCGCAGGACGATCATCTCGTCATAGCCTTCGATCTCCTCAAAGGTCTTTTGCAGGATTTCGGTCGGATCCTGCGCATAGCCGGAGAAATACTCCTCGAAGGCGCGCGCGACCCGGTCCGGCGTATCGCGCAGACCGTCGCGCGCGGGATCGTCGCCGGCCCAGCGGATCATGGTCCGGATCGCCTGCTCGACCTCCGCCCTCTCAGGCCGCTCGCTCGGCGCCTGCGCGACCGCGACACGTTCCAGCCTGCGCGTTTGCGTCTTCATCGAAAACTCCCCTGCAACGAACCGCATACAGAAGGCGGCCCACAGCTTGGACGGCTGCGATCGGAAAAGGTTCCCGGAATCAGGAAAAATTGGAAGCTGTGAGAGCGGCAAGACAGTGGGACGAGAAACCCGGCTCTACGAGGCCGCTTTCCGCACATCGAGCACGGCCTGGGCCCATTCGGCCGGCCGCTCCTGCGGTAAATTGTGGCCGGCCCCTGTAAAGACGCGCCGCTCGAAAAAGCCCACGAATTTGCCTGCGTGGTGAGCGGTGCCGGAATTGACGCCGTCGCTGTCACCGTCGATCGCGATGGTCGGTACCCGAACCGGGGGCAGGGCGGCGAGCTTCGCCTCGATCGCGGCATAGGCGGGATCGCCCGCGACCAGCGCGTAACGATGTCGATAGGAGTGGATCACGACATCGACGAAATCGGGATTGTCGAACGAGATGGCGCTGGTCTCAAACGTCGCGTCGTCGAAGGCCCATGTCGGCGACCACATCGACCAGAGCTGGCGCGCAAAACCGCGCCGGTTGCGCTCCAGCGCACGGCGGCCGCGTTCGTTGTGGAAGAGATATTGATACCAGAGTGCCGCCTCCTCCGGTGGCGAAGCCGGCTCCATCGAGCGCGCGATGTTCTGGATGTTGTAGGAATTGCCCGAGACGAGCGCGATCACGCGCTCCGGATGCAGCACCGAGACCACGCAGGCTGCGCGCCCGCCCCAGTCGTAACCGCCGACGACCGCGCGCGCAATTCCAAGCGCATCCATGAAGGCCAGCAGATCGGCGCCCAGCGCCGCCTGCTCGCCGGAGCGCAACGTCGCAGCGGAGCGGAATCGCGTCGGCCCGTAGCCGCGCAGCCAGGGCATCAGCACCCGCGCGCCTGCTTGCGCCATGATCGGCGCAGTCTCGGCATAGGCGCTCACGTCGTAGGGAAAGCCATGACCCATGATGCAGGGCCAGCCGTCCGGCGCGCCGTATTCGCGATAGGCGATGTCGAGGATATCGGTGGTGACCGTTTTTTGTTGCATTAGAAAGCGGAGCTATTTTTGCGGCCCGGATAACGTGATGTCACGTTCGGCGCGGAACACGTTGCTGTAGAGGTTGGCGATCCACTGCCGACCGATCTCGGTCTTGTTGAGGTAACCGATCTCGGTCTGGATGTGCGGCGCGACGCTATTCCAATAGAACTGCGGATAGCGGTTCACGATGTCGGCCGGCGAATCGTAGCCGAGCTGGCGGTTGATGCCGACTTCCTCGAACTCGTAGTAGAGCGCATTGGCCTTGCGCAGATAATTGGGGTCGCCGAGCTGGCCGATGAAGTCGGCCGCGCGCAGGATCGAGGCCTCGTCGTCATAGTCCTGGCCTTCCCGGGCCGGAAACCGGGTGCCCTCGATGGCGCGGGCGATGCGCTCCGGATCGAGCCCCGGAATGTGTCGCAGCCGCCGCGAGACATAAAGCTTGGAACGGTCGACATGATACATCATCAGGCTTGCATCCGAGGCGCCGCGCGGCAGTGACACTTTGGTGCCGGCTGCATCGATGACGAAGCCATCGGTGTCATCCTCCTCGAACAGGCCGCGCACATAGCCGATGTCATGGGCCAGGCAGGCGATCAGGACATGGACATAGTCTTCCGCCGACAGATGGGCGTGAAGATATCGGCCGCTGAGGATGGAGTGACCCGCCAGCGTCACCAGCATCGTATGCTCGATATTGTGATAAAGCGCGTCGCTATTGCCGATGCATTCCATCGCCGTGCGGGTTGCGCTCTCGACGATGCGCGCAGAGGGCTCGTCGAACCGACGACGCATGAACGAGCCCAGCAATTTTTCAAGGGAGTCCGCCGCCAGTTTCGGTAACGTCATCATGGATGCAGCCCCGTCTGTCGGTGGTTTTCCACGCCAATTCCCGACATCTCATTCTCGTCCTCGACGCAGGCGCCAGCATAGCCCATCTTGGCCGACTGGCCAAACCCGGGGGCGCAAACTCGGAAATATGTTGCGGTTTGTGCCCCGCGATATCGCGGTTGCGTGCGGACCCGCCACACCCGGGATGGGTGTCGCGGGCAGGACCCGCAATCATTCCACCAACAGCACGTCGACGGCGACGTCGAGCTTCTGCTTCGGCGAGCCGACGATGATGCCGTCGACCGGCGAAACGTCGGAGAAGTCGCGGCCGACTGCGAGCACGATATGGTCGCCAGCAACCATAAGATCGTTGGTCGGGTCGAAATCGACCCAGCCAAGCTCGTCCCCGCACCACAGCGACACCCAGGCATGGGTGGCGTCGGCGCCCTGCAGGCGCGGCTGGCCCGCCGGCGGAATGGTGCGCAAATATCCGCTGACATAGGCCGCGGGCAGGCCCAGCCCGCGCAAGCCCGCGATCATCACATGGGCAAAATCCTGACAGACGCCATGGCGCTTGACGAAGACCTCGTTGAGCGGCGTCGAGATCACCGTCGCCTTGGGGTCGTAGCGAAATTCGGTGCGGATGCGACGCATCAGATCGACCGCCCCGGCAAGGATGCCCGCGCCGGGCGCAAAGCTTTCCGCCGCATAGGCGCTGACCGGTCCCAGCACCGGCACTAGCGGGCTCGCAAAGACATAGCCGACCGGCGAGGACGGCCCGAGGCTCGTCGCCTCGAAGGCGATGTCGCGAATGTTCTCCCAGGCCGGGCTGACAGCGGCGCGCGCCGGCGGCTGGCGCGACACCTTCACGCGAGAGCGGGAATCGATGCGCAGGGTGCGATGCGCGGCCTCGATCACGACACTCTCGGTCAGGGTGCCGAAGAAATCGCGCCGGACGCTACGCTCTGCGGGGCGCGGACGGATCTCGACCTTATGCGAAATCAGCTCCTGGCCATGGCCGCTCCTCGGCTCCAGCCGCAGCGTGCAGCGCGCGAAGCTGACCGGGCTCTCGTATTCGTAGGTGGTGACGTGACGGATATCGTAGATCACGCCAGCCCCGTCAGCTTTTCCGGCCGGCTCGCATTGGGACCGTGCGGGAAGTAGTGCTGCCCGACCGCCTCGGCGAGGCTGAGCAGATCCTGCTCCAGGGCGAACAGCGTCTTGACCTCGAGCTTCTCGGCCTGCGCGGTCGCGAGCATCGCCTGCAGCGCGACCGCAAGCCGCTGCGGCTTCTCGATCAGGCCGTGCTCCTTCAGGCTCGGCAGTGCGGCGATGTGTTCGTTCAGCGTCGTCACCTGGAACGCCACGGAACGCGGATTGTAATTGTCGAGCACGGCGAGGTCTCGCACCGGCGCCAGGATCGGCGCCAGCAGATAGCGCGAGCGGTAGGTGATTTGGCAATCCACCAGCGTCAGCAGGATATCGAGATCCTCGTCGCCGGCCTCGTCATAGGCAAACTGCCGGGCAAAGCGCGTGGTGTTGATGGCGCGCTCGGTGCGCCGACCGATATCGAGGAAGCGCCAGCCGGCGGCGCGGTTCATGTTCTCATGCGCAAGGCCGGCAAAGCTCGCGAGCTCCTGCAAGGTCAACTCGGCCGCGCTCAGCACGCTGTCGTCGTCCTCGACCTCGACGGCCAGCCGCTCGACCATCTCGGTGATGACTTGCCAGGCATCGGGCGACAGCCGCTCGCGCAAGGAGGTCGCCGTGCGCTGGGCCGCGCGGACCAGCGACAGTGCCGAGCCGAAACGCTCCGGGCTCTGCAGCGCTTCGGCAACGATGCGGCCGGGCGCCGCGCGCGAGGTCTGCGAGATCGCGCCCCAGGTCACCAGCAGGCGCTGGATACGCTCCGCCGATTGCAGCGAGGCCGCGGTGCCCTTGTTGGGCCCGCTCGGCGAGCCCAGCGCCCGCA
>NZ_JADPJF010000148.1:311947-315168 GCF_023073295.1 Bradyrhizobium sp. 23 | reverse complement strand
CCAGCCGCAGCGTCGCCTCGGCGCGTTCGAGATAGCGGCCGAGCCAGAACAGATTGTCGGCGGCGCGACTCGGCAGCACGCCGGCGATCCGGCGGATGCGCACCTTGTCGACCGCAGGCAGCAGCGTCGCGGTCGAGACCTGCTTGTCCGAGACCACCCAGACGTCGGCGGAGCGCGCGCCGTCGCCCATCGACACCGCGCGCGCATCCGGCTGCTCGGCGATCCGGCAGAAGCCGCCGGGCATGATGGCCCAGCCGTCCGGCGTCGCGGCTGCGAACACGCGCAGCACGAAGGGACGCGGCGTGATTTGCCCCTGTTCCCACACCGGCATGGTCGAGAGCCGCACCACCTCCTGGCCGACATAGTCCATGCCGCGCGCAGCGATGGCGTCGCTCAGGCGCCGGCGCCCGGCGGCGTCGAGTTCGCTCGCGAGCACCGGACCGTTGCTGTCGAAACCGGGAACGCCGCGCCGATACGCGCCTTCGATCGCGACCTCGTCGAGCCGCGACAACACTTCGTCGCGCGCCGAGCGCTGGCCGCACCACCAGGTCGCGATGTGCGGCATCTTCAGCTCTTCGCCGAGCAGCCGGCGGCTGAGCGCCGGCAGGAAGCCGAGCATCGCGCGCGCCTCGAGGACACCCGAGCCCGGCATGTTGGCGACGACGACGCCGTCCTTGCGCAGCACGTCGATCAGGCCGGGGACGCCCAGCCGTGACGAGGCATCGAGCTCGAGCGGATCGAGCGAATTGGAATCGACACGGCGCAGCAGCACGTCGAGGCGCTTGAGGCCTGCAACCGTGCGGATGTGGATATGATTGTCGCTGACGGCGAGATCGTCGCCCTCGACCAGCAGGAAGCCGAGATAGCGCGCCAACGTCGCGTGCTCGAAATAGGTCTCGCTGAAGCTGCCCGGCGTGAGCACGCCAATCCGCGGCTCGTCGCGGTCGGCGCGCGCCCGAAGACTGTCGCGAAACGCCTCGAAGAACGGCGCGACGCGCGGCACGTTCATCGACTTGTAGAGGTCCGAGAAGGCGCGCGAGAGCACCAGGCGGTTCTCCAGCGCATAGCCCGCACCCGACGGCGCCTGCGTGCGATCGCCGAGCACCCACCAGCGTCCGTCGGGCCCGCGGCCGACATCGGCGGCATAGAGCGAGAGATAGCGCCCGCCCGGCGGCGGCACGCCGCAGGCGGGACGGAGATATTCGGGGCTCCCCGCGATCGCGGCCGCCGGCAGCGCGCCTTCGGCGACGAGGCGGCCCTCGCCATAGATGTCACGCAGCACGAGCTCGAGCAACTCGGCGCGCTGGGTGATGCCGTCGGACAGCTGCTTCCAGTCGGCCTCGTCAATCAGCAGCGGCAGATGGCTGATCGACCAGGGCCGGTCGGCGCTCTCGCGGGGCGCGCGATAGGTGACGCCGGCCTCGCGGAGATGACGGTCGGCCATGCCAAACCGCCGCTCAACCTCATCGGGCGCGAGCGCACCGAAGGCATCGAAGAAGCGGCTCCAGACCGCGCGGGGCTTGCCGTCCGGGCCGAGAAACTCGTCGGGGATGTCGGGCAGGCGCCTGTAGTCGCGGACCCATTGCGCGAAGCGGCGCTGGCCTTCGCGCTGGCCATCACGTTGACCTTGCGCCTGACCCGCCTTGTCGTCCTCTTCGGCTGCGCCCTCGGCCATGCGCCACTCCCTGCCCCGGCATCATACTCATTGCAGGAGCGGGGTCCGCAAGTCGAGGGTCAGCGGAAACTCATTTGTGCGTTCCTCGGGCGGCGGCTGCATCGGACCCGGCGTATGGCCATGGTCCTGGAAGCGCGCCAGCCGCCGCGCCTCGGCCTCGTAGGTGTTGACGGGCTTGGTGTCGTAGCTGCGGCCGCCCGGATGGGCGACATGATAGACGCAGCCGCCGAGCGAGCGGCCGTTCCAGGTGTCGATGAGGTCAAAGGTCAGGGGCGCATGAACGGGAATGGTCGGGTGCAGGCCTGAGGCCGGCTGCCAGGCCTTGAAGCGGACGCCGGCCACGGCTTCACCAGAGCGGCCGGTGGCGGTCATCGGCAGGCGGCGGCCGTTGCAGGCGACGATATGGCGGCCCGCGACGAAGCCTTCCGCCTTGACCTGAAGCCGCTCGACCGACGAGTCGACATAGCGCACGGTGCCGCCGGCCGAGCCCTCCTCGCCGAGGACGTGCCAAGGCTCCAGCGCCTGCCGCAGCTCCAGCGTCACGCCGCCATGATGGATGCGGCCGAACGCGGGGAAGCGGAATTCGAGCTGGGCCAGATACCATTCAGGCTCGAACGGATACCCGGACTGCTTCAACTCGGTGAGCACTTCGAGGAAATCCTCCCAGATGAAGTGCGGCAGCATGAAGCGGTCGTGCAGCGCGGTGCCCCATCGCACGAACTTGCCTTGTTGCGGCTCGCGCCAGAATTTTGCGATCAGCGCGCGGATCAGCAGCTGCTGCGCCAGCGACATGCGTGGATCCGGCGGCATTTCGAGCGCGCGGAATTCAACGAGACCGAGGCGGCCGGTCGTGCCGTCCGGTGAATAGAGCTTGTCGATGCAGATCTCGGCGCGATGGGTGTTGCCGGTGATGTCGACGAGGAGATGCCGGAACAAGCGATCTACCAGCCACAGCGGCGCCTGAGTGCCCGGCGGCGGCACGTGCGTGAGCGCGACCTCGAGCTCGTAAATGCTGTCGTGGCGGGCTTCGTCGATGCGCGGCGCCTGGCTGGTCGGGCCGATGAACAGGCCGGAGAAGAAATAGGACAGCGACGGATGCCGCTGCCAGTGCAGCACCAGGCTCTTCAACAGATCAGGCCGGCGCAGGAACGGCGAGTCCTGCGGGCTCGAGCCGCCGACCACGACGTGATTGCCGCCGCCGGTGCCGGTGTGGCGACCATCGACCAGGAAGCGATTGGCACCGAGGCGTGTCTTGCCGGCATCCTCATAGAGCCCGACGGTGATGTCGACCGCCTCGCGCCAGTTCTTTGCCGGCTGGACGTTGACCTCGATCACGCCGGGATCGGGCGTCACCTTGATGACGTCGACACGCGGATCGAATGGCGGCGGATAACCCTCGACATGGACCTGGAGCTGCATCTCCTCGGCAGTCGCTTCGAGCGCCGCGATCATCTCGAGATAATCCTCGATCTGCTCGACCGGCGGCATGAAGGCGCAGAGCACGCCGTCGCGGACCTCGACCGACATCGCGGTGCGGACGGGGACC
>NZ_JADPJF010000148.1:306802-311848 GCF_023073295.1 Bradyrhizobium sp. 23 | reverse complement strand
TCGAGCCGCTCCGGCGCGTCCGGACGCGCCGGAAGGCTGAACACCGGCAGCTTGCCGCGGGCCTCCATCGGATCCCGCTCGACGATGTAGGGATACTGATCGGGCGGGACATAGCCGAGCGAGTCCAGCGGCAAGCGCAGGCCGAGCGGCGAATCGCCCGGCATCAGGAACAGATGACTGCGCCGGAGCTGCCAGCGCTCGCTGCGCCAGCGTGGCGCCGCATTCCAGCGCTGCACCGGCAGCACGAAGCCGCGAGGGTTGTTGAGCCCCTGTTCGAACACCCGCGCCATCCGCGCGCGGGCCTCCGGATCGGACAATTTGGAATCGGAAGGATCGACGTTGACGGGAAGCTCGGATTCCTTCTGCAGCCAGTACGCGGTGTCCTCATAGGCTGGCATGATGTAGCCGGGATCGAGCCCGAGCCGCAGCGCCGTGCCCTCCACGAACGCCTGGACGTCCTTGGCCTGCGCCGACCGCGGATTTTCGATGCTGGCGATGAGGTCGGCATTCTTCCAGATCGGCACGCCGTCCTTGCGCCAGTACAGGCCAAACGCCCAACGCGGCAGGCTTTCGCCGGGATACCATTTGCCTTGCCCGAAGTGCAGCAGGCCGCCGGGTCCGAAACGCGCGCGCAGGCGGCGGATCAGATCGTCGGCGAGCCCGCGCTTGGTCGGGCCGACGGCGTCCGTGTTCCACTCGGCGCCTTCGAGATCATCGACGGAGACGAAGGTCGGCTCGCCACCCATGGTCAGACGCACGTCCTGGGCCGCAAGATCGCCGTCGACCTGCTCGCCGAGATCGTTGAGCCGTATCCAGGATTCGTCCGAGAACGGTTTTGTGATGCGCGGCGCCTCGCGAATGCGCTTGACGCTCATGTCGAAGGCGAATTCGACCTCGGCAAAGCCCGCGCCGCCGGAGATCGGCGCGGCCGAGCGGTAGTGCGGTGTCGCGGCGACCGGGATGTGGCCCTCGCCCGCGAGCATGCCCGAGGTCGCGTCGAAGCCGATCCAGCCTGCACCCGGCAGGTAGACCTCGGCCCAGGCGTGCAAATCGGTGAAATCGTTCTCGACCTCCGGCGGCCCCTCGATCGGATCGATGTCGGGACGGACCTGGATCAGATAGCCGGAGACGAAACGGGCGGCGAGACCGAGGTGCCGGAAGGTCTGGATCAGGAGCCAGGCGGAGTCGCGGCACGAGCCGGCCGCGGAGGAGAGCGTCTCCTCCGGCGTCTGCACGCCCGCTTCCATGCGGATGACGTAGCCGATCTTTTTCTGCAGCTCCCTGTTGAGATCGACCAGGAAGTTGACGGTGTTCGGGGCTTCGTGCGGGATCGTGTCGAGATATTTCGCGAACAGCCGATCGGGCTTGACGGTCTCGAGATAAGGCGCGAGTTCGGTCTTGAGATCTTGCGTATATTCGAACGGAAAGCTGTCGGCATAGGGCTCGACGAAGAAGTCGAACGGATTGACCGTGGTCATCTGCGCCGTGAAATCGACCTCGATCTTGAGCTCGGTCGTCTTCTCCGGGAAGACGTAGCGCGCGATCCAATTGCCTAGCGGATCCTGCTGCCAGTTCACGAAATGATTGGCCGGAGTGACCTTGAGCGAATAACTCAGGATCGGCGTGCGGGTATGCGGCGCCGGCCGCAGACGGATGGTCTGCGGGCCGAGATCGATCGGACGGTCGTATTTGTAGTGCGTGACGTGGTGTAGTGCGACGTAGATCGACACGGGGTGCGGTACTCCAGCAGCTTTTTTGAGCAGAACACCGCTGGTGACCTCGATCAAGCATTAACAACGGGCAGAGGGTGCCTAGGAAGTATCCGCCATAGCCCACCCGTAGCCTGGATGGAGCGAAGCGTAATCCGGGGTTCTTCACCCGCAGACTGACTTGTCCCGGATTGCGCTTCGCTCCATCCGGGCTACGAAGTCCCCTTACATCGTCGCGCCCAGCACCCAGGGCGCGAACTCGGCGCCGCCGAAATCAAAACTCTCGCTCTTGGTGGGCTGGCCCGACGCGGTCTTGAGGATGAGATCGAAAATGCGCTGGCCGCATTGCTGGACGCTCTCCTCGCCTTCGAGGATGGTGCCGCAATTGACGTCCATGTCCTCTTCCATGCGCTTGTACATGGGCGTGTTGGTGGCGAGCTTGATCGAGGGCGCCGGCTTGCAGCCGAACACGCTGCCACGGCCCGTGGTGAAGCAGACCAGATTGGCGCCGCCGGCGACCTGCCCGGTCGCGGCGACCGGATCGTAGCCGGGGGTGTCCATGAACACGAAACCCTTCTTGGTGATGGGTTCGGCGTAGCGCAGCACCTCGACGAGGTTGGTTGTGCCGGCCTTCGCCATCGCGCCGAGCGACTTCTCCAGAATGGTGGTGAGGCCGCCGGCCTTGTTGCCCGGGCTGGGATTGGCGTTCATCTCGGCGCCTTCGCGCGTCGTGTATTCGTCCCACCAGCGCATGAGATCGACCAGCTTCTCGCCGACCTCGCGGCTGACGGCGCGGCGCGTGAGCAAATGTTCGGCGCCATAGGTCTCCGGCGTCTCCGACAGGATCACGGTGCCGCCGTGACGTACGATGAGATCGCTGGCCGCACCCAGCGCCGGATTGGCGGAAACACCGGAATAGCCGTCCGAACCGCCGCATTGCAGCGCCACGGTCAATTCGCTCACCGGAACGGACTCGCGCTTGACCTTGTTGGACTCCGCGAGTGCCTCGCGCACGAAGGCAATTCCGGCTTCCACCGTCTTGCGGGTGCCGCCGACCTCCTGGATGTCCATCGCACGCAGACGTCCCGCGAGCTTCTGCTCCTCCATCAGGCCGCCGATCTGGTTCACCTCGCAGCCGAGGCCGAGCACGATCACATGAGAGAAGTTCACGTGCCGTGCATAACCACCGAGCGTGCGGCGGAGCAGCGCTAAGGGCTCGTTCTGCGTCATGCCGCAGCCGGTCTTGTGGGTCAGCGCGACCACGCCGTCGACATTGGGGAAGTCGGCCAGCGGATTGTCGCCGGTGAACGGATTCTTCTTGAAGACGTCGGCGACGAGGCTTGCGACATGCGCGCTGCAATTCACCGAGGTGAGGATGCCGATGTAGTTGCGCGTGGCGACGCGGCCGTCCGGACGGCGGATGCCTTCGAAACTCGCCGGCAGATCGAAATTCGGCGTCGGCTTGACGTCGACGCAATAGGCATAGTCCTTGGCGAAATCGCCCATGCCGCAGTTCTGCACGTGCACGTGCTGGCCCGGCGCGATCGGCACCGTCGCAAAGCCGATGATCTGGCCGTAGCGTATCACCGGCTCGCCCAATGCGATCGGCTTGATCGCGACCTTGTGGCCGGAAGGAATGCGCTCGACCGTCGTCACGCCGTCGGCCACCAATGTTCCCGGCGGCAAGCTCGCGCGCGCGATCAGCACGCCATCATCGGGATGCAGGCGAATGACGGGGCTGATGGTCATGGGAGGTCTCCTTCAGACGAATAGTGAGTAGCGAGTGGCGAATGGAAAAGGGGAGCAGCTCATTCGCTACTCCCCATCGCCATTCGCGAGTTCTCAGGCCTTGCCACCGGAATCCTTCCGGGTGGCGTTGACCTGCATCTTGGCGTAGGTCGTCATCAGGCCGACCTCGTTCGAGAGCGTCACCAGCTTGAAGCCCATGTTGATGGCGCGCGCGGCACCTTCGGCGCCGCTGCAATGGATGCCCGGATTGAGGCCGCGCTTGCCGCACTCCTTGATGATCTTCTCGTAGATCGCAAGGATCTCGGGCTCGGTGCGATCGAGCTTCGGTTCGAGGCCGTAGGAGAAGCCGAGGTCGGACGGGCCGATATAGACGCCGTCGATGCCTTCGACGTCGAAGATCGCTTCCATGTTCTCGACCGCGGTTTTGGTCTCCATCATCGGCAGCAGCACGATGTCGTCGTTGGCCGTCTTCTGGTAGGAGCCCGCGGTGCCGTACATGCCGGCGCGGATCGGGCCGTTGGAGCGGACGCCCTTCGGCGGGTACTTGGCATAGGAGACGAGGTTCCTGGCTTCCTGCGGCGTGTTGACCATCGGGCAGATCACGCCATAGGCGCCGCCATCGAGCACCTTGCCGATGATGCCGGGCTCGTTCCAGGGCACGCGGACCATCGGCGTGATCGGATGCTTGTCCATCGCCTGGAAGCACTGCACCATCGACAGATAATCCTGCACGCCGTGCTGCATGTCGACGGTGACGCTGTCGAAGCCGCATTGCGCGATCATCTCGGCCGAGAAGCCGGAGGGAATCGCGAGCCACGCGTTGACCACGGCCTTGCCCGACTTCCAGATTTCCTTGACCTTGTTCGCCACGTTGCCTTCCTTCTTTGTTTTGGACCTTCGTCACCATGACGAGCGCCGCGACAGCACGATGCCGTTATTAGCGCGAACCCGACCGCCGCGCTACGCTCGCGATGACGCAAGCTGTCACTGGCAAAGGCGGCGCAATCCGTCCCGGCGCGCCGATTTTTGCGCATCGGCTGCGGGGCACTTTGAGCGAAAAAATGCGGCGATGTCCATGATTGTTGCCGCGCGCTCGCGCATATCTGCTTTCACTCCTCGGCACTTGCCTCCTCGCCCGCGCCGAGCCCTGCGAGACTTTGTTCGAGCTCGCTGAGCATCTCCTGCAATTCGACGAGCTTGCGTGCGCCAAAGCGGCGCGTGATCTCGGCATAAATCGCTTCGGAGGACGGCGCGACGGAAGCCATCAGCTTCACGCCCTTTTCCGAGATCGAGACCATGCTGCGGCGCTGGTCCGCCTTGGCGGTCTTGCGCTCGATCAGATTGCGCGCCTCGAGATCACGCAGGATGCGCGACAGGCTCGGGCCGAGCAGGAACGCGGTGCGCGCGAGTTCCGTGACCTCGACCGTGTCGATCGCCGCGAGCGCGCGCAGGATGCGCCATTGCTGCTCGGTCAGGCCATGCGTGCGCAGCGAGGGACGGAATTGCCGCATCACCGCCTCGCGTGCCCGCAGCAACGACATCGGCAGCGAACGCGAGAAGTCGCGCATCGGCACCTGCCGCACGGCGG
>NZ_JADPJF010000148.1:286971-306730 GCF_023073295.1 Bradyrhizobium sp. 23 | reverse complement strand
GGGCTCAATTCCGTTCGCAGGATCAGCCGGTCTCTTCGTCATGACGCCCTTTCAAGCCGCGAAACGTTTGCAGTGCAGCAAGCCAATTTGCGATTGACGCATTCACTTAACATGTTAAGTATCTTCCGGCACGACGATTTGTAAGATTACACATGGCGCTTTCAAACGACGATATCCGAGCTTGCGCGAACCGTCTGCACCACGCGGAAAAGACCCGTACGCAGATCCGGCAGCTCTCGCAGGACTTTCCCGACATCAGCATCGCTGACGCCTACGCGATTCAGAAGGCCTGGGTCGACGTCAAGGTCGCCGAGGGGCGCATCGTCCGGGGACACAAGATCGGCCTGACCTCGAAGGCGATGCAGAGCGCGCTTGGCATCAACGAGCCGGATTCCGGCGTATTGCTCGACGACATGTTCTTCGCCGATGGTGGCCTCGTCCCGACGGAGCGCTTCATCGCGACGCGCGTGGAAGCCGAGCTCGCCTTCGTCATGAGCAAGCGCCTCGCGGGCCCCGACTGCACACTGTTCGACGTGCTCAACGCCACCGACTTCGTGGTGCCGGCGCTGGAGATTCTGGACACGCGGATCGAGCGCGTCGATCCCCAGACCAAGGCGACCCGAAAGATCTTCGACACCATTGCCGACAACGCGGCCAATGCCGGCATCGTGCTCGGCGGACGGCCGATCCGCCCGCTGGACGCGGACCTGCGCTGGATCGGCGCGCTCTGTTTCAAGAACGGCCAGCTGGAAGAGACCGGCCTTGCCGCCGGCGTGCTCAATCATCCCGCGACTGCAGTCGCCTGGCTCGCCAACAAGATCGCACCGCTCGGCCTTGCGCTTGAGCCCGGGCAAATCGTGCTCGCCGGCTCTTTCATCCGTCCGATCGAGACCCGCAAGGGCGACACAATTCAAGCCGATTATGGCGCCTACGGCTCGGTGAGCTGCTACTTCGCTTAGACGACCAAAAAGACAGGGAGTGAAACCGCGATGCCGCATTTCACGATCGAATATTCGGCCAATCTCGACGACCGCCTCGACATCGGCGCGGCGTGCGAGGTGGTGCGCAAGGCTGCGGTCGAGACCGGCATCTTCCCGCTCGGCGGCATCCGCGTCCGCGCTGTCAAATGCGAGCATTATGCGATTGCGGACGCGCGGCAGGACTACGGCTTTCTCGACATGGTGCTGCGCATCGGCGAAGGCCGCGATCTGCCAACCCGCAAGAAAGCCGGCGAACAAATCTTCCATGCGCTCTCCCGCCATCTTGATCCCGTCTTCGCAAGCTCGAAATTCGCGCTCTCGTTCGACATGCAGATCAACGACAAGGATACGAGCTGGAAGCGCAACAACATCCACGACGCCCTGAAAGCGGAGGCCGCCCATGGATAAGTCCACGCCGAAAGCCGATGTGTTCCAGGCCAATCGCGACCGCATCGCGCCGCTGCTGAAGACGCTGCGTGCCGACGGCATTGGCCACATGATCGACGGCAAGATCGTGCCGTCGATCTCAGGCGAAACGTTCGAGACCAAGTCGCCGGTCGACGGCGCGACACTCGCGAGCGTCGCCCGCGGCAATGCCGAGGACGTCGATCGCGCCGCCACCGCTGCCGCCCTCGCCTTCAAGTCCTGGCGCGACATGGCTCCGGCGATGCGGAAGAAGCTGCTGCATCGAGTCGCCGACGCCATCGAGGACAATGCCGAAGACATCGCGGTGCTCGAATGCATCGACACCGGCCAGGCCTATCGCTTCATGGCCAAGGCCGCGATCCGCGCCGCCGAGAATTTCCGCTTCTTCGCCGACAGATGCGGCGAGGCGCGCGACGGCCAGAACACGCCGAGCGACGAGCATTGGAACGTATCGACCCGCGTGCCGATCGGCCCGGTCGGCGTCATCACGCCGTGGAATACGCCGTTCATGCTTTCGACCTGGAAGATCGCCCCCGCCCTCGCAGCAGGCTGCACGGTCGTGCACAAGCCGGCGGAGTGGTCGCCGGTCACGGCGGCTATTCTGGCAAAGCTCGTCAAGGAAGCCGGCGTTCCCGACGGCGTGCTCAACACCGTGCACGGTTTTGGCGAAGAGGCCGGCAAGGCGCTGACCGAGCATCCCGCCATCAAGGCGATCGGCTTCGTCGGCGAAAGTTCGACGGGCTCGGCGATCATGGTTCAGGGCGCGCCCACGCTGAAGCGCGTGCATTTCGAGCTCGGCGGCAAGAACCCGGTGATCGTGTTCGACGACGCCGATCTCGACCGCGCGCTCGATGCCGTCGTGTTCATGATCTACTCGCTCAACGGCGAGCGCTGCACGTCGTCGAGCCGCCTGCTGGTCCAGGCCGGCATCGCGGAGAAATTCGTGGAGAAGCTCACCGCGCGGGTAAAAGCCCTGAAGGTCGGCCACCCCCTCGATCCCGCAACCGAGATCGGGCCGCTGATCCACGAGCGGCACCTGGCAAAGGTCTGCTCCTATTTCGACGTCGCACGCCAGGACGGCGCCACGATCGCGGTCGGCGGCAAGGCCTATGACGGCCCCGGCGGCGGACATTATGTCGAGCCGACCTTGGTGACCGGCGCGCATGGCAAGATGCGCGTGGCACAGGAAGAGGTGTTCGGCCCTTTCCTCACCGTGCTGCCCTTCCGCGACGAGGCGGAGGCCATCGAGATCGCCAACGACATCCGCTACGGCCTGACCGGTTATGTCTGGACCAACGATGTCGGCCGGGCGCTGCGTGTCGCTGATGCGCTGGAAGCCGGCATGATCTGGCTGAACTCGGAAAACGTCCGCCATCTGCCGACGCCGTTCGGTGGCATGAAGGCCTCAGGCATCGGCCGCGACGGCGGCGATTACTCGTTCGATTTCTACATGGAAACCAAGCACGTCTCGCTGGCGCGGGGCACGCACAAAATTCAGAAGCTGGGAATCTAACGCCCGCGGTTCCCAGGCGCGCGGAGCGCCAACGAGGAACGACCGGGTCTAGAGAGGGGAAACGCAATGCCCGTACCGCAACATATCTTCGAGCCGCCGTTCAACATCGTCCGCTCCAGCCACGCCGTGCTGGACGTCACTGACCTGAAGCTCAGCCGCGAGTTCTATGAAAGCGTTGTCGGCCTGCATGTCGAGGACGCCGACGACAAGGTCGTCTATTTGCGCGCGGCCGAGGAGCATCAGCACCACTCGCTGGTGTTGCGCAAGGCGGCAGTGCCCGCCTGCAACCGCCTCGGCTTCAAGGTCGGCAATGACGGGGATCTCGACAAGGCTGCAAAGTTTCTGTCCGAGAATAGTCTGGGCTACGCGTTCGTCGATCAGCCTTTCCAAGGACGCACGCTGCAGTTCACCGATCCCTTCGGCTTCCAGATCGAGCTGTATGCGTCGATGGACCGGCGGCCGCATCTGCTGCGCCGCTACGACCTCTACAGGGGTTGCCATCCGCAGCGACTCGACCATTTCAACGTGTTCGCCGCCGAGGTGCAGGACACCGTCGAGTTCTATGCCCGGCTCGGCTTTCGCCTCACCGAATACGCCGAGGAGGACGGACCGAACGGGCGCATCGCCGCCGCCTGGATGCATCGCAAGGGCAATGTCCACGATTTTGCCATCACCAACGGCAAGGGCCCGCGGCTGCACCACTTCGCGTACTGGACGCCGACGGCGATGAACATCATCCATCTCTGCGATGTCATGGCCTCGCAGGGCTTCGTCAAGAACATCGAGCGGGGCCCCGGCCGCCACGGCATCTCGAATGCGTTCTTCCTCTACGTCCGCGACCCCGATGGACACCGGCTCGAGCTCTACACCAGCGACTATTTCACCGGCGATCACGACCACGAGCCGCTACGCTGGTCGCTGCGCGATCCGCGTCGCCAGACATTGTGGGGCGCACCTGCCCCGCGCTCCTGGTTCGAGCAGGGCTCGCCATTCTCAGGGCAAGCCGTGCGAGAGCCGAAGTTCGTGGCCGACGTGCTGGTGGCGGATTGATACTTGTAGTCGGAAACTCTCAAGCTGTCGTCCCGGCGAAGGCCGGGACCCATCATCACAGCCCTTGGTTGTTGAAGAGATCGTCGACCCACCTGCCCCAAGCAACAGTCGGGGGTATGGGTCCTGGCCTTCGCCGGGACGACAAGGAATACTGTCCATGAGCCTCCCTCGCCTCGCCACCTATTCTGTTAAGGGTGAAACGAAGTACGGCGCCGTTGTCGACGGCGGCGTTGTCGATCTCTCCGCGCGCCACGCCAAGGACTATCCGACGCTGCGCGAGGTGATCGCGGCAGGAAAGCTCGCGAGCCTCGCCGAAGAGGCCGCCGGCCGCACGCCCGATCATGCGCTGGGTGACATCATCTGGCTGCCGCCGGTGCCCGCGCCGGAGAAGATCATCTGCATCGGCGTCAACTATCCCGACCGCAATGCCGAGTACAAGGACGGCCAGGACGCGCCGAAATATCCGAGCATGTTCATGCGGAGCCCACGCTCCTTCGTCGGCCACGACACGCCGCTGGTGCGCCCGCGCGCCTCCGCGCAGCTCGACTATGAGGGCGAGATCGTGCTGGTGATCGGCAAGGCCGGCCGGCACATTGCCGAAAGCGCCGCGCTCGATCACATCGCCGCGCTGACCCTTTGCAACGAGGGCTCAGTGCGCGACTGGCTGCGCCATGCCAAGTTCAACGTCACGCAGGGCAAGAACTTCGATTCCAGCGGCAGCCTCGGCCCGTGGCTGGTGCCCTACACGCAGGAATCGCAGGTCGCCGACATCCGCCTCACCACCCACGTCAACGGCGAGTTGCGGCAGGACGACCGCACCAGCCGGCTGATGTTCCCGTTCCGCTATCTCATCAGCTATATCTCGACTTTCGCAACGCTCGTCCCCGGTGACATCATCGTGACGGGCACGCCGACCGGCGCTGGTGCACGGTTCGATCCGCCGCGCTATCTGAAGCCCGGCGACGTCATTGAGGTCGAGGCGGAAGGCATCGGCAAATTGCGCAACGGCGTCGTCGACGAAGCCTGAACAAGAATTGAAATGGAATAGTGCCATGACCACCCTCACCGGCGGCGAAGCGATCGTAAGCGGCCTTGTCGCCCACGGCGTCGACACCGTATTCGGCCTGCCCGGCGCGCAGGTCTACGGCCTGTTCGACGCCTTCCACCAGGCGCAGCTCAAGGTGATCGGCGCGCGGCACGAGCAAGCTTGCGGCTATATGGCGTTCGGCTACGCGCGTTCCAGCGGCAGGCCCGGCGTGTTCAGCGTAGTGCCCGGCCCCGGCGTGCTCAACGCCAGCGCCGCGCTGCTCACCGCCTTCGGCTGCAACGAGCCGGTGCTATGCGTCACCGGCCAGGTGCCGACGCAGTTTTTGGGCAAGGGCCGCGGCCATCTGCACGAGATGCCGGATCAGCTCGCGACCTTGCGCACCTATGTGAAATGGGCGGATCGCATCGAATATCCCGGCAACGCGCCGAGCACCGTCGCGCGTGCCTTCCAGGAGATGACATCCGGACGGCGTGGCCCCGCCTCGGTCGAGATGCCCTGGGACGTCTTCACCCAGCGCGCGGATACCGCCGCCGCAAAGGTGCTGGAGCCCTTGCTCGCGCCGCAGCCCGACCCTGATCTGATCAAGCAGGCGGCCGCGCTGATCAAGAACAGCAAGGCGCCGATGATCTTCGTCGGCAGCGGCGCGATCGAAGCGCGCGAAGAGATTCTCGAACTCGCCGAGATGATCGACGCGCCCGTCGTCGCCTTCCGCAGCGGCCGCGGCATCGTCTCCAACGCGCATGAGCTTGGACTAACGATGGCAGCGGCCTACAAGCTGTGGCCGACAACAGATTTGATGATCGCGATCGGCACGCGCGCCGAACTGCCGGCATCGGGCTTCCGCTGGCCGTATCAGCCGAAGGGGCTGAAATCCATTCGTGTCGATATCGATCCGGCCGAGATGCGCCGGCTCGCCTCCGATGTCGCTATCGTCGCCGACGCCAAAGCCGGCACGGCCGATCTCGTCACCGCCGTGAAGAGGGCCGGCCATGCGAGGACCAGCGGCCGGCGGGGAGACATCCGCGAGGCCACGGGGTCGGCGCAAGCCGAGATCCAGCGCATCCAGCCGCAGATGGCGTATCTCAACATCCTGCGCGAGGTGCTGCCGGCGAACGCGATCGTGACGGACGAATTGTCCCAGTTCGGTTTCGCATCCTGGTACGGTTTTCCGATCTACGAGCCGCGCACCTTCATCACATCAGGCTATCAGGGCACGCTCGGTTCGGGCTTCCCCACTGCGCTCGGCGCCAAGGTCGCCAATCCCGACAAGCCGGTGGTGGCGATCACCGGCGACGGCGGCTTCATGTTCGGCGTGCAGGAGCTTGCCACCGCCGTCCAGTTCAACATCGGCGTGGTGACGCTGGTGTTCAACAACAACGCCTACGGCAATGTCCGCCGCGACCAGCGGGAGCGCTTCGACGGCCGCGTGGTGGCGTCCGATCTGGTCAACCCGGATTTCGTCAAGCTCGCCGAGTCCTTTGGCGTCGCATCCGCGCGCGTCACCGCGCCGGACCAGTTCAAGGCGGCGATGGAGAAGGCGCTGGCCCATGGCGGGCCGTATCTGATCTCGGTGGAAGTGACGCGGGACTCGGAAGTCAGCCCCTGGGCGTTTATTCACCCGCCGAAGCCGTGAGGCGGACACCGCCCTGTAGCCGCGCGGCCGCAATCACCAGCAAGCCGGCGCCTGCGACCGACCAGCAGGCGACCGGTGCCCAGTGCAGCAGCGGCGCGTAGTCCGGCATCTTCTGCAGGCCGCCGGCGACCGCAGCCATTCGCGCGAAGGTGCCAAGCGCCAGCGCAGAGAAGACGAGGCCGGTGACCTTGCCTTCCGCACCGGTCGAGCCTATGGCGAGCGCAGCCGAGATCGCGCTCATCAGCATGCAACCCCACGCGGCTCCGGCGAGAAACTGCGCGACGATCAGCGTGTTGAGGCTGCCGGCGAATTCGGCCGCAGCGATCGCGACCGCTCCAAGCAATCCGGCCGCGCCCATCACGATCAGGCCGCCGCGATGCTTGACGACGAGGCTCGCCGGAAACATCGCGATGTTGAAGCCGATCCAGAACACCGGCATCAGCCATGGCAGCTCGTCCGGCTTGGCAAAGCGCAAATAGAACGGCGCGCTGTTCATGGCGAAATGAAGCTGGTAGCCGAGCGCCAGCGCCACCATCGCGACGATGAAAATAATGGACGTCATCCCGAGCGGCTTTGCCGCCTCGGCCGGCAGGGGCGGCGACGTGTCCCGCACAACATCGTGTTCGATCCGCGACAGCCCCAGCGCCGTGAGCAGCAGCACGACGCTGGAGATCACGAACGGCAGCCGCGCATCGTGCTCGCGCATCACCACACCGAGATAAGGCGAGACCGCGCCGGCGACGCCATAGCCGAGCATCGCGAGCGCGGCGAGGAACGGCACCTGCGGCCTGGCGCGGTATTTTCCCAGTAGGGTCAGCGGCGGCGCGCGCAGTGCGGAGGATGTGATCGACCAGATCACGACCAGCGCGATGAACCAGCCCTGCCCGGCGGCACCGGCACCGGCGACGAAGGGCAGCGCGACGAACGCGCCGCAGGAGACCGCGGCCACGAGCCCGACGAACAGGCCAAGCCTGCCGGCATAGGGCGCGACCTTGTCGGCTGCTATCCCCATCGCGGTATCGGCAATGGTGAAGATCGCCTGATCCAACATCAGGATGAAGATGACGGCGGACGGCGCGATGCCAACCTCGGCGGCGAGCTTCGGCAGATAGACGACGTAGGTCGTCCAGCCCAGCGTGAACACCAGCTGGAGCACCGCGAGATAAACGCCGGTGCGGTTGGCCGTCCCGGTGTCGGCCAAGAGCTGTGTTGTCGTCATGTCGCCGTCTCCCCCGCCAGCAGCTTAGACGAGCGAGGGCTGTGAGGAAACGCGTCAGCGGACCTTTCGGAACGTCAAATTGATCCGCTTCCGGCCCAGCAGCGTATGCTCGCCGTCAGCGAGCGGCGCCACACCGTGATAGGCGAGCCTGCTAGTGCCGCCCCAGACCACGACGTCGCCATGAACGAGCCGGAAGCGCCGCGGCTTGTCGTTGCGCGCCATGCCGCCGAACAGGAACGTCGCAGGCAGGCCGAGCGAGACCGAGACGATCGGCGCCGAGTAATCCAGCTCGTCCTTGTCCTGGTGCAATGACAGCCGCGTGCCGGGCTCGTAGCGGTTGACGAGGCATGCATCGGGCGCGAAACCTGCAAACCCGCCCTGCTCCGCCGCGCGGCGGGCGAGATCGCGGAGCACCGGCGGCATCGCCGGCCATGGCGCGCCGGTACGCGGGTCGACGGGATCATAGCGATAGCCGGTATGATCGGTGATCCAGCCGCGCTCGCCGCAATTCGTCATGGCCACCGACATCAAATGACCACCGGGCGTGGTCATGCGGCGGAACGGCGATTGCGCCACGATGGCGCGCACCGCTTCGATCAGCTCGCTTTCGATCGGCTTGACGAAACCGCGCAGCAGAACGGCGCCGTCGGCGATCTCCTCGCGTGACGGCTGGGCTTCGGCAACCGTATCGAACAGATCACTCGTCAATCGCAGCGCTCATTTGGCATCGTGAAAGATCACACCCAGCGTGTGGCGCTGGCCGGACCTGATCCTGCTGACGCCGTGGCGCATGTTAACGCGGTAAGTGCCGCGTGTCCCCTGCACCGGGCGATGATGCACGGCAAAAGCGACGGCGTCGCCCTGCGCGAGCGGAACCACTTCGGCGCGGGACTGCATGCGCGGGCGCTGCTCGGTCAGCACGAACTCGCCGCCGGTGAAATCGCGGCCGGGCTCGGAGAGCAGGATCGCGACCTGGAGCGGGAACACGTGCTCGCCATAGAGATCCTGATGCAGGCAGTTGAAATCGCCGGCCTCGTATTGCAGCAGCAGTGGCGTCGGTCGCGCCTGCCCGGCCTCGTGGCAGCGCTTCAGGAATCGGGCGTGAGCTGCGGGATAGCGGATGTCGATCCCCATCGCCTCGTTCCAGTGATTGGCGACGGCCTGGAGATGCGCGTAGAGCGCCGGGCGCAACTGCGCGATCAGGTCCGGCAGCGGGTAGGAGAAATATTTGTACTCGCCGCGGCCAAAACCGTGGCGACCCATGACGATGCGGCTACGGAAGTTGGCGTCGTCGGGGTAGAGCGCGGCGACGGAGCAGCATTGCTCCGGCGTGAGCAGGCCCTTCAGGACGGCGCAGCCCTGGGCGTCGAGCTCGGCGGTGATCTGGGGCCAGTCGAGGGCGTCGACATGAGCGACGAGGTCGGCTGCGGATGATTGAGGCGATTTGCGTGCTGTTGCTGTCATGGCACTGATTCTCGCAACCCGACGTTCACCCCGCCACCCGATTTCCGACTCTCTCCCCGTCATTGCGAGCGCAGCGAAGCAATCCAGAACTCCTCCGCGGAACCGGTCTGGATTGCTTCGTCGCAAGGGCTCCTCGCAATGACAGCGGAGAGAGATTCGCTGCAATGACGGCGGGGAGAGACCTTAGCCCCTCACCGGCAACGTCACCACGTCATAACCGTGCTTGATCGTCCGCTTCAGCACGGGGTCTTCCAGCTCGAAGTCGAAGCGGTCGGCGGGGCGGATACCGCCCTTTGCCGCAAACGTACCGCCGAACATGGCGCAGCCGTCGGGGAGCTTCCCACCCGGGAAGCCGCGCGCAATGAGGTCGGCGACCGGCAGCATCGCGTCCAGCGTGCCCTCCTGGTAGAGCACGCGCTCGCCCTTGATGGTGGCCCACGAGCGCAGGATCATCCTGTCCCAATGGACGATGACGTCCTCAAGCTCCCATAGCGTGGACGCGATCGGCTTGTCGCACATCTGCTTGGACACCGTGACGCTGTAGGCCTCGACCTTGCGGTCGGTGTGGTCGGAACCGCAGCCGACGAAAATGCGACCCTGCCAGCCGATCAGCACGAACTCGACCTCGCCGGAGGAATCGCCGCCGGTGCATTCGATGCTGTCCTCCTGCGTCAGCCGCCGCGCCGAGGCACGGTAGTAGATAGGCGTCGAAGCCGGCGGGGCGATACACATCTCCTGCAGTTCGGCAATGTGCTTGTCGCGCGCGACCGGATCGCGGCCGGTCCAGCCGGCGATGACCATCTGGTCGATCGCCAGCGTCAGCGGCGTGGTGGTGTCCTGGGCGTCGACGGTGAAAGTCAGGTCAAACACGAATTACGGCCTCCATGCCGGCAGCAAGCTCGAAGATACGGCGGTCCGATCCGCCCGCGCCCGCCAGCATCAGGCCGACGGGAATCTCACCCTCGCGATGCGCAGGGAGCGAGATGGCGCAGCCGTCGATCATGTTGATCAGGGTGCAATTGCGGAGCGCGCGCAGGTTTTCCCTAGTGAACGCCTTGTCGTCGGCAAGGTCCAAAATTTTCGGCGGCGTGTTGGCGGTGGTCGGCAGCACCAGCGCGTCATAGGGCGCGAGGCGCGCATTGACGCGGGCGATCAGGGAGCGGCGCTCGTGGAGAAGATCGATGTAGTCCGCCGCGCTCTGCGCCTCGCCGCGCATGATGCGCACGAAGACTCGCGGATCGTAAACGTCACCCTTGGACGTGAGGAGGTAGCGATGCCAGGCATAGCTTTCGGAAGCCGCAAAGCCGCCCTTCGCGTTCATCGGCCCGATGTCGTGGAATTCGGCCATCTCGATGCGCTCGATGATCGCACCGTGGTCGGCGAGGCTCTTGAGCGCACGCTCGAATGTCCCGGCCACAACCGCATCGAGGTCGTCGAGCGCGATCGTGGTCGGCACCGCTAGCCGCATGCCCTTTATCGGGCGAGGCTTCAGCGGAACGGAGGGCTCGTTCGCGAGCACGGCATCGAGAATGGCACAGCAACTGACCGATCGTGCCAGCGGCCCGATGCTGTCGAGCGAGAACGACAGCGGCACAGCCCCCTCGAGCGGCACGCGCCGCTGCGTCGGCTTGTAGCCGACGATGCCGTTATAGGCCGCTGGAATCCGGCAGGAGCCGCCGGTGTCGGTGCCGAGCGCGCCATGTGCCATGCCGTCGAGCACGGAGACCGCGGCGCCCGAGGACGAACCGCCGGGCACGTGGCCCTCGGCCCGGTTCCAGGCGCCCTTCGGCGTGCCGTAATGCGGATTGATGCCGATGCCGGAATAGGCGAACTCGGTCATGTTGGTGCGCCCGATCACGACGAAGCCGGCCTTGCGCAGCCGCGCCACCGTGGGGGCATCCTGTTCGGCCGGATCGGAATCGTCGAGCGCGCGGGAGCCGGCGCGCGTCGTCTGCCCCTTGATGTCGAAGAGATCCTTGATCGAGACCGGGATACCGGCATAGCGCGAGGGCGCCGCCTTCACCTTGCGCAAACCGTCCATCGCATCCGCCGCCGTGAGCGCGGCGTCCTTGTCGACATGGATGAAGGCACGCTGCCCCTCGCCGGCCGGATCGGCGATTTTGGCGATGCAAGCCTCGACCAGCTTGCGGGAGGTGGTGCGGCCGCTTTCGAGGTCTTCGGCGAGCTTCGTCAGTGTCGGAAAATCGGGCATGTCTGTCTCACGGAATATTTGCGCGCTATGTATAGCGCCGCCTCACTTCGACACAAGCATTGTGCGCATGATGGTATGCATGCGCATTGCTGGACCGTTGACGCGCCATGGTCGATTGTCGCATCAAGATCGCAACAGCCGGGCTCAGCTTGGCCTTGGGAGGACCTGCCGAGATGGCTGAACCGCAGCGCGCGCGACCTAAACCGACGCCCGAGACCCAGCATTTCTGGGACGGCACCAAGGAGGGCGAGTTGCGCCTGCAGCGCTGCGACGCCTGTGCACATGTCTATTTCCCGCCGCGCCCGTTCTGCCCGTCCTGCGCCTCGCGCAAGGTCAGCATCTTCAAGGCGAGCGGCAAGGGCTTCCTCTACAGCTACGTGATCAACCATCGTCCCGCCGCGCCCGGCTTCACGCCGCCTTACGCGATCGCCGTGGTTGAACTTGCCGAGGGACCGCGGATGATGAGTAACATCATCGACTGCCCGCAGACACCGGAGGCGCTCGAGCTCGACATGAAGCTCGAGGTCGCCTTCCAGGCGCTCGATGACAAGATCACCCTCCCCGTGTTCCGTCCGGCGAAGGGATAGACCATGCGCAGCAACCAGGTTGCCGTCGTCGGCGCGGCCGAGACCACCGAGCTCGGAATCATCCCCAACGTGTCGCAGCTCCAGCTTCACGCGGACGCGGCGCTCAATGCCATTGCCGATGCCGGGCTGAAGCTGTCGGACATCGACGGTTTCGCCACCGCGGTCGAGACGCCGCAGCAGGTCTGCCACTATCTCGGCATCAAGCCGACCTGGGTGGACGGCACCTCGGTCGGCGGCTGCTCCTTCATGCTGCACGTCCGCCATGCCGCCGCAGCGATCGAGGCCGGCCTGTGCAAGACCGTGCTGATCACCCATGCCGAGAGCGGCAAGTCGATGATCGGCAAGCCGCCGCGCTCTATTCCCCCGGACAGCCTGCAAGGCCAGTTCGAGGCGCCGTTCGGCGTCTACGGCCCGCCCAGCATGTTCCCGATCCCCGTGCTGCGCTTCATGAAGACCTACGGCATCAGCCACGAGCAGCTCGCCTCGGTCGCGGTGGTGCAGCGGGAATGGGCGGCGAAGAATCCGCGCGCGATGATGAAGGATCCCATCACGGTCGCAGATGTCCTCAACTCGCGCATGATCGCCTATCCGTTCCGCCTGCTGCAATGCTGCCTCGTCACCGATGGCGGCGGCGCGCTGATCCTGACCTCGGCCGACCGTGCCAGGGATTTCCCGCGCAAGCCGGTCTACATCATGGGCACCGGCGAGAGCGTGGAGACGCCGATGGTCAGCCAGATGGAGACTTTTAATTCCTCGCGCGCGTTCAAGACCGCGGGTCCCCTCGCCTTCAAGGAGGCCGGCATCGCGCACAAGGACGTCGACCATCTCATGATCTACGACGCGTTTGCGCATCTGCCGCTGTTCGGCCTCGGCGATCTCGGCTTCATGCCGCACGAGGAGACCGGAAAGTTCATCGCCGACGGCAACACGCGGCCGGGGGCTAAGCTTCCGCTCAACACCAATGGCGGCGGCTTGAGCTACATGCATTCGGGCATGTACGGCATGTACGCGCTCCAGGAGAGCGTGCGGCAGATGCGCGGCATCGCGCCGGCGCAGGTCGCCAACGCGAAGATTTCGGTGTGCCACGGCGTCGGCGGCATGTTCGCCGCGTCGGGCACGATCGTGTTTACGAACGAGAGGTAATCCACATGACGAAATCACTGCAAGACAAGGTCATCATCGTCACCGGCGCAGGCCGCGGCATCGGGCGGGAGATCGCGCTGCTTTGCGCTGGCGAAGGCGCCAAGGTCGTCGTCAACGATCCCGGCGTCGCCGCTGACGGCGCCGGCACGAGCGCCACGCCCGCCGAGGAAGTGGTCGAGGAGATCAAGAAGCGCGGCGGCACCGCGGTCGCCAATTTCGAGTCGGTGGCCGAAGCCATCCCCGCCAGCAAGATCGTGAAGACCGCGACCGATCATTTCGGCCGGCTCGACGGCGTCGTCAACAATGCCGGCATTTTGCGCGACATGATCTTCCACAAGATGAGCGTGGAAGCCTTCGAGGCCGTCATCAAGGTGCATTTGATGGGCTCGTTCTACGTCAGCCACGCCGCGGCGCGGATCTTCCGCGAGCAGGAGTCCGGCTCGTTCGTGCACTTCACCTCGACCTCCGGCCTGATCGGCAACTTTGGACAAGCCAATTACGCCGCCGCCAAGCTCGGCATCGTCGGCCTGTCGAAGTCTATTGCGCTCGACATGGGCCGCTTCAACGTTCGCTCCAACTGCGTCTCGCCGTTCGCCTGGACCCGCATGATCGGGACCATCCCGACCGAGACCGAAGCCGAGAAGGCGCGCGTCGAGAAGATCAAGCAGATGGGCCCGGAGAAGATCGCGCCGGTCTGCGCCTATCTGCTCTCCGATGCCGCCAAGGACGTGTCCGGGCAGATCTTCGGCGCGCGCATGAACGAGCTGTTCCTGTTCAGCCAGAACCGTCCGCTGCGCTCGGTGCACCGGAGCGAGGGCTGGACGCCGCAATCGATCGCGGAACACGGCATGCCGGCGCTGAAGGGATCATTCTACAAGCTCGACCGCTCCGCCGACATCTTCCCGTGGGATCCCGTGTAAGGATCCCGTCGAGCCGCACTTCCGGCATTCCTGCTCTGCGATCTCCGGCTGCCTTGTCCGGAGATCGCTCCGCTTTACGCCCGATTGCTGGCAGATCATTTCCTCCCAACACAACTTTGGGAGGAAACCATGACAAGAATGCTGACCGACTCCGACGACACGACTGCAGGCAGCGGCCTCGCCCGCCGCACGCTCCTCAAGGGCGCCGCGACCGTTGCCGCATCCGCCCTGCTCGCCTCACGCGCGGACGCCCGCGACTTCGGCGCCAATGCCGAGCCGCAGCGCTATCCCGATCCTGACATCATTGCCATCGATCCCAAGCGCTTCAAGGCGAAGGTCGGCAACACCGCAATCAAGCGGCTCTATACCGGCTGCCTGTGGGCGGAAGGGCCAGCGTGGAATGCGCAAGGGCAATATCTGGTCTGGAGTGACATCCCCGCCAACCGGCAGCTGCGCTACCTCGATGACGACGGCCACATCTCCGAGCAGTTCCACAAGCCGTCGAACGAGGCCAACGGCAACTCGTTCGACACCGAGGGGCGCCAGCTCAGTGCCGAGCGCACCCGGCTCGTCCGCTACGAGCACGACGGTTCGGTGACGACCCTGGCCGAGCAGGCCGGCGGCAAGCCGCTCAACGGCCCCAACGACATGGTGGTGCATCCCAACGACAAGGCGATCTGGTTCACCGATCCCGGCTACGGCGCGATCAGTATCTACGAGGGCAAGCTTGCCAATACCGGCTCGCTGCAGCCCCATCAGAAGGAAGCGGTTTATCGCATTGATCCGCAGAGCGGCCAGGTCGCGAAGGTGGCCGACGAGCCGTTCAAGCCGAACGGCATCGCTTTTAGTCAGGACTACAAGAAGCTCTATGTCTGCGACACCGGCATCACGCATTATCCTGAAGCCAAGAACGTGGTGTGGTCGTACGACATAGATGGGGCGAAGCTTTCGAACCCGAAGAAGCTGATCGACATGACGCTCGACGGCAAATCAGGCTTCCCCGACGGCCTGCGCGTCGACACCGAAGGCAACATCTGGGTCGGCGCCGGCTGGGTCGGCCCCGGCTATGACGGCGTGCAGGTGTTCGCGCCAAACGACGGCGCGCGCATCGGGCAGATCCTGTTGCCCGAGACCTGCGCCAACGTCTGCTTCGGCGGCAAGAAGCGCAACCGCCTGTTCATGACCGCGAGCCAGTCGCTCTATGCGGTGTATGTGGAGACGCAGGGCGCGCATTTCTGTTGAGTGCAGCGAATGGTGAGTGGCGAATGGATTCCACTCGCCACTCACCATGTCTCTACCCCGTATTCCTCAATCCCGCCGAGATCCCGTTGATCGTCAGCTGAATCCCGCGCAGCACCTGCTCGTCCGGGTTCTGCGCGCGGTGCTCTTTCAAGAGTTCGACCTGCACGTGGTTGAGCGGGTCGAGATAAGGGAAGCGGTGGCGCACCGAGCGCTCCAGCAGCGGGTTGCCTTGCAGCAGCCGGTCCTGGCCCATGATGTCCAGCAGCGTCTCGATGCAGGAATGCCATTCGCGGCGGATGCGGCCGAAGATTTTTTCGCGGAGCGCCTCGTCGGGCACGAGTTCGGCATAGCGCGAGGCGATCGCGATCGAGCTTTTCGCCAGCACCATGTCCATGTTCGACAACAGCATGCGGAAGAACGGCCATTCCTTGTAGAGCTCCTTGAGGAACGGCATGCCCTTGTCGGGATGCTCCGCGATCCACTGCTCGACCGCGCTGCCAAAGCCGTACCAGCCGGGCAGCATCAGGCGGCATTGCGCCCAGGAGAACACCCACGGAATGGCGCGAAGGTCCTCGATCGCGCGGGTCTTCTTGCGCGAGGCCGGGCGGCTGCCGATGTTGAGCGTCGCGATCTCGTTGATGACCGTGGACGCCCAGAAATAATCGACGAAGCCGTCGGTCTCGTAGACGAGGCCGCGATAGGCCTTGAAGGCGAGATTTGAAAGCTCGTCCATCGCGGTCAGATATTCGCGGCACGGCGCGCTCTGGCGCGGATGCAACAGGCTCGCCTCCAGCGTTGCGGCTGCCAGGATCTCCAGATTGTTGCGGCCGACTTCGGCGTTGGAATATTTCGACGAGATGATCTCGCCCTGCTCGGTGATGCGGATCTGGCCGTTCACCGCGCCGCCGGGCTGGGCGATGATGGCATCGTAGCTCGGGCCGCCGCCGCGGCCGACCGAACCGCCGCGGCCATGGAACAGACGCAGGCGCACGCCGTGGCGCTCGAACACGTCGACGAGGCCGATCTCGGCCTTGTAGAGCTCCCAGCCCGAGGTGACGAAGCCGCCATCCTTGTTCGAGTCGGAATAGCCCAGCATGACCTCCTGCACGCTGCCGCGGCTGTCGACCAGCCGGCGGTAATCATGCAGCGAGAGCATGCGGTCCATGATGGTGGAAGACGCCTGCAGATCCTCGATGGTTTCGAACAGCGGCACGATGTTGATCGCGCTGCGCCCGGAGGGATGGACGAGACCGACCTCCTTCAGGAGCACCGCGACCTCGAGCATGTCGGACATGCCCTTGCACATCGAGATGATGCATTGGGGAATGGCGTCCGAGCCGAACTTCGCATGCGCCTCGGCGGCGGCATGGAAGACGTTGAGCTCGCCCATGGTCTCGTCGCTGTATTTGACGAATGGCGACACCAGCGAGCGCGTCGAGCGCAGCTCGTTGGTGAGCAGGGAGATGCGCGCGTCCTCGCCGAGCGCGAGATAGGACATGCCGGGGTTGGCGACGTCCATCAGCTCGGCGATGGTGCGCTCGTGCACTGCCGAGTTCTGGCGGATGTCGAGCCGGGCCAGATGGAAGCCGAAGCAGTCCACCGCACGGCGCAGCAGCCGCAGCCGGCCGCGGGCGATGACGCCGGCGTTGTTGGAGATCAGAGAGCGGTGCAGCACGTCGAGATCGGCCTTGAGCTCCCCGACGCTGTCATACGGCGCGCCCTTGCCGACCGGCCGGCGCGTGATCTCGACCTGAAGCATTTCGGCCGTTGCAGTCAGGCGCGCATAGATGCCAGAGACCGCAAGACGATACGGCTCGCCGCTCCGGTGCGGCGAGGTATCGGGCGAGCGCTCCGCCAGCGTGCGCAGCTCCTCGGAGACGTCGGCGAGATGGGCCGCGATCGACAATTCCGAGCCGAGCACGTGCAGCTCATTCAGATAGAACTGCATCACCCGGCTCGACTGCAGCCGCAGCGTGCCGCGCATCACGTCGGCGGTGACGAAGGGATTGCCGTCGCGGTCGCCGCCGATCCAGCTGCCCATGCGCAGGAACGAGGCGAGCTCGCCGGCCGCCTGCTCGCCGCCCTCCTCCAGCCGGTCCTCCAGCGCGTTGACCAGCCGCGGCACCTCGCGGAGAAACGTGTAATCATAGAACGACAGGCCGTTGGCGACCTCGTCGAGCACGGTGAGCTTGGTCCGGCGCAGCAGATTGGTCTGCCACAGCGTCAGCACCTCGCGGCGGAGCTGCTCGTCGCTGGCGGCGGCCTCCTCCGCCGTCAGCGCGACGCGCTCGCGACGATCGAGCAGGCTAGCTACCTCCATCTCGCGGTCCATCGTGCTCTTGCGGCGGACCTCGGTCGGATGCGCCGTCAAAACCGGGCTGACCAGCGCGCTCTTGAAGAAGTTGCGCAGGGCATCGGCACCGATGCCCCCAGCCCTCGCATGGGCGAGCGTCTCGGCCAGCACGCCGGAGCCGCCGCCCTTGTTGGCGCGCATCTGGCGGATGTTGTTCTGGTCCTCGGCGATGTTGGCGAGGTGGGAGAAATAGCTGAAGGCGCGGACGATCCGCACCGTCTCGGAGGTCGACATGCTGTCGAGGATCTGCTCGAGCTCGCGGCGGGCGAGCCGGTCCTCGTCGCGGTGGAATCGGATCGAGGTCTGCCGGATGCGCTCGACCAGATCGAACAATTCAGGCCCCTCCTGGTCGCGCACCGTGTCGCCGAGAATGCGCCCGAGCAGGCGGATGTCGTCCCGCAGCCGCACGTCCGCTTCCAGCGCCTGGACGTCCTCAGGGCGATTGGGGCGCTGCTCGGCGGCGTCGGATGATACGGTCTGGAGGGACATGGCTCGCTCCGCTGTTCGAGCTCGCTTGGCTGCCCGGCTCAGCCGAGTGTGCAAGTTTTTTGCCGCAGCGCAAGATGAAGTTGGGGGCGGCGCGGCAACATCACCTATCATGGGAGAAATGCGCCTTGCCGACGGACGCGCGCACACGTCCGCGGTCTCGCGGCGCGGGGCCCGAGTTTTGCTGTCGTTTCGCCCTCATCGATAAAAAAGGGCGCAGGGAAGGCCGGGCGCCGGCTGGCACCCAGGGTCCGCACACGCGAAAAACCACGCGGGGGTAACCACAGGTGATGCCGGAACATCCCGGCCTTCCCTGCGCAATGGTTTTACGGCTTATGGCGCGCTCTCCCCGGGCAGCGATGCACTATTGCCCCCGTCGCCTCGCAGATGATCGATGCGCCCACCCGGTCGGGCCGCACATCACCGCAAGCCTTCACGCACAGACCCCGGGCGTCAGGACCACACGCTTTTGCCGTCCGCGGACGTCCCTCCCCGGACATCCGGAAGCTCGCGCGTGCTCGCCACCGAAGCCGAAAAGAACCGCTGTGACCGCGCCGGGTCGTTCGCGCGGATCGCGATGACTCACAGGCGTAGCCCGCCCTGCCATCTCGTCACGCGCCGGCGCTGCCGCGTCCATCGCATCCCGGCTCACGTATCGTGACGATCGCGAAACGCCCTTTTTAGCGGGCCGGAATAGTTTGCGGTTTACCCGAAGGAGCGAATTCGGTCAATCAGAATATTGGAGAACCGATCGATTGACCTGCATGTGGCGGGTTTTGCCCGTCGGGCAACGCGAGGGATTGTGGGTCGGAAGCATTGAGCGGCCACCCGACTCCAATCTCGGGACAATAGTGACGCTTACCAGTGGTGATGGTGCCGCCAGCCATAGTGATGGCCTCGGCCTCTGCCCCAGCCGTAATGATGACCACGGCCGCCGCGATGACCCCACCCGTGGCCACCGCCATGTCCGTGGCCGCCCTTGACCTCGATGGTGTCAGTCTGAGACGCGCCCAGTGTGTCCGGCTTGGCAACGGGCATCGCCGAAGCAGAAGGTGTGGGTGTCAAAGCAACGGCCCCCGCCACAAAGCCCACCAAGCAAAGCCACTTCATGCAATCGCCTCCCGATAAGAATGAACCAAGGGCCAGCCGCGGCACATTGCGCCCGCGTTCGCTCCCGCTCGTCAACAATGAAGTCGGGAAAAAGTTGCAATGAAATGTGACGCATTGCGGAGGGGCAGGATACTTATGCCGCGTTGAAAGCAGTCGTGGTCCACTTCGAATCAGCGCAGGATCGGTTGAGCGCTTGCGAAACCCATCATGCTTCGTCATCAGCGGACGGTTTGATGGGTTTCGCTGGCGCTCTACCATCCTACGAGTTTGCCTTAAGCCGGCACGATCACCTTGCCGATCGGCCAGAGCGCGATGCCGGCGAGCTTGAGGTGGGCCCAGGCGAAGGGAATGCCGATGATGGTGATCGCGAGGG
>NZ_JADPJF010000148.1:253497-286892 GCF_023073295.1 Bradyrhizobium sp. 23 | reverse complement strand
GGCGGTGAAGAGGTGGCCGAGCGCCAACCACCAGCCGGCGAGCACGAACCAGATGATGTTGCCGATCACCCCGAGCGGGCCGGTGCCGACATCCTCGACACCGGTGACCTCATAGCGGCTGACCGCCCGCGAGCCGAACGGCATCAGCGTGTAGACGGCGATATTGAACGCCGCCCGCGCCCAGGGCAGGCCGATGATGGTGACCGCCATGATGACCGCAGCGACCAGCCAGCCGAGCGCCATCCAGGCGCCGCCAATGAGAATCCAGAGCAGGTTTAGCAGGATGGAAACGGGAGCCATGGGATGATCCGAAGGTCAATGATCCCGTGAGTATAGCACGATGCGCGAGGTTGCGATCGATAAAGCCGCTCACGTATTCGCGTGCTCGTGTAGCCCGGATGAGCGAAGCGACATCCGGGTCTTACTGGTTGTTATCCCGGGTATCGCTTCGCTCACCCGGGCTACGCACCGCTAGATCTTCCGCCCCGCCTGCTCCCAATAGGGATCGCGCAGGCGCCGCTTGAAGATCTTGCCGGAGTCTTCGCGCGGCAGCCCGGTGCGGATCTCGATGTGCTTTGGGACCTTGTAGTCGGCAAGCGAGGCCTTCAGGCGGGTGCGGATTTCGGCGGCATCCAGCGTAACGCCGGCTTGCGGCTCGACCACCGCCATCAGCGCTTCGCCGAACTCGGCATCGGGGATGCCGAACACCGCGCAATCATGCACGCCGGGCACCGCGTGCAGCACGGACTCGATCTCGGCCGGATAGATGTTGACGCCGCCCGAGATCACCATGTCGCGCTTGCGGTCGCAGATGAAGACGTAGCCCTCTTCGTCGATATAGCCGACGTCGCCGGAGGTGATGAAGCCGTCGCGATCGATTTCGGCGCGCTTCTCCGGCTTGTTGTGGTAGGTGAAATCGGCCATCCCGGCCATGCGCGAGTAGATCTCGCCGATCTCGCCTACACCCAGCACGCGTCCGTCCTCACCGATGAAGCGCAGCTCGGCGCCGGGCGAAATCCTGCCGACGGTGCCGGGCTTCCTCAGCGCGTCCTCGGAGGTCGCGAAGGTGACGGCGCTGGATTCGGTCGAGCCGTAGAATTCATAGATCACCGGCCCCCACCATTCGATCATGGCGCGCTTGACGTCCGCCGGACAGGGTGCTGCGGCGTGAATGATGTGGCGGAGCGAGGAGACGTCGTATTGCTTGCGCACCTCCTCCGGCAGCTTCATCAGGCGGATGAACATGGTCGGCACCATGAAGATGGTGTCGATCTTGTAGCGCTCGATCAGCTCGAGAAATTCCTCGGGCTCGAAGCGGGGAATCAGCACCAGTGCGCCGCCGAGTTTTCCCGCGCGAATGCCGAACGAGTTCGGCGCGGAGTGATAGAGCGGGCCCGGCAGGATCGTGCGGGCGCCGGGCTTGAGCCCGTAGATCATCGCGCGCATGCGCTCGCCGGCAGCCGCCTGCTCCGGCGTCGGCGCGTTGCGCCGTACGCCCTTGGGGTGGCCTGTCGTGCCCGAGGTGTAGATCATGTTCATGGGCTGCGGCCCGACCGGGCCGTCATAGGGCTGGTGCTCTGCGAGCCAGGATTCGAAATCGATCGCGAAGTCCGGCGTCTTCAGATGATCGGGATCGATCTTGTAGCTGGACAGGATCTCCGGGGGCGTCGGCACGCTGAGCACGGTGACGCCTTGGGGAATCGCATCGCGCAAGGCATGCAGCATGTCGGCATGGCCGATCAGCACGGAGGTGCCGGTGTCGTTCAGGATGTAGTTGATCTCCTCCGGCTTGAAGTGCCAGTTGATCGGCACGCCGTAGGCGCCCAGCCGCATGGCGGCATAGGCGGCTTCGATGAAGGCGATGTCGTTGCGCATCAGCATGCAGACGCAATCGCCCTGCCTGACGCCGATCTGGCTGAGACCGCTCGCGATGCGGTCGGCACGATCAGCGACCTCGGCATGGGAGCGGCTGCGCCCGCCGGAGACGATGCCGAGGAAATTTGAGGTTTCGCTCATTGTTGTTTTTCTTTGTTGTTGAAGTTGCCCCTCATGGTGAGGAGGCGCAAGGCGCCGTCTCGAACCATGAGAGCCCGTGGCCCATCCCTCGAGACGCCGCTTCGCGGCTCCTCGGGATGAGGTCTGCGCTAATCCGCAAACTTCGGCGCGCGCTTCTCCAGATTGGCACGCACCGCCTCGGTCTGGTTCGCGCTGCCGATCAACTTCTGCTGCTCGACGGACTCGGCGAGTAGCGCGGGGCCCGGATCGACCGAGAGATTGTTGAGCATGCGTTTCGCGGCGCGGATCGCATCGGGGCTTTTTCCCGCGATCTCGCGCGCGACGTCGAGCGCGGCAGCGCGCGGGTCGTCGCAGATGCGCGTGGCGAGACCGTAAGCCATCGCCTCCTGCGCGGAGAAGATGCGGCCGGTGTAGGTGAGATCGCGCAAGATGTCGTCGCGCACGAGCGAAGCCAGGATCGGCGTGCCCGCCATGTCGGGTACCAGACCCCATTTGATTTCCATCACCGACATTCGCGCATCGGGCGTGAGGAAGCGCATGTCGGCGCCGAGTGCGAGCTGGAAGCCGCCGCCGAAGGCGACGCCCTGGATCGCCGCGATCACGGGGACCGGAAGCTGGCGCCAGCCCCACACGGCCTGTTGCGCAAAATTCGCCTGGCCGTGCGTGCGTTTGGTGAGGTCGCGATTTTCGCCACCCGGAATTCCATTGCCCCCCTTTTCCTTCATGGCGGCAAAACGCCCCATGTCGAGACCGGCACAGAAGGCGCGGCCCTCGCCGGACAGCACCACGACGCGCACGCCTTTTTCCTTCGAAAGCCGATCCGTTGCGGCCACAAGGGCCTCGAACATGGCCTGATCCAGCGCATTCATCTTGTCCGCGCGCACCAGCCGCACGTCGGCGACGCCTTCCGAGATCGAGATCGAGACGCGCTCTTCCATGGATGAATTCTCCCCTGGTTCCCGGCTGTTCTTGTTCGGTGCCGCTTTACAGGAAGCCGGCGGCCGGATTTAGTCAATCGATCAATTAACCGACAATCGCGACGGGGGAAACAGCCATGTTCAAGGAAAATCTTCTGGCGGGGCGGCGCATCCTCGTGACCGGCGGCGGCACCGGGCTCGGCAAGTCGATGGCGGCGCGCTTTCTCCAGCTCGGCGCGGAAGTCCACATCTGCGGCCGGCGCAAGATCGTCTGCGACGAGACCGCGACCGAGCTGATGGCCGAGCATGGCGGCCGCGTCACCAGCCACGGCGTCGACATCCGCAACGCGCTCGCGGTCGAGGAGATGATCGAGACCATCTTTCGCGACGGCCCCCTCACCGACCTCATCAACAACGCCGCCGGCAATTTCATCTCGCGCAGCGAGGAGCTGTCGCCGCGCGGCTTTGACGCCGTCGCCAACATCGTCATGCACGGCACGTTCTACGTGACGCAGGCGGTCGGCAAGCGCTGGATCGCGTTGAAGCAGCCCGGCAACGTCGTCTCGATCACCACGACCTGGGTGCGCAACGGATCGCCTTACGTGGTGCCGTCGGCGATGAGCAAGTCGGCGATCCATGCCATGACGATGTCGCTCGCCACCGAATGGGGCCGCTACGGCATCCGGCTGAACACGATCGCGCCGGGTGAGATCCCGACCGAGGGCATGAGCAAGCGCATCAAGCCCGGTGACGAAGCCGGCGCGCGCACCAAGGCGATGAACCCGATGGGCCGCGTCGGCACCATGGAGGAATTGCAGAACGTCGCCGTGTTCCTGATCTCCGGCGGTTGCGACTGGATCAGCGGCGAGACCATCGCCATGGACGGCGCGCAGGCGCTCGCGATGGGCGGCAATTTCTACCAGCTCCGCGACTGGAGCGACGACGACTGGAAAACCGCACGCGAGAGCATCATGGCGCAGAATGAAAAGGACCGTGCGAAGCGGGGCTGAGGCTCTCTCCGTAGTCGTCCTGGCGAAAGCCAGGACCCATTATCACCGAATGTTCTTTGGCGAAGATTGGCCATGGCCAGTCTTCGCCGAATTGCGTTTTGTGGCTATGGGTCCTGGCTTTCGCCAAGACGACGACGCTGAAGCCATGGCGTACCCTCTCCCATCTTGTCTTCGCCCGCGGATGACGCCACACTCCGCGGCATAAGAACAAGACGTCACGGGAGAGACATGTCCACCACACAGCCATTGGCTGACCTCGCCGACATGGTGCGCGAGCGCGCCAAGAGCCGCGGCAATGCCATCGCCTTCGAGTTCGAAGGTCGTGTCACCAGCTTCGCCGAGTTCGACATCAAGACGAATCGCGTCGCCAATGCGCTGATCGCGATGGGTGTGAACAAGGGCGAGCGCATCGCCTATCTCGGCAAGAACAGCGACAACTATTTCGAGCTGCTGATGGGTGCCATGAAGGCCGGCGTGGTGATGGCGCCGGTGAACTGGCGGCTCGCGGGCCCCGAGGTCGCCTTCATCGTGAGCGACTGCAAAGCGCCGGTGCTGTTCGTGGGACCTGAGTTCATCACCCAGGTCCGCCAGATCAAGGACCAGTTGCCGGGCGTGCGCAGCGTCATCACCACCGAAGGCGGCGCGCCGGAATGGCAGGATTTTACAGCTTGGCGCGATGCACAGAGTGGCGACGATCCCAAGGTGCCGATCGACACTAAGGACATCGCGATCCAGCTCTATACCTCGGGTACGACAGGCAAGCCGAAGGGCGCGATGCTGTCGCATGCGAACTTCCTCAACCTGGTGCAAACAGGCAATGCCGAGGACAAGCCGGAGTGGAACCGATGGTCGACCGACGACGTGTCGCTGGTCGCGATGCCGATCTTCCATATCGGCGGCTCCGGCTGGGGCGTGATGGGGCTCTACCACGGCGCCCGCGGCGTGATCGCGCGCGAGTTCGATCCGACCAAGGTGCTGGATTTCTTCGAGCAGTCCGGCATCACAAAGCTGTTCATGGTGCCGGCGGCGATGCAGTTCGTGGTGCGGCAGCCGCGCGCGAAGACAATCGATTTCTCCCGGTTGAAATACATGCTGTACGGCGCCTCGCCGATACCGGCGGCGCTGCTGAAAGAATGCATCGAGATCTTCAAATGCGGGTTCGTGCAAATGTACGGCATGACCGAGACCACCGGCACCATCGTCGCGCTGCCGCCGGAGGATCATATCGAGGGCTTGGAGCGGATGCGCTCGGCCGGCAAGGCGCTGCCGGGCGTCGAGATCGCGATCCTAGACGTTGACGGCAAGCCGCTGCCGCCGCGCGAGGTCGGCGAGATCGCGACGCGCTCGGGCTCCAACATGGCCGGCTACTGGAACCTGCCGGAAGCGACCGCCGCGACGCTGCGCGGCGACGGCTGGCTGCGCACGGGTGATGCCGGCTACATGGACGAAGACGGTTATCTCTACATCCACGACCGCATCAAGGACATGATCATCTCCGGGGGCGAAAACATCTACCCGGCCGAGGTCGAGAGCGCGCTGTGCGATCATCCCGACGTCGCGGAAGCTGCCGTGATCGGCATACCCGACGACAAATGGGGCGAGGCGGTGAAGGCCGTTGTGGTGATGAAGCCCGGCAAGCAGGCGACCGCCACCGACATCATCAACTTCACGCGCGAGCGCATCGCCGGCTTCAAGACGCCGAAGAGCGTGGAGTTTTTGCCGGCGCTGCCGCGCAATCCCTCAGGCAAGATTTTGCGACGGCAGTTGCGGGAGCCGTATTGGGCGGGGAAGGATAGAAGGGTGAATTAGCACCACTCCAGCCACATCGTCGTCCCGGCGAAGGCCGGGACCCATAGCCACAGGATTGGGTTTTGCGAAAACTCGGAGTTGCCGTCTCGCGCAACGACTTCTCCGTGGGGTAATGGGTCCCGGCCTTCGCCGGGACGACTCCGGGGAGAGACTGCGCGCAACAATCCCTCAATGCTTCCCCGGCCCCATATAGCCGAACAAAAATCCCGCTACCTTGCGGATCTGGATCTCCTCGCTGCCCTCGGTGATGCGATAGCGGCGGTGATGGCGGTAAATGTGCTCGAACGGCTTGTGGCGTGAATAGCCCATGCCGCCGTGAACCTGCATGGCGCGGTCGGCAGACTCGCAACACAGGCGGTTTGCCCAGTAGTTGCACATCGAGACGCGGTCGGAGAGCGTGCGCTCGATCTGCTCCTCGGTGAGCTTGTCCATTTCCCAGGCGGTCTTGCGGATCAACAGGCGCAGCATCTCGGCCTGCGTCGCAAGCTCGACCAGCGGGAATTGGATCGCCTGGTTCTCGGCCAGCGCCTTGCCGAACGGTTTTCGCTCGCGCGCATACTTCACGCTCTCGTTGATGCAGTAGACCGCTGCCCCCAACGAACTCGCTGCCTGCCGGATGCGGTTTTGATGGACAAAACATTGCGCCAGCGACAGGCCGCGACCGTCCTCGCCGAACAGCGCATCCTCCGGCACGAACACGTCCGTAAAGCTGACGCGGGGATGATCGGTCGGCATGTTGAAGGTCCACATATACTCTTCGATCTTCACGCCATGGCTCGTGGCCGGCACCAGGAAGCAGGTGATGCCGCGGGCATCGCCGTCATTGCCTGACGTGCGCGCGAACAGCGCGCAATGCGTGGCGACGTGCATGCCGGTCGTCCACATCTTCTCGCCGTTGATGATCCAGCCCTTGACGTTGTCACGGGTCGCGGGCACCGCGCGCGCTTCCATATGGGTGGCGTCGGAGCCGTGATTTGGCTCGGTCAGGCCGAAGGTGATGCGGTACTTGCCCTTGATCGAGCCGTCGATCATCGCCTTCTGGTCGTCGCGTCCGTAGCGATCGAGCATGGTGGCGACTGGGAAGTTGCCGACGATGGAATGCTCGTTCTGGAGGTCGTTGTGCAGGCCGAGCCCCTTGGCGGCAAAGTGCTCGCGGATGACCGCCATCCAGAGGTTGGAGCCATTCTTGCCGCCATATTGCTTCGGCACCGCAAAACGCAAATGACCGGCGGCGTCTGCGAGATCCTTGGCCTTGCGCAGCAGCGCCTCCCATTCGTGGCGCGGCAGGCCGCCATTCTCGAAATCGGTGCGCGCCCATTCGCGGCGGTGATCGAAGAAGCGGATGTTATCGTCGACCGCCTCCAGCGGCTTGATCTCGCGTTCGATGAAAAGGTCGAGCTCTGTGAGATAGGCGACGAGATCGGCAGGCAGCGAGAAATCCACGGCTCTCTCCCGGATGATTTTTTCGTTTTGCGTTAAGGCGCTGGGCGCAGCTTTGCTTCGCACGATTAAGGTGAGAAGAGCGCCGCCAAGTCAAGCAATGGGAGACGTGTGAGATGCGCAAGGCGCATTGCGCAATTCGATGGTGCTCCAGCGCGGAGGCGCGGTAGTATTCCGGCAATATTCCTTCACGAGAAACTGCGGGAGCGCACGATGGAGCTGAAATTTTCCAAGGTGGAACGCAAGGGGCCGATCACGATCGTGACGCTGTCGCGGCCCGAGGTCTACAACGCGCTGCACACCGACGCGCATTTCGAGCTGCAAAAGGTATTTGACGATTTCTCCGCCGACCCCGAGCAATGGATCGCGGTCGTCACCGGTAGCGGCGATAAGGCGTTCTGCGCCGGCAACGATCTGAAGTGGCAGGCGGCCGGCGGCAAGCGCGGCTGGGACAAGGGCGGCTTTGCCGGCCTCACTGCGCGCTTCGACTGCGACAAGCCGATCATCGCCGCGGTCAACGGCGTCGCCATGGGCGGCGGTTTCGAGATCGCGCTCGCCTGCGACCTCATCATCGCCTCGGAGAACGCGACCTTCGCCCTGCCCGAGCCCCGCGTGGGGCTGGCCGCACTCGCCGGAGGGCTGCATCGGCTGCCGCGGCAGATCGGACTCAAGCGCGCCATGGGCATGATCCTCACCGCGCGCCATGTCAGCGCCAAGGAGGGTCTCGAACTCGGCTTCGTCAACGAGGTGGTGCCGCAGGGCGAAGCGCTGACGGCCGCGCTGCGCTGGGCCGAGATGATCACCAAGAATTCGCCGATGTCGATCCGCGCGTCAAAACAGGCGATCCAGAAGGGCCTCGGCGTGTCGCTGGAGCAGGCGATCGAGGAGCAGCGGGAATATCCGGCCGTGAAGGCGATGGTTGCGTCCCAGGACTACATCGAGGGTCCGAAGGCGTTTGCGGAGAAGCGGCCGCCGAAATGGGTGGGGAAGTGAAGGGTCGCTCGGCTCATCACCGCCGTCATGCCCCGGCTGGACCGGGGCATCCAGTACGCCGCGGCTTCTCGGCTCAATCAATGCCGCCTCTGGATACATGGATCGCCCGCCTTCGCGGGCGATGACAGCAGAGAGTGTAGTACCGCCTACCCGCTTCGCGAGAGTTCGCGTTTGTACGACGCGTAATTCGGCTGGTCCACCGCAAGCTTGTCCATGGTCGTTTGCCACAGATGCTCGGCAAGGCCGGGCGTCGCTAGATCGACCTCGCCCTTGGCGATGCGCTCGGCCAGCGTGCGGTTGAGATCGGTCACCGAGCCGTCCATGCCGAGCAGAGCACGCAGCCGCTCCGCCTCAGCGGCGTCGCTCCCCTCCTCCAGCGTCAATTGCCGCGTCACGAGGTCGAGGATGTTGATGGCGACGCGCAGCTTGAAGGCCTGGTGGCCGGAGATCAGCGGCGCGATGTCGTTGCGGAGGAAATCGGCGACTGACTTCGTCAGCTCGATCGGGGTCGGCTCGTCCTGCATGGTCAACTCCCCCGCGGCGCCAGCAGCCGCAACAGATCGATCTCGGTCTCGGAAGCGCGGCGGCCGATCATGGCGCGTTCCATCGAATGGTCCGGGCCCTCGCGAAAGCGCTGCATCATGCCGCCGCACATGATGCCCCAGCGCAGCGTGCCCATCACTTCCCAGAATTTGACACGCGATGGATCGACCTTGCGCCCAGCCGCCTCATAGCCGGCAAACAGCTCCTGACGCGAGCCAAAGCCGCCGACCGGCTTGTCGATCTCGCCAAAGCGCCAGGAGTTGACGCAGACCCAGCCGAGATCCTCCATGGGATCGCCGAGATGGGCGAGCTCCCAGTCCAGCACCGCGCGCAGGCCGTCGGCGCCAATGATGAGATTGCCGTTGCGGAAATCGCCATGCACCAGCGTCGTCTCGGCCGAAGGGCCCGGATCGTGGTCGCGGAGCCAGCGCAGCGCCAGCTCGAAGACGGGTTTGGGCCAGTCCAGGCTGCGATAATCGCGTTCGAACTCAGAGATCTCCTCCGTCGCGGACCGGCTGCGCAGCTCGGGCAATTTGTCCCGCGGCAGCCCGTGCAGCTTCGCGAGCACGCCGCCGATCTGCCGTGCGAGACGCGGCCGCGCCGCCGCAAACTCGTCGTCGCGCAGAATCTTGCGCGCGATGGTTTCGCCCTCGACCCGCTGCATGATGAAGCCGGTGCCGAGATCGTCGTCCGGCGTGAGCACATGCATCACGCGCGGCGACGGCACGCCGGCCTCATAGGCAAGCTGCATCAGCTGCGCCTCCGCGCCGAGACCTGCCGCGCGCGTCGGCGCCGCGCCATACCCCTTCGGCGAGCGGCGCAGGATCGCACCGATCGGCCCGTCGGGATGCACGATGTCGAAGCGCCAGGTCTCCTGGCTGGCGCCGCCGGACAGCTTGGCCGCGCCGGTCACGCCGGTCGCCCCCTCGCACCAGCGCGCAACGCTGCGGGAAAGCTCAGCCTCGATCATTTGCCCTTGAACTGCGCCGGACGCTTCTCTAGGAAGGCGCCAACACCTTCGCGGAAATCATCCGTGTCGCCGGCATGGAGCTGGCACTGAAATTCGAGATTGAGCTGATCCTCGAAGGAATTCTCCGGGCTGTCCCAGTACAGCTTGCGGATCAGCGACAGCGCGACCGTCGGGCCGCTGGCGAGGTCGCGCGCAAGCTTCATCGCCTCCTCCATCAGCACGCCGTCATCATAGACGCGATTCACAAGGCCCCATTCCAGCGCCTTATCGGCCGGGAGCCGCTCGCCCATCAACGACAATTCGATCGAGCGTGCCTTGCCGATCAGCCGCGGCAAGAGCCAGGTCGAGCCGCAATCCGGCACCAGACCGATGCGGCGGAACGCTTGCAGGAAATAGGACGAGCGCGCGCACAGGATCATGTCGCCGAGCAGCGCGAAGCTCATGCCGGCGCCGGCCGCCGGGCCGTTGACCGCGGTCACGATCGGGCAATGCAGATTGCGGATGCGGCGCAGGAAGGGATGGAAGCCGGTCTCGAGCGTCAGGCCGGCCTTGGTCTTCTTCGACTGGTTGTTGCGGCCCTGGAGATTCGCCCCGGTGCAGAACGCCCGCCCTGCGCCCGTCAGCACCACGCAGCGCACCTCGTCCTTCTTCTCCTCGATCGTGTCGAGCGCTTCTGAGAGACCGCCCAGCATGTCCACGGAGACCGCGTTCATCACCTCCTGATGGTCGAGCTTGAGGATCGCGACCGAACCATCGAGATCGAGCGTGACGTGTTTGAACTGCATGGTTTCCTCGTGAGTTGCGGCCTGCACCAGTTTCGCAGACCGGAATTGCTTTTGCCGGGGCGCATATTTGATTTTTGGCGCGGTCTTGTCCATGGTGATCGGAGCATAGCAAGCAATCTTGCGCGCAGCGGCTGATGCGCACGAAGCAAAAACAGGAAACGCGCCATGAACCTTTTCGACCTTTCGGAACGCGTCGCCGTGATCACCGGCGGCAATGGCGGCATCGGGCTGGGCATCGCGCAGGCGCTCGCCGGCCAGGGCTGCAACGTCTCGATCTGGGGCCGGAATGCTGACAAGAACAAGGCCGCTGCCGCGAGCCTGGCCGGGCTATCAGGCAAGGTCGACACGCGGGTCTGCGACGTCACCGACCCGGCCTCGGTCAATGCCGCGATGAAGGCCACGCTCGACACATTCGGCCGGGTCGACGGCTGCTTCGCCAATGCCGGCATCGGCGGCGGCGGCCGGCGCTCCTTTATCGAACGCACCGAGGAAGAATGGCGCACGATGTTTGCGACCAATCTCGACGGCGTGTTCCACGCGTTCCAGGCTGCCGCAAAACACATGACCGCGCGCGCCGAGGCCGGCGATCGCTTCGGCCGGCTGGTGGCGACTTCGAGCCTCGCCTCGATCTTCGGCACCGCGCGCAACGAGCACTATGCCGCGACCAAGGCCGCGATCAACGCGCTGGTGCGTGCGCTCGGCGTCGAGCTGGCGCGTCACGGCGTCACCGCGAACGCGATCCTGCCGGGCTGGATCAAGAGCGACATGACCTCGGGCCTGATGGCCAACGAGAAATTCGTCGCCAACGTGATGCCGCGAATTCCGGTGCGGCGCTTCGGCGAGGCCAGCGACTTCGGCGGCATCGCGGTGTATCTGATGAGCAAGGCCTCGTCGTACCACACGGCGGATACGTTCGTGATCGACGGCGGTTATACGGCGTTTTGATTTTCATAATGAGGGGAACGGGCACATGTTTTCACACGTCATGATCGGCACCAACGACCTCGACAAGGCCAAGGCCTTCTACGACAATTTGCTGTCCACGCTCGAGGTGCGGCCGGCGCGGGTCGACGGCCATCGCATCTTCTACATTACCAAGACCGGCGTGTTCTCGGTCACAAAGCCGATCAACGGCGAAGCGGCGACGCCTGCGAATGGCGGCACCATCGGCTTTGCCGCCAACTCGCCGGAACAGGTCAATGCATGGCATACGGCCGGCATCGCCGCCGGCGGCGTTCCTTGCGAAGATCCTCCTGGTATCCGTCAAGGCCCGGGCGTCAACCTCTATATTGCCTATTTGCGTGACCTCGACGGCAACAAGATCTGCGCGATGCACCGGATGGCAAGCTAGGCCGGCCGCAACCACCGCTGTCATGCCCCGGCTTGACCGGGGCATCCAGTACGCCGCAGCTTCTCGATAGATCACATACGCCTCGGAGTACTGGATCGCCCGATCAAGTCGGGCGATGACAGCGAGAATGCCGCCCATTCAAACAACATTTCAAACGTCCGCGATATTCCATCGCATGGCATGGCTCGCGTTGGAAAAAATGCGCGCTCGCACTTTGGCGACGCTGCGACTATTCTCCGGCGCAACGCGATCTCAGCGACCCCGGGAGGAACAATGACAAAACACACCTATATTCCCCGCACCACCAACTACACCCTCAATCCCGGCGACGAGCTCAACGACCTCAGGATGTCGGACCAGGTCCGGCCGCTCTACGATCACGTCAGGAAGTTCATCCGCGACACCGTCGAGCCGATGTCGACCGAATTCGCCAAGGCCGGCGAAGGCAAAGAGGATCGCTGGAGCTTCACGCCGAAGCAGCTCGAGGTGCTGGAGAAGGCCAAGAACAAGGCCAAGCAGGAAGGCCTCTGGAACTTCTTCCTGCCCGACGACGAGACCGGCCAGGGCCTGAAGAATCTCGACTACGCCTATATCGCATCCGAGCTCGGCAAGAGCCCACTGGCATCGGAGAGCATGAACTGCTCGGCGCCTGATACCGGCAACATGGAGGTGCTGGAGCGCGTCGGCACCAAGGAGCAGAAGGAGAAGTGGCTGAAGCCGCTGATGAACGGCGAGATCCGCTCCGCCTATGTCATGACCGAGCCGAACGTCGCCTCCTCCGATGCCAAGAACATCTCGACCAGCGCCAAGCTCGTCGGCGACGAATGGGTCATCAACGGCGAGAAATATTACATCTCCGGCGTCGGCGATCCCCGCTGCAAGATCCTCATCGTGATGGTGAAGACCAACCCGGATGCGGCGCCGAGCAAGCAGCAGTCGCAGATTCTGGTGCCGCGCGACACGCCCGGCGTCGAGGTGCTCGGTCCCATGTACGTGTTCGGCCAGGACCACGCGCCGCGCGGCCACATGCACATGCGCTTCAACAACGTGCGCGTGCCCAAGGAGAACATTCTGCTCGGCGAAGGCCGCGGCTTCGAGATCTCGCAGCTTCGGCTAGGCCCGGGCCGCATCCATCACTGCATGCGCACTATCGGCAAGGCCGAGAAGGCGCTCGATTTGATGGTGCAGCGTGGCCTCACCCGTGAAGCCTTCGGCAAGAAGATCGCCCATCTCGGCGGCAACATGCAGATCATCGCGCAGGCGCGCTGCGAGATCGAGGCGATGCGGCTGATGGTGCTGAAGGCCGCCAAGGCCATGGACGTGCTCGGCAACAAGGAGGCCCGCGTCTGGGTCTCCATGGTCAAGGCCATGGTGCCGGAGCGAGCCTGCAAGATCATCGACCAGTCGATCCAGATGCACGGCGCCACGGGCATCTCGCACTGGACCCCGCTCGCGGAGATGTATCAGGACGTGCGCCATCTCCGCTTCGCGGATGGTCCGGACGAGGTGCACTGGATGGTGGTGGGACGCCACGAGCTGAGCATGGCGTGATCAACTGCCTCTCTTCCCCTCTCCCCGCACGCGGGGAGAGGGGAAGGGGCTACGACGCGGCCACCTCGCCGGTCTTGTCCTGCGTCTTGGTCTCGAAATCGCTAGCGTCATGCCGCTCGTGAAGCTGGCTGGCGGGATCTCCGGAGACACGGTTGACCATGCGGCCGCGCTTGACGGCCGGGCGCTTGGCGATCTGGTCGGTCCAGCGCTGCACGTGCTTGTAGTCCTGCACGGACAGGAATTCGCCGGCGCCGTAGACCAGCCCCTTGGCGAGCGCGCCGTACCAGGGCCACACCGCCATGTCGGCGATGGTGTATTCGCTGCCGGCGAGATATTCGTTGTCGGCGAGCCGGCGGTCGAGCACGTCGAGCTGGCGCTTGGTTTCCATCGCGAAACGGTCGATGGCATATTCGATCTTGGTCGGCGCGTAAGCGTAGAAATGGCCGAAGCCGCCGCCGAGATAGGGCGCGCTGCCCATCTGCCAGAACAGCCACGACATCGCTTCAGTGCGGCTCTTGATGTCCTTCGGCAGGAAGGCGCCGAACTTTTCGGCGAGGTAGAACAGGATAGAGCCGGACTCGAACACCCGGATCGGCTCCGGGCCGGAGCGGTCCATCAGCGCCGGGATCTTGGAATTCGGATTGATGTCGACAAAGCCGCTGCCGAACTGGTCGCCGTTACCGATTCTGATCAGCCAAGCGTCGTATTCCGCGCCCTTGTGGCCGAGGGCCAGAAGCTCCTCCAGCATCACGGTGACCTTGACGCCGTTCGGCGTCGCCAGCGAATAGAGCTGGAAGGGATGCTTGCCGACCGGCAGCTCCTTGTCATGGGTGGGACCGGCGATCGGGCGGTTGATGCTGGCGAACTGTCCGCCGTTCTCCTTGTTCCAGGTCCAGACCTTGGGCGGCACGTAGGCGGGGGTGTCGGTCATGCGAGGGCTCCGGCAAAAAGATGCGTCTGCATTAATTAGCCCGCGGACGGCGGATGGCAAGCCCTGCCGGCCCTGCGTCCGGCGCGGGCCTCGCGACCGCGTCATGCGTCCGACGTTGCCGAGGACGGCCATCACGAGAAGCCGCATCTGTCGAGCCGGGCGTACGGCTTCGCGCAACACGGCGTGTGCACGCAAGATGCGCCGCCAAATCCGGATTGGCATAGCGCAAGACGATGGTCTAGCGTCGATGAGCCTTCGCTCAAGATTGCGACAACAGCAACGCGAGGCCGCCGGGAGAGAACGATGAAATCGCCGATCTGCGACATGCTGGGCATCGATTTCCCGCTGCTCGCCTTCAGCCATTGCCGCGATGTCGTCGCGGCTGTCAGCCGCGCCGGTGGGTTTGGCGTGTTAGGTGCGACCGTGCACACGCCGGATACGCTCGAACGCGAGCTGAGATGGATCGACAAGCACGTTGACGGCAAGCCTTACGGCGTCGACGTGCTGATCCCCGAAAACATCTCGACTGCGGGCGAGAAGGACGTCACCTGGAAGAGCCTTGAGGCGCGCGTGCCACAGGAGCACCGCAACTACACGCGCAATCTCCTGAAGAAATACGACATCGAACTCACGACCACCGAGGTCGCCGACAACCAGCCGCAGCCGTTCGATGGCAGGACCGCGCTGGAGCTGCTGGAGGTCTCGTTCAACCACCCGATCCGCCTGATCGCCAATGCGCTCGGCGTGCCGCCGAAGGCCATGATCGAGATGGGCAGGAAGCACGGCGTGCCGGTCGCGGCCCTGGTCGGCGCCAAGGAGCACGCGCTGCGCCAGGTCGCGGCCGGCGTCGATATCCTCGTGGTCCAGGGCACCGAAGCTGGCGGCCATTGCGGCGAGGTCTCGACCATGGTGCTGGTGCCCGAGGTGATCAAGGCGATCAAGAATATCCGCGACGTGCCGGTGCTGGCGGCCGGCGGTATCATGACGGGACGACAGATGGCGGCCTGCATGGCGATGGGTGCCGCGGGCGCCTGGACCGGCTCGGTGTGGCTTGCGACCGTCGAGTCCGAGACCACGGAGATCTTTCGCGAGAAGATGATCGCGGCATCGTCGCGCGATGCGGTGCGCTCTAAGGGCCGCACTGGAAAGCCGGCACGGCAACTTCGTTCGGTCTGGACCGACGCCTGGGACCGCGCAGCCGAGAGCCCCGGCGCATTGCCGATGCCGCTGCAAAGTATCGTCAGCCGCGACGCCTTCAACTCGATCGACCGCGCCGCGGCGGGCGGCAACGCCAAGGCGCGCGATCTCGTGAGTTACTTCGTCGGCCAGGGCGTCGGGCTGATCGACAGCGTGAAGTCGGCCGGTGCGGTGGTGCAGGAGTTCAAGGAAGAGTTTGCCGAAGCCGTCGAGCACATGAATGCGCTGGTGGCGGAGTGATTGCCACACACCGTCATTGCGAGCGCAGCGAAGCAATCCAGACTACCATCGCGGAAAGACCCTGGATTGCTTCGCTACGCGCGCAATGACAAAAAACTGACATCGTGAATTGAAGCATGACAGATAAGAAGCATACCCCCGAAGACCGCATCCCCGTCATCGTCGGCGTCGGCGAGATCGTCGACCGTCCCAAGGAGGTCACCGATGGCCTCGAGCCGCTCGACCTGCTCGAACAGGCGCTGCGGCGCGCGGAAGCAGATGCCGGCGCAAAGCTGCTCGACGAGGTGCAATCGCTCGATATCGTCAACTTCCTGAGCTGGCGCTATCGCGATCCGGAGCAGCTGCTGGCGCAACGGCTCGGCATCACGCCTTCGCATTGCTATTACGGCCCGGTCGGCGGCGAGAGCCCGATCCGCTACATCCACGAGGCAGCAAAGCGCATTGCGCGCGGCGAATGCAGCGTCGCCGCGGTTTGCGGCGCGGAGGCACAGTCGACGGCGACCAAGGCGGAGCGCGCCGGGGCAAAGCTGCCATGGACCCCGTTCGCCCATGACGTCGAGGAGCCGAAGCGCGGCGCGGCATTCCAGAAGCCGCTGGCCGTGAAGCTCGGCGTGTTCCGCCCCGTCACCGTCTATCCGTTCTACGAAGCGGCATCGTCCGCCCATTGGGGACAGACGCCGCGCGAGGCGATGGCAGAGTCGGGTACACTATGGTCACGCTATTCCGAGGCCGCCGCGCAGAATCCCAACGCCTGGCTGAAGCGGCGCTATACGCCTGACGAAATCACGACGCCCACCGCGGACAACCGTCTCATCGCGTGGCCTTACAACAAGCTCATGGTTGCCAACCCGAGCGTCAACATGGGCGGCGCGCTGCTGCTGACCAGCCTCGCCAAAGCGCGTGCGGCCGGCATCGCCGATGACAGACTGGTCTATCCGCTCGGCGGCGCCTCGGCCGAGGAGCCGCGCGACTATCTCTTGCGCGACCAGTTTTACGAGAGCCATCCGCAGAACGCCGTTTTGAAGGCCGTGATGGATCTCGCCGGCGGCGACGGCAGGAAGTTCGACGCGATCGAGCTCTATAGCTGCTTTCCGTGCGTGCCCAAGATGGCGCGGCGGACGCTGGGTCTAGGTGCGGACGTGCAGCCGACCGTGACTGGCGGCCTCACCTTCTTCGGCGCGCCGCTCAACACCTACATGACGCACGCGGCCTGCGCGACGGTCCGGCGCGTGCGCGACGGCGCAAAGCTCGGCCTGCTCTACGGCCAGGGCGGTTTCGTCACCAAGCATCATGCGCTGGTGGTGTCGAAGGTGCCGCCGCGCGAAGCATTGGCACAGGAGACGAGCGTGCAGGCGGCGGCGGACAGCAACAAGCGCGCGGTGCCGGAGTTCGTCACGGATGTCTCAGGCAAGGGCAAGGTGGAGAGCTTTACGGTGCTCTACGGCCGCGGCGGCGAGGTCGAGCATGGCGTGGTGATGCTGCGGACGGAAAACGATAGGCGCACGCTGGCGCGAATTCCCGCGAGCGATGCGGCAACGCTGGCGCATCTGCTCGACATGGATCGCACGCCGGTGGGTTCGCTCGGCGAGATCACGATGACGGTAGATGGCGTGCCGGAATGGAGGGTGGCGTAGCTCTCGTAGGGTGGGCAAAGGCGCTCTTGCGCCGTGCCCACCAATCTTTTTTAGGATCGCAGAGAGATGGTGGGCACGCTTCGCTTTGCCCACCCTACGAAACCGAGGCTACCCCTTCGGCGCCTGCTTCTCCGACGCCGTCGCGGGCTTGCCCTTGGCGCCGGCGCCGGTCACGCGGACCTGGTCGCCGTCGGAGAGGCCGTCCGGTGGTGCCGTGATGACGCGGTCATCCGCTGCAATTCCCGAGGCGAGCTCGATCTCCTTGCCAAGATCGCGGGCGATGGTCACGGGCTTGAACAGGACCTTGTCGTCCGGACCGACGGTTGCGACGCGCAGGCCGCTGCCGTTGAAGATCAGCGCACTGGCGGGAATGCTGAGCGGCGCGGCGTCGCGCTGCAGGCTGAGCTTCACGCTAGCATAGCCGCCGGGCATCAGCTCGCCTGAGGAATTGTCGAGACCGAGCTGCATGCGCGTCGTGCCGGAGGCGACGTCAACCGCCTGCGAGGAGGCCTCCACCGTCGCCTGGAAGGTCCGGTTCGGATACTCCGGCAGCACGATGGCGGCCTTGGCGCCGATCTTGATCGCGGGCACGTAGTTCTGGGGCACGTTGATGTAGACGCGCAGCTTGGTGATGTCGGAGACCACGAACATTGCCGGGCCCGAGCCGCCGCCTGAATTGATCAGCGCACCGACGTCGGTGTCGCGCGCCGTGACCACACCGTCAAACGGAGCGGTGATCTTCTTGTAACCGGCCAGCGCTTCGAGGCGCTCGACGTTGGCCTGGCCCGAGCGAACCGCCGCGTTCTTGTTGGAGAGATCGGCGGTACGCTCGTCGATCTCCTGCGCGGAGACGAAGTTGGAGGCGACCAGCGTCTTGCGGCGGTTGAGGGTGGCTTCCGACAGCCTGGCGCTGGACTGCTGGCTGGCGAGGTCGGCGCGGGCCTGAAGCAGTTGCTGGTCGAGGTCGGGCGCCTCGATCTCGGCGATCACCTGACCGGCCTTCACCCGCGCACCGATGTCAGCGCTCCAGCTTTTGAGATAGCCGGGAACACGGGCAAAGATCGGCGCGCGATAATAGGCTTCGAGACGGCCCGGCAAGTCGATGGTCGCATTGAGAGCCTTGGCATTAGGCAGCGTCACCGCGACGCTGGGAACAGCCTGATCATCGGTCCATGCCTTCAATTTGGAGCCCTGCTCCTCGCGGGCGCGGATGCCGGTGCCCACGACCAAGCCGGCCGCGATTAGCGCCACCACGCCGAAAATGCCCAGTTTCCGGTGCGACACCGGGGAGCGGGGTTCATGGGGCGACATGCGGGGGCTCCAGGGAGGCGGCGCCTTTGGCGCCTTGCTTCTTGTGTACCATACTGAACACCACGGGAACGAACATCAGCGTGGCGAAGGTTGCAAAGATCAGGCCGCCGATCACGGCACGGCCGAGCGGCGCATTCTGCTCGCCGCCCTCGCCGAGCCCCAGCGCCATGGGCGCCATGCCGATGATCATGGCGAGCGCGGTCATCAGCACCGGGCGGAACCGGACGAAGCCGGCTTCGAGCGCCGCGGCGATGGGATCGCCGAGCTCTTCGTAGCGCTCGCGGGCGAACGAGATCACGAGCACGCTGTTGGCGGTGGCAACGCCCATGCACATGATCGCGCCGGTCAGCGCCGGCACCGACAGCGTCGTCTCGGTGGCGAACAGCATCCAGACGATGCCGGCGAGTGCTGCGGGCAACGCCGTGATGATCACGAAGGGATCGGACCAGGACTGGAAGTTCACGACGATCAGGAAATAGATCAGGACGACCGCGCCAAGCAGGCCGAACAACAAGCCGGTGAAGGCGCTGTTCATGGTCTGCACCTGGCCGAGCAGCACCACGGAAGAGCCTTTCGGCACCTCCTTGGCGGTGTCGGCGATCACCTGGCGGATGTCGGTCGCGACCGCACCGAGATCGCGGCCCGAGGTCGTGGCGAAGATCTGCACCATCGACTGGATGTCGTATTGCGAGACCACCGCGCTCGAAGTCGATCGCTTGATATCGGCGATGCCGCCGAGGATCGGCGACTGCGAATTGCCGGCCGCCGTGATCGGCAACGTCTGAAGCGCGCTGAGCGAATCCATCTGGTATTGCGGCGTCTGCATCACGATCGAATAGGATACGCCGTTGTCCGGATTGAGGTAGTAGGTCGGCGCCACCTGCGAGGAGCCGGCAAGGTTGACCACGAGACTGTTGGTGACGTCACGCTCGGTCAGCCCGACATACTGCGCGCGGGTGCGGTCGACATCGATATTGAAGGTCGGATTGTTCGGTGACTGCTGGATGCGCGCATCGGCGACGCCGGGAATCCTGCGAACCTTGGCCAGCAGATTGTTGGCATAAACGAAGTTGGCGCTGATATTGGCGCCGCGGATCTGCAGGTCGATCGGCGCCGGCGCGCCGAAGTTCAGGATCTGGCTGACGATGTCGGCCGGCAGGAAGGCAAAGCTGACGCCGGGGAACAGCCGCGGCAATTGCTCACGCAGCACGCGCACATGCTCTTCGGTCGGCTTGTGGCCTTCCTTCAGCTTGATCTGGATGTCGCCATCCTGCGGGCCGATCACGCCGGTGTTGTTGTAGGTCATGTTGATGCCGGAGATCGGCATGCCGATGTTGTCGGTCAGCGTTTCGATCTCACCCGGGATCAGCTTGCGGATCGCCTTCTGCACGTCGGCGAGCTGGTTCGCTGTCTCCTCGACGCGGGTGCCGACCTGGGTGCGGACGTGCATCAGGATGTTGCCGGCATCGACCGCGGGGAAGAAGTTGCGTCCGAGGAACGGGACCAGCGCGAAGGACGCGCCGACCACGCAGAGGAAGCCGATCACGAACACCGGACGGTGCGCGAGCGCGAGCCCGAGGAAATTGTGGTAGCCGCCGCGAATGCGCTCGAAGCGAGCCTCGAAACCGCGCTGGAACCAGACCAGTGGATTGCGCGACTTCGGCGGACCGTTCTCGTGATGCACATGCGCCTGCAATAAATAGTTCGCCATGGTCGGCACCAGCGTGCGCGACAGCAGGAACGACCAGATCATCGCGAACATCACCGCTTCCGCCATCGGCACGAACAGGAAGCGCGCCACGCCGGTGAGGAAGAACATCGGCACGAACACGATGCAGATGCAGAGCAGCGAGACGAAGGCCGGCGTCACGATCTGGTTGGCGCCGTCGAGGATCGACTGCTCGACCGGCTTGCCCTGCTCCAGATGGTAGTTGATGTTCTCGATCGTGACCGTGGCATCGTCGACGAGGATGCCGACCGCGAGCGCCAGGCCGCCGAGCGTCATGATGTTCAGCGTCTCCCCGATCGCCGACAGCATGATGATGGCGCCGAGCACCGAGAGCGGGATCGAGACCGCAATCATCACAGTCGAGCGCCAGCTGCCGAGGAACAGCAGGATCATGACGCTGGTGAGCAGCGCCGCGATCACGCCCTCGAACGCGACGCCTTCGATGGCGCCGCGGACGAACACCGACTGATCGCCGATGAAGCCGATCTTGAGCGCGTCCGGCAGCTGGTCCTTGACGTCGATCACCTTCTGCTTGATGCCCGCGATGATGTCGAGCGTCGAGGTCGCGCCCGCCTTCAGCACCATCATCAGCACCGAGCGGTTGCCGTCGACATGGACGATGTTGGTCTGCGGCGGGTTGCCGTCCCTGACGGTCGCGACGTCGCGCACATAGACCATCGCGCCGTTGACGGTCTTGATCGGCAGATTGCCGAGCTCCTCGATCTTCAGCGGCGAGTTGTTGAGCTGGATGATGTATTCGAACTGCCCGATCTTCTGGGTGCCGACCGGCGTGATCAGGTTCTGGGCCGCGAGCGCGTTGGCGACGTCCTGGCCGGACAGGCCGCGGGCCTGGAGCGCGGTCGGGTCGAGGTCGATCTGGACCTGGCGCTGCTTGCCGCCGAACGGGTACGGGATCGCGGCGCCGGGCACGGTGACCAACGGCGTACGGAGCTGGTTGATGCCGATATCGGCGAGGTTCTGCTCGGTGAGGCCATCGCCCGAGAGCGCCACCTGGACGATCGGCACGGTGGAGGCGGAGTAGTTCTGGATCAGAGGGGGCGTCGCGCCCGGCGGCATCTGCTTGATCAGCGTCTGCGAGATCGCGGTGACCTGCGCGTTGGCGGTGCGGATGTCGACGTTCGGCTGGAAGAAGATCTTGATGATGCCAAAGCCGTTATAGGAATTGGCGGTGATGTGCTCGATGTCGTTGACCGTTGTCGTCAGCGCGCGCTGGAACGGCGTGGTGATGCGGCCCGACATCTGATCGGGCGGCAGGCCGGTGTATTGCCAGACCACGCCGATCACAGGGATGCGGATGTCCGGGAAGATGTCGGTCGGCGTCCGCAGCGCCGCCAGCGGTCCGATGATCAGGAGCAGGAGCGCGAGCACGACAAACGTGTAGGGCCGGCTCAGGGCAATACGGACCAGAGCAATCATTCGTTGGGCAATTCCAGATCAGGGACAGGAAACACCGCCCCCGCGGGTTCCTCGGCTGATTTACCTGAAGACCGCCCGAATGGCCAACGGCACTGCGTCACGAGCGGTCAATTCCCTGCTATCGCACTGCGAAATAGCATTCCAGATATGCACCTCGCGCCGAAAGATGACGGGAGACAGCTTTCATGTGCGCAAAAAAAGCGGCGCCCAAAGGCGCCGCTTTCGAACAATGCCGTGATTTTCAGCTTACGCCGCGCGGACGCAGTTACGCCGCGCGAACGTTGGTCAGGAACTTGCTGACCTCGGTCTTGAGCCGGCCGGAGTCGTTGGAGAGCATCTGTGCCGCCGACAGCACCTGCGAGGAGGCCGTGCCGGTCTCGGTTGCGCCGCGCTGCACGTCGGTGATGTTGGAGGAGACCTGCTGGGTGCCCTGCGCCGCCTGCTGGACATTGCGGGCAATCTCCTGGGTTGCCGCGCCCTGCTCTTCCACGGCCGCGGCGATCGCCGACGAGATCTCCGACAGACGCTCGATGGTCGAGGAGATCTCCTTGATGGCGCCGACCGAGTCGTTGGTCGCCGCCTGGATGCCGGAGATCTGCTGGCCGATCTCACCGGTCGCCTTCGCGGTCTGCTCGGCGAGCGCCTTCACCTCGGAGGCGACGACCGCAAAGCCGCGGCCGGCTTCGCCGGCACGTGCGGCTTCGATGGTCGCGTTCAGCGCCAGAAGGTTGGTCTGGCCGGCGATGGTGTTGATGAGCTCGACGACGTCGCCGATGCGCGAGGCCGCCTTCGAGAGCTCGCTGACGCGTTCGGTGGTGGCGCGGGCCTGGCCGACGGCATCGCCCGCCATGCGCGCCGATTCCTGGACCTGGCGGCTGATCTCGCCGACGGACGAGGCCATCTCCTCGGTCGCCGAGGCCACCGACTGCACGTTGGTCGAGGCTTCCTCCGACGCTCCGGCAACGGTGGTCGCCAGCCGCTGGGAGCGGTCGGCGGTCGAGGTCAGCGTCGAGGCCGAGGCTTCCAGCTGGGTCGAGGCCGACGACACGGTCTGGACGATCTCGCCGATCATCGTTTCGAATTCGCGGGTAATGTTGTCGACGCGGCGGCCGCGCTCGATCTTGGCTTCGGCATCGGCGGCGGCAGCCTCGTCGGCGGCCTTTTTGGCGATCAGCGCTTCCTTGAAGATCTGGAGCACGTCGGCCATGGCGCCGATCTCGGTCTTCTCGCCGCGATGAGGGACTTCGGCGGAAAGCTCGCCCTTGCCCAGCGCCTGCATCGGCTCGATGATCGAATTGATGCCGCTGGAGACGTCCTGGACGAGGTAGAAGCCGACGCCGATGCCGACGACGACGGCCGCGCCGAGGATGATCGAGACCAGCATGAAGGCATAGTAGTAGCTGTCGGCGGCATCCTGCGCGGCCTGGTCTCCGCCCTTGGTGTTGAGCTCGATGTCCTTGGTCAGGATCGCGTCGGCCTCAAGGCCGATCTTGTTGACCGTCTTGGTGTTCAGCTCCTGGGCCTCATGCGGAACCTTGCCGGCCTCCTTGCGCGAGAGCGCCATGACAACTTCGGTGCCCTTCTTGTAGTCCTCCCAGAGCGTGGCCCAATCGTTGTAGAGCTTCCGTTCCTCCGGAGAGGTGATCATCGGCTCGTAGGCCTTGCGGAATTTGGCATTGGCCTCGATCACGGTCGCGAGCGTCTTTTCCATCGCGAGCTTCTCGTCCAGCGTTTCCGACAGCATGTGCTCTCGAATGACGTTGCGGTAAGTGATCACGCCGGCACGCAGGTCGCCGAGCACGCGCACGCTGGGCATCCAGCTCGTGGTGATGTCGACGGTGTTGGCATTCATCGACCGCATCTTCATGACGGCGAGCAGGCCCATGCCGGCCATCGCGACCAGCAGGAACGCCACGACACTGATGATCTTGGCACGAATGGAAATGGTGGCGAGCATAATCGGTCTCTTTGCGTTGGCGCGGCGGCGTCCGGAACTTTTACGAATCAACCTAAGGGAGCAGAACCGACATCCAACACGAGAGCACCTGAGCAGATGTTAACGACGACTCCGTACGAGTACGAAGCCCGAAACAAATGAACAGGGCGCTAAAAATGCCCTGCGCTCAGCGCATGAGCCCAAGCGCGTCGGAGAAAAACTCCGGGCCGCCAAAGTTTCCGGACTTCAAGGCGAGCAGCATGTCGCCTTTTTTGACACCGACCGCGCGCAGCACCGGGACGCCGACTGCGATCTCTACTCCCACGAGAAATCCGGGAATCTTCAGCCGGTCGACCACGGCACCGGATGTTTCCCCGCCGGCAACGACCAGGCGCTTGACGCCGGCCTGCACCAGACCCTCGGCGATGTCGGCCATCGCCTGCTCGATGGCGTGGCCGGCCGCGTCGCGGCCGTGGCGCGCCTGGACCGCGGCGACCTGATCGGGCGTCGAGCTCGATGCGATCAGGACCGGACCGTCGGCCAGTCGCGGTTTCGCCCAGGCCAGCGCGCGCTGCGCCTCGTCCTCGCCCGTAGTAATACGGTCCGGATCGAGATGCAGCACCGGCATGACGCGCTCGGCATTGGCGATCTGCTGAAGCGTCGCCTGCGAGCAGCTTCCGGCCAGGCACGCCGCCGGTCCGCCGACCGCCGCCCCCGCCTCGCTGCTCGCCGCTGTCGATTTGACCTTCCCTGTCGACACCAGCGCTCGTGCCAGCCCAAGACCCATGCCGGACGCGCCAACCGACAGCCGATGCTGGGCAGCGACGAGGCCGATGGTCTCGAGGTCGCGATCGAACACGGCGTCGATGATCGCCGCGCCAATGCCCTTGCCCGCGAGTTCGGCCAGCCGCGCCCGCACGGCATCCGCGCCGCGCGTGACGATGGCGAGGTCGACCAGGCCGATTTGCGCCTTGCTCTGGCGCGCCAGCACGCGGACCAGGTTGGAATCGTGCATCGGGTTGAGCGGATGGTCCTTCAGCGGGCTCTCGTTCAGCGGCACGGCGCCGACGAACAGATTGCCCTGGTAGACGGTGCGGCCGGTCTCCGGAAAGGCCGGCGTCACCAGCACGGCCGTCTCGCCGCAATCGGCGCGCAGCGCGTCCATCACCGGGCCGATATTGCCGGCATCGGTGGAATCGAAGGTCGAGCAGATCTTGAACAGCACGTGGCCGGCGCCACGGCTGCGCAGCCATTTGTCCGCCGCGCGCGAGCGCGATACGGCAAGACCGGCTTCGATCGAACGGCTCTTCAAGGACACCACGACGGCGTCGACCTCGGGCAGCGCGAGATCGTCCGCGGGCACGCCGATAGTCTGCACCGTGCGCAGGCCGGCGCGCGTCAGCGTGTTGGCGAGGTCGGAGGCGCCGGTGTAGTCGTCGGCAATGCAGCCAAGGGATATTTTCGCTGCAACTGTCACGGCTTCACTCCCGCATAAGGCTTGAACCAGGCAAGGCCGTCGGTGGTCTTGCCGCGCGGATTATATTCGCAGCCGACGAAACCGGCATAACCGAGCCGGTCGAGTTCGTCGAACAGGAACGGATAGTTCAGCTCCTCGCCATCAGGCTCGTTGCGCGAGGGGATGCTGGCGATCTGGATGTGGCCGATGACCGGCATCATCTCACGCAGCCGCATCGTAACGTCGCCATGGATGATCTGGCAGTGATAGATGTCGAACTGGAGTTTCAGGTTCGGAAGCCGCAGCTCCTGGATCAGGTCGCGCGCGAAGCCGAAATCGTTGAGGAAATAGCCGGGCACGTTGCGTGCATTGATCGGCTCGAGCACGATGTCGATGCCGTGCGGCGCAAAGAACTCGGCGGCCCACGCCACCGATTTGTAGAACGCCTCGATAGCAACCCGCTCGCCGCGGTTGGCGATGCCCGCCATCAAATGCAGCCGCTTGACGCCGGTCGCCTTGGCGTAGGGCAGCGCAGTTTCCAGGCTCGCCTTCAGCTCGGGGAATCGCGACGGGAGCGCCGCAAAGCCCTTCTCGCCGGCATTCCAGTCGCCCGGTGGCAGGTTGAACAGCGCCTGAGTCAAGCCGTTGCGCTTGAGCCGCTCGCCGACCGCCTCGGCCGAATGCTCATAGGGAAAGAGAAACTCGACTGCGGTGAAGCCGGCTGCGGCAGCGGCGTCGAAGCGGTCGAGGAACGGCACCTCGGTGAACATCATCGAGAGATTGGCGGCAAAACGGGGCATCGGAATCCTCTTATCCTTTACTTGTCGCCGGGCAGTTTCACGCCGGTGACCCGCGCATACATCCGCGCCACCGACGCATCATCGTCGCGGCCCATGCCGGAGGCTGCCGTCATCAAGAACATCTGAAGTGCTGCGGCGGAGACCGGAACCGGGAATCTGGCACTGCGCGCCATATCCTGGATGATGCCGAGATCCTTGACGAAGATCTCGACCGCACTGCGCGGCGTGTAATCGCCGTCGAGCACGTGCGGCATGCGGTTCTCGAACATCCAGGAGTTTCCGGCGGACGCCGTGATCACCTCATAGACCTTGCGGATGTCGAGACCCTGCTTGGCCGCGAACGCGATCGCCTCGCTGGCAGCGGCGATATGCACGCCGGCGAGCAGCTGGTTGATCATCTTGAAGGCGGCGCCCTGGCCTGCGGCATCGCCAAGCTCGTAGAGCTTCGCGGCCATGGCATCGAGCGCGGGCCGCGCTTTCTCAAACGCAGCCGGACTGCCGGAGGCAAGGATCGTCAGCTCGCCCTGCGCTGCGCGCTGCGCCCCGCCGGAGATCGGTGCATCCAGATAGTGCCGGCCGGTCGCCTCCAGCTGCTTGGCGAGACGCCGAGCCACGTCGGGATCCATAGTCGCCGACGACAGGAAGACGCTGTCCTTCGCCATGGTTTCGGCGACGCCATCCTTGCCGAACAGGATCGTCTCGGTCTGCGCGGCATTGACGACGACGCTGACGACGATGTCGGCGCCCTTGGCAGCTTCGGCCGGCGTCTTGGCGCCGGCGCCGCCCTCCGTCACGAAGCGCGCGACCGCATCAGCCGAGACGTCGCAGCCGGTGACGACATGACCGGCGCGCTTCAGCGAGCTCGCCATGCCGAACCCCATCGAGCCGAGCCCGATGACGGCGATGCGCTGATTCTGTGACGTGGAGGCGGACATACAACTGATCCTTGCAACGTTTCCCGGACGGCCGCCTTTTGCGGCAGCTTGGCAACCGAATAACACGGCTTGGCCGCGCTGCCAAAGCGTGAGACAAACGGACATGACGGCCATGAGCAACGAGACATTGCTGCGCGAAGACATTTGCCGCTTCGGACGGTCCCTGTTCGAGCGTGGGCTGACGCCCGGCTCCTCCGGCAATATCAGCGCCAGGCTGGACGGCGGCGGCTGGCTGGTGACGCCGACCAATGCCTCGCTCGGCTTCCTCGATCCCGCAAAACTGTCGCGGCTGGACGATCAGGGCCGACTGGTTTCGGGCGATGCGCCGACCAAGGAAGTTCCGCTGCACAATGCACTCTACGCCACGCGCGGGAGCGCAAGGGCGATCGTGCACCTGCATTCCACCCATTCGGTCGCGCTGTCGATGCTCCCGGAGATCGACCCGCGCGCCGCGCTGCCGCCGATGACGGCCTATTATCTGATGAAATGCGGCGCCACCGCGCTCGTCCCCTATTATCGCCCCGGCGATCCCGCGGTCGCCGATGCGATCAAAGGGCTGGCGGGAAAATACTCATCCGTGCTGCTCGCCAATCACGGCCCGGTCGTCGCTGGCGACACGCTGGAAGCAGCGGTGTTCGCGACCGAGGAGTTGGAGGAGACGGCGAGGCTGTACCTGCTGCTGCGCGGGATGAACCCGCGCTACCTGTCGCCGGCGCAGGTGAATGATCTGGTGAAGGTGTTTGGGGTATCGCTGCCGGAGCATGGGCATTGAGCCTCGTGCAGCCGTGGGCGAACTAACACCGCCCTACTCACCGCTGTCATTCCCCGCGAAGGCGGGGAATCCAGACGCCGCGGCTTCTCGGCTCAATCACAGCGGCTTCTGGAATACTGGATCGCCCGCCTTCGCGGGCGATGACGCCGAGTGTGTTGCGCGACGTGCCCAACGCTTCGCGGCTACAGCCCCAGATACGCCTTGCGCACGTCGGGATTGCCCTTGATCTCGCTTGCGGCGCCCTGCATCAGCACGCGGCCGGTTTGCAGGATGTAGGCGCGGTCGGCGATCTCCAGGCACTCCGCCATGCGTTGCTCCACGATCAGCACGGTCATGCCGGCGTCGCGGATGCGCTTGACGGCCTGGAAGATCTCGTCGACCAGCTTCGGCATGATGCCCTGCGAGGGCTCGTCCAGCATCAACAGCCGCGGGCGCGTCATCAGCGCACGGCCGATCGCGAGCATCTGCTGCTCGCCGCCGCTTAGCGTCTCGGCGCGCTGCTCGAGGCGTTCGGAGAGGCGCGGAAATAGCTGGAACACGAGATCGAGCGGGCTCTCGCGGTCGGCCTCGCCGCGGTAGAGATAGCTGCCGAGGCGCAGATTGTCGCGCACGGAGAGGCGCGGAAACAAGCGTCGGTTCTCCGGCACATAGGCGATGCCGGTCGCCGTGATGTGGTGCTGCGCCATGCCGTCGAGGCGCTTGCCGTCGAACGTCACCGTGCCCGAGCGCGGGCGCTCGGCGCCGGCGATGGATTTCAGCAGCGTCGACTTGCCCGCGCCGTTGGCGCCGGCGACGCAGACGATCTCGCCCTTGGCGACTTCGATGCTGACCGCGAAGATCGCGACCAGGCCCTGATAGGCGGTCGTGACTTCACGCACCGACAGCATGACGATCTCCCAGATATGCGCTGATCACCTTGGGATCGCGGACGATTTCAGTGGGCTTGCCCTCGACCAGCACCTTGCCGAGGTCGAGCACGATGGCACGATCGACCAGCGGCATCACGATCTCCATGACGTGCTCGACCATCAGCACGGTGATGCCGGCGTCACGCACCTTGCGCACCAGCGCGACACCGGTCTGCGCCTCGGTCGGCGTAAGACCAGTGAGGACTTCGTCGAGCAGCAGCAGCTTTGGTTCAGTCGCAAGCGCGCGCGCGACTTCGAGGCGGCGCTTTTCGGCCGGCACGAGGTCGCTCGCGAGCACGTTGGCGCGCGCAGCAAGGCCGGTGAATTCGAGCACCTCATGCGCCTTGCGGCGTGCCTCGCGCATCACGGTGTTGCGCACCAGCGCACCGACGATGACGTTGTCGATCACCGTCATGGTCTCGAAGCTCTTGACGACCTGGAAGGTGCGCCCGATGCCGCGCTGGCAGCGCTCGGCGGCCGGCATGCTGGTGACATCCTCGCCGTCGAACCAGATCGAGCCTTGCGTCGGCGGCAGCACGCCGGCGATGAGATTGAACAGCGTCGACTTGCCGGCACCATTCGGGCCGATCAGGCCGACGATCTCGCCGCGACCCACAGAGATCGAGACGTCGCTGTTGGCGACGAGGCCGCCGAAACGCTGCCAGACGCCGCGGGTTTCAAGCAGCGGGGTCATCGCGTGGCTCCCTTCCGCTTCGCACGAGAGAACAGGCTCACCAGACCCTGCGGCAGGGCGAGCGAAATCAGCACGATCAGCGTGCCGTAGACAATGAGGTCGACGCCGCGGCCGGAGCCGCCGATATAGGAGCGCGTCAGCTCCGTCATCGGGATCAGGATGGCCGCCCCTAACACGGGTCCCCACAGGGTGCCGATGCCGCCAAGCACGGCGGGCAACGCCATCAGCAGCGAGAACTGGAAGCCCATCACGCTTTCAGGATCGATATAGGCGAGAAACTGGGCATAGAAGGCGCCGCCGATGGCGACGAGGAAAGCGGAGACGGCGGCCGCGCCCATCTTGGAGTTGAACACGACGACACCGAGGCTCTCGGCCGCTTCCGCATTGTCCTTTACCGCGCGCCACCAGAAGCCCCATTTGGAGTCCTCCAGCCACCAGGTGACGAACCAGGCGAGGCTGCACAGCACCAGCGCGAAATAAAAGTAAGGCAGCTTGCTGCGCATGAACTGGAACTTCAGCCAGCTGTCGCCGCGCACCGGAATGGTGATTCCCATCGCAGCCCCCGCCCATTCCCAATTCTGGAACAACAGCAGCCCGATCTCGGCGATAACGATGGTCGCGATCACGAAGTAATGGCCGCGCAACCGAAAGAAGGGATAGCCGAGCCCCATCGCAATCGCGGCCGCGACCGCGCCGCCGGCGAGCATACCGAACCATGGCAGCACGCCGAACTTGGTGAACAGGAGTTCGGTGGTGTAGGCGCCGATGCCGAAATAGAGCGCATGTCCCAGCGAGATCTGCCCGCAATAGCCAGAGAGAATGTTCCAGCTCTGCGACAGCGCCGCATACATCAAGGTCAGGATCAGGATGTTCTGGACGTAGACGTCCTTGATGAACAGCGGAGCGAGCGCCGCCAGGGCGGTCAGCACCGCGGCGATGATGAGGTCGCGGCGGCGCCGCGCGGCAAAATCCTTGTCCATCACATCGATCCGAACAGGCCACGCGGCCGGATGAAGACGACCAGCAGGTAGACGGCGTAGATGCCGACCGATTTCAGCGACGGCGGCAGCACCAGCGCGGTGGTGGCCTCGACGAGGCCCACGATGATCCCGCCGGCGAACGCGCCGAACACGCTGCCGAAGCCGCCGAGCGCGACCGTGACGTAGGCGATCAGCGCAAAGGACGCGCCGACGTCGGGATAGATATAGAAGAAGCTTGCCATGATCGCTCCGGCGAGGCCGACCAGCGCGGCACCAAGCCCCCAGCCGAGCGCGAACACGCGGTTCTTGTCGATGCCGACGAGGGCCACCGCGCCGGGATCTTCACGGGTGGCCTCCAGCGCGCGACCGAAATCGGTGCGATGGATGAAGAAGTAGAGGCCAGCAAAGGCCAGGATCGAAACCAGCGCACCCATGAGCTGCGGCTCCGGCAGGAAGACGCCGGCGATCGAGATCGTCTTGCCGCCGAGCCAGGACTGCGGAACGCTGCGATAGTCAGGCGTGAAGAAGAACTGCGCGAGGCCGCGCATCACGATGGCGAGGCCAAAGGTGGAGAAGATCTGCACCATGCCCGCGTTGGCCTTGGCCCGCATGGCGAAGCGCACGATCAACAGATAGACGACCGCTCCGAATACGAACAGCGCGGCGGCCACGAGCGGCGCCGACAGCAAGGGGTCGATGGCGAAGAACGTGAACAGGAAGAAGCTCACATACATCGCGATCATCAGGAACTCCCCGTGAGCGAAGTTCACGACGTCCATCAGGCCGAAGATCAGCGCGAGGCCGACGGCGATCAGTCCGTAGAGCAGGCCCATGAGGAGGCCGCTCGCGAGACTTTGGATAATGGTTTGGGCTGTCAAAAGTCTGTCCCCCGAACTACGTCCTCATCCTGAGGAGCGCGCACCGCGCGTCTCGAAGGATGGCCCAGCCCTCGTCCTTCGAGACGCGGGCTGCGCCCGCTCCTCAGGATGAGGGCGGGAGCTACGATCTGTGCTCCCGCTCGCCGTGTCTTACTTCATCGGCCAGATCGCCTCGGCGATCGCGGCCTGCGGCGGGAAGATGGTGACGAACTTGCCGCCGACATATTGCAGCAGCACCGGGTCGGCGTCGTTGTTCTGGCCCATCTCGTCGAACTTGACACGCTTCCAGGGCATGATGGTCTGCTCGCCCGGGATGTCGGTGGCGGCCAGCGCGTCGCGGATCTTCTCGCCGTCAGTCGACTTGGCGCGGCTGATGGCGTCGGCGAGGATGATCAGGCCCATGAACTGACGCGAGGTGAGGTCGTTGAAATCCTTGCCCGACCGCGTCTTGAACATCTCGTTGATCTTGCCAACCATCGGACGCTTCTGCGCGAGGTCGAGCGAGAAGGTGCCGCGCGAGATCACGCCTTCCAGCTTGTCGCCGACAGCGTCGTAGAGCGCCTTCTCGGAGAAACCGGCGTCCTGCGCCACGATCGCGTTCGGCTTGTAACCAAGCTCGCCCATGGTCTTCACCAGCAAGATGCCATCAGTGGTGTAGCTCGAGGGCATCAGCACGTCGGCGTTGGCGCTCTTGAGCTGCTGCACCTCGGCCGAGAGCGAGGGCGAGTTGGCGCGATACTTGATGTCGGAGACGATCTTGTAGCCGCGCTCGCCGGCGATCTTGGCCTGGGCGTTGCCGGAATCGGTGCCGAAGATGGTGTCCTCGTGGAACAGCGATAGCGTCTCGATCTTGGTGCCCTTCTTCTTCAAGGCATCGAAGAAGTCGAACATGGCGGCCGAGTACATCTCGTCATGCGGCGCGGCGCGGAAGTAATATTTCAGGCCACGGCGATGCAGGCTGGGCGAGGAGTTGTCGGCCGAGACGAACGGGATCTGGTAGCGCTCGCAGATCTGGCTGACGGTGACGGCGACCGCGCTCTGATAGGTGCCGATGATGGCGGAGACCTTCTCCTGCGTGATCAGGCGCTCGGCCTCGGCGCGGCCCTTCTGCGGATCGGCCTGGTGGTCGGCGAAAACGAGGCGGACCTTTGCGCCGCCGAGACCCGGCAGGCCCTCGCCCTTCGCCAGTGGCAGGTCGAAATCGGTGTCCTTGTTGATGACCTCGAGCGCGGTTTCATAGGCCTTCTGCGCGTCGACGCCCTGCTGTGCGCTGCCGCCGGAGAACGGATAGATCACGCCGATCACGACTTCCGAAGTCTGTGCGCGCGCTGCCAGCGGCACTAGCGCGGCCGTAGCGGTGGCTCCCAACAATACGTCGCGGCGAGTGATCGTCATGGCAAAGTCCCCTGTTACTGAATTTCAGCCGATCGAATGAAGCGATTGATGGATGCGGTAAAGCTCGAAGAAGCAGCAAACGCTGCCCACTAAATCACGGCCATGGTCCTGTTCTTGAGATCCGTCACCAGCATCAGGCCGGGCGAATGCGTGATCGCAAACGGCAGCTTGGCAGCGTTGATGACCGATTGCGGTGTCACGCCGCAGCCCCAGAACACCGGGATCTCGTCGTCGGCGACCGGCACCGGATCGCCGTAATCGGGCTTGGCGATGTCCTTGATGCCGATCAGGTGCGGATGGCCGAGATGCACGGGCGCGCCGTGCACGGCCGGATAGCGCGAGGTGATCTGCACCGCACGGATCGCATCCGCCGGCTTGAACGGACGCATCGACACCACCATGGGACCGGCAAAGGGACCGGACTCGCCGCAAGCGATGTTGGTGCGATACATCGGCACGCGCACATTGTGCTCGATGTGGCGGATCGGCATGCCCTCGTCGAGCAGCGCCTCTTCGAACGAGAACGAGCAGCCGAGCACGAAGGTCACGAGATCGTCGCGCCAGTATTTGGTGACATCGGTCGGCTCGTCCACGACTTCGCCGTCGCGCCAGACGCGATAGCGCGGCACGTCGGTGCGAATGTCGAGATCGGCGCCCAGCGCCGGGATGTGCGGACTGCCCACATCGGACATGCCGATGATCGGGCACGGCTTGGGATTGAGCTGGCAGAAGCGATGGAACGCCCCGGCATATTCCGCCGGCAAGATTGCCAGATTG
>NZ_JADPJF010000148.1:250566-253410 GCF_023073295.1 Bradyrhizobium sp. 23 | reverse complement strand
CTGGACGAAGCCGGGGGCAACGCCGGCGGTGGAGGCGACCAGCCCCTCGCGGTAGGCAAGCCGCGCCTTGCGGCTCGGGAGCGTGTCGGGCGTTTCAGTTTGCTGCACTGCCACCAAAACAGTCATGGGATCGACCTGCCTATAAACTCGACAAAGACAAGCCAACACCACGCGTGCTATAAAGTCTAATCTTCCTTTCTAATCAATATCGATAAATTTCATTTATCGGACGGGAAAATCCTTCCAATGCTGGACTTCAGATCGATCGAGACGTTCCTTTGGGTTGTGAAGCTCGGCAGCTTTCGCGGCGCCGCAGCACGCCTCAACACGACTCAGCCGGCGATCTCCCAGCGCATCGCCCAGCTCGAGCGCGAGATGGGGGTGAAGCTCCTAAATCGCGACCACCGCGTGGCCTCGCCGACACCGAGCGGCCGACAGATGATGGTCTATGCGGAGAAGCTGATCGGCCTGCGCGCCGCGATGATCGCCGAGATCGGCGACCGCTCGGCGATGCGCGGCGTGATGCGACTCGGCGTCGCCGAAACCATCGTGCACACTTGGCTGCCGCGGCTGGTGAAGAGCATGAACGAGGTCTACCCAAACCTGTCGCTGGAGATCGAGGTCGACATCACGCCGAACCTGACCGCGCGCCTGCTTGCGCAGGAGATCGAGCTTGCCTTCGTCGTCGGTCCGCTCTCGGCCTCCGGGGTGCACAATCGCGTCCTCGCCGACTATCCGATCGGTTTTCTCGCCAGCCCCTCGCTCGGCCTCGGCGATGGACCGGTGACGCGGGCTGAGCTCGCGCGGTTTCCGATCATTACCTTCCCGCGGAAGACGCGTCCCTACGAGGTCGTGCGCGAAGTGTTCGACCGGCCGGAGCTGCCTCCGATCCGGCTGCACGCCTCCGCCTCGCTTGCGACCGTCATCCACATGGCGGTCGAGGGCCTCGGCATCGCCGTGATCCCCGACGCCATCGTCGAGAACGAGCTCGCAGACGGGCGGTTGCAACTGCTCGACACCGATCTCAAAATCGCGCCGCTGACATTCACCGCGAGCTGGCTCGCCTCGCCCGATGTCGTGGCGGTGGAGCGGGTCGCAGAGCTTGCATGTCAGATTGCGCAGAGCAGCCTCGCAGTTGACGCGCCCGCGCCGGCGCGTCATTGAAACAGGCGCCGGACAATTGAGAGACTGACCGCATGAGCCGAGCCGCCACCAATTTGCAAATCGATTCCGCCCGCCTCTGGGGCTCCATCCACGAGACCGCGCAGTTCGGCGCGACGGCCAAGGGCGGCGTGCGGCGGCTGACGCTGAGCGCGGAGGACAAGCTGGTACGCGACTGGTTCCGCAAGGCCTGCGAGGACGCCGGCTTGGAGGTGCACACCGATGCGCTCGGCTCGCAGTTCGGGCTGCGCAAGGGACGCGACATGTCGAAGCCGCCCGTCGGCATCGGCTCGCATCTCGACACGCAACCGACCGGCGGCAAGTATGACGGCATTCTGGGAACGCTCGGTGCGCTCGAAGTGATCCGCACGCTGAACGATGCCGGGATCGAAACCGAGGCGCCGATCTGCGTCGTCAACTGGACCAACGAAGAGGGTTCGCGCTTCGCTCCCGCGATGATGGCCTCCGCTGCCTATGTCGGCGACTTCACCACCGATGACATCTTGTCGCGCAAGGACGCTGATGGCACCACCGTCGGCCAGGCGCTCGATGGCATCGGTTATCGCGGCGACAAGCCGGTCGGGTTCCAGAAGCTCGGTTCCTTCGTCGAATTGCACATCGAGCAGGGCCCGATCCTGGAGGCCGAAGGCAAGACCATCGGCGTGGTCGATTCCGGCCAGGGCGTGCTTTGGTACGACGGCAAGATTTCCGGCTTCGAGAGCCATGCCGGATCGACGCCGATGCCGCTGCGGCGCGACGCGTTGGCGACGCTGTCCGAGATCGTGCTGGCGATGGAGGCCATTGCGAGGAAGTACGGGCCGAAGGCCGTCGGTACCATCGGCGAGGCCGTGATCGCAAACCCCTCGCGCAACGTCATTCCCGGCGAGATCGCCTTCACGATGGATTGCCGCAGTGCGGATGGCGCGATCATGGATGCGCTAGATCGCGATCTGCGCAGCGCGATTGCCGAGATCGCCGCACGCCGCAAGGTCGAGGTGAAGATCGACCTGGTCTGGCGCAAGCCGCCGACGCATTTCGATCCCAAATTGATTGCCGCAGTCGAGAACGCGGCGAAGACGCTCGGCTACTCCTCTCGCCGCATCACCTCCGGCGCCGGCCACGACGCCTGCAATCTCAACACAATCATGCCGGCCGCAATGGTGTTCGTGCCCTGCAAGGACGGCATCAGCCACAACGAGCTGGAAGACGCCACGCAGCCCGATTGCGCCGCGGGCACCAACGTCCTCATGCACACGGTGCTGGCGATCGCCGGCGTCGCATCCTGACCGGAGAGAACCATGCGCGGAGTTTTCGTCGACGCCAATGAAACTCTCGCCGTGATCATGGAGCGGCTGGAGCAGCCCGGCGATCCCAAGGTGCGGATCCACAGGGATCCCGACATCAAACCCGAACAATATCCTGAAATCCTCGACGGCGCCGAGATCGCGATCGTCGACCACACCGCGCTGCCTACCGACGTCGCAAAGAAGTGCACAGGGTTGAAGCATGTCGTGTTCCTCGGCACCGGCGCGCGCAGCTACATGAACCCGGAGGAGCTCGCTGAGCTCGGCATCTCCGTGCACCTGATCAAGGGCTATGGCGACACGGCGGTCGCGGAATGCGCGATCACGCTGATGTGGGCTTCGGCCCGCGTCATCGCGATGATGGACCGCGAGATGCGCG
>NZ_JADPJF010000148.1:245364-250485 GCF_023073295.1 Bradyrhizobium sp. 23 | reverse complement strand
GAAACTGGCTCCGCGAAGACGGCATGCAACTCACTGGCAAGACGCTCGGCCTGATCGGCTTCGGCGGTATTGCCGCGGAGGTCGCGCGCATTGCCTTGGGCAGCGGCATGAAGGTGATCGCGTGGAACCGCTCGCCGAAGAGCTATCCGGGCGTGGAATTCGCCGATCTCGACACGGTGTTGGCGAGAGCAGACGTCGTATCGCTGCATCTGCTGCTCAACGACGAGACGCGCGGCATGATCACCCGCGAGATGATCGCGAAGATGAAGCCGGGCGTCATCCTCATCAACACCGCCCGCGCCGCCGTCGTCGACGAGGCCGCCATGATCGATGCCCTGAAGTCGGGCCACATCCGCCATGCCGGCCTCGACGTGTTCAATATCGAGCCATTGCCCGGCGATCATCCGCTGACAAAACTGCCGAACGTGACGTTGTCGGCGCATTCGGCGTTCCGGACCCCGGAGGCGAGCGAGAACCTGATTGGCGCGGCATGGGAGCACTGCCGCCGGATCGTGAAGGAATAAGAGCAACAACAATGGCCGATTACCGCACCATCAAGGCACAGCCGCTCATCGAAGCTATCAGCGCCATCGTCAAGGCCGGCGGGTCTACGGACCGCGAGGCCGAGCTCGTGTCCACCAATCTGGTCGAGGCCAACCTCAAGGGACACGATTCGCACGGCGTCGGCATGATCCCGCGCTATGTCCAGAGCGTCACCACGGGCGGCCTCGCCGTGAACCAGCACGTCAAGGTCGTGCTCGACACCGGTCCGCTTCTCACCCTCGACGGGCTCACCGGCTACGGCCAAGTGATCGGCCATGAAGCGATGGAGCTGGCAGCCGAGCGCGCCAAGCGCAACGGCGTGTGTCTCGTCGGCCTCTCAAACTCGCACCATATCGGCCGCATCGGCCACTGGGCCGAGCAGTGCATCGACCATGGGCTGGTCTCGATCCACTTCGTCAACGTGATCTCGCGTCCCATCGTGGCGCCCTGGGGCGGCAGCGATGCGCGCCACGGCACCAACCCGTTCTGCGTCGGCATCCCGCGCGCGGGCAAGGACCCCATCGTGCTCGACTTCGCCACCAGCAGGATCGCGCAGGGCAAGACCCGCGTCGCCCACAACAAGGGCGTCGAGCTGGAGCCCGGCACGATCATCGACAATGAGGGCAAGCCGACCACCAACCCGCGCTACACCGTGATCCCGCCATACGGCGCCATCCTGCCGTTCGGCGAGCACAAGGGTTCAGGGCTCGCGCTGGTTTGCGAAATCCTCGGCGGCGCGCTCTCCGGCGGGCAGGTGGTCAAGGGTCCGTCCGATGGCAAGCACAACGTCCTCAACGGCATGCTCTCGATCATCATCGACCCCGGCAAGCTCGGCACCGCGGAGAATCTCGCGCGCGAAGTCGAGAGCTTCGTCGCCTGGCACACCGGCTCACCTCCGGCCCCAGGCGTCGACAAGGTGAAGATCGCGGGTGAGCCCGAGCGCGCGACGAAGAAGAAGCGGCTCGCGGAAGGCATCCCTGTCGATCCGACCACCTGGCAGGAGATTCTGGAGGCCGGAAAGAAGTTCGGGCTGGATCAGGCGGCGATCGAGAAGATCGCGGGGTAGTGAGGCGGAGCACGGTGCTCTTCCCTTCTCCCCTTGTGGGAGAAGGTGGCGCGAAGCGCCGGATGAGGGGTTCTGTCCGCGAAGGGAAATGCACAATTGAGAGGTCTGTCTCCGCGGAGACAACCCCTCACCCGTCTTCGATGCTTCGCATCGAAGCCACCCTCCCCCACAAGGGGGGAGGGAAAGCAGCGCTCTAATCCACCATATCCGCGACCGCCTTGCCGCAAGCCGTAGTGTCGGCATTGCCGCCGAGATCCTTGGTGCGGAGCGTGCGCTCTGCCAGCGTGCGCTCGATCGCATCGACGATCGACTTGCCGGCTTTCTTCTCGCCGAGATGCTCGAGCATCATCGAGCCGGACCAGATTGCGCCGATCGGATTGGCGATGCCCTGCCCCGCGATGTCGGGCGCCGAGCCGTGCACCGGCTCGAACACCGACGGGAAATTGCCGTCGGGGTTGATGTTGCCGGACGGCGCGATGCCGATGGTGCCGGTGCAGGCCGGGCCGAGATCCGACAGGATGTCACCGAACAAATTGGAGCCGACCACGACGTCGAACCAATCCGGATGCAGCACGAAGTTCGCGGTCAGGATGTCGATGTGATACTTGTCCCACTTCACGCTTGGATACTTCTTCGCCATCGCCTCCACGCGCTCGTCCCAATAGGGCATGGTGATGGAGATGCCGTTCGACTTGGTCGCCGAGGTCAGGTGCTTCTTCGGCCGCGACTGCGCGAGCTCGAATGCGAACTTCAGGATGCGATCGACGCCGATGCGGGTCATCACCGTCTGCTGCGTCACGAATTCACGGTCGGTGTCCGGGAACATGCGGCCGCCGACGGAGGAATATTCGCCTTCGGTGTTCTCGCGCACGACCCAGAAATCAATGTCGCCGGGCTTGCGGTTGGCCAGCGGCGACGGCACGCCCGGCATCAGCCGCACCGGGCGCAAATTCACATATTGGTCGAACTCGCGGCGGAATTTGATCAGTGAACCCCAGAGCGAGACGTGATCCGGAATCTTGGCCGGCCAGCCGACCGCGCCGAAATAGATCGCATCGTGCTTGCCGATCTGATCCTTCCAATCGTCCGGCATCATCTGGCCGTGCTTCTCGTAATAGTCCCACGACGAGAAGTCGAAATGATCGAAATGAAGGGACACGCCGTGCTTCTTCGCCGCGGTCTCCAGAACGCGCAGGCCCTCGGGCATCACTTCCTTGCCGATGCCGTCGCCGGGAATGACCGCGATCCGGTATTGTTTCTTGCTCATCGAGAACGTCCTTGATTGGTCCGGCAGCCGCCGTCTTTTTGACCGCACTGCAATGGACCAAACGCGACGGCAGTGCAACGCTGCACTGCAATGTTGACCATGGCGCGGCCGACCGCCTACTGATTTTATTCCCGTTCCTCTCCTGCGAGTAACTCCCATGGATCTGCACCTGCGTGGCAAGCGCGTCCTGATCACGGGCGCGTCCAAGGGTATCGGCGCAGCCGCCGCCGAGGCCTTTGCCGAGGAAGGCTGTCATCTCCTCCTCGCCGCCCGCAATGGCGATCAGCTCAAGGCTTTGGCCGAGCGCTTGCGCTCGGCGCACCAGATCGATGCCGCCACGAGCATTGTGGATTTGCGCAGGAGCGAGGATTTGACGCGGCTCGCCAAGGAAGCCGCCGACATCGACGTGCTCGTCAACAATGCCGGCGACATTCCCGCCGGCTCCATTGACAAGATCGACGAGGCCACCTGGCGGCACGCCTGGGAATTGAAAGTGTTCGGCTACATCAACCTCACGCGTATGATCTATGCGCAGATGAAGGCGAAGGGCGGCGGCGTGATCGTCAACGACATCGGCGCCGCCGGCGAGAAATTCGACGCCAACTACATCTGCGGCAGCGCCGGCAATGCCGCGCTGATGGCCTTCACCCGCGCGCTCGGGGGCAAGAGCCTCGCCGACAACATCCGTGTGGTCGGCATCAATCCCGGCCCGGTTGGCACTGACCGTCACGTCACCCTGCTGAAGATGCGGGCAAACCACCAGTTCGGCGACGAGAGCCGCTACAAGGAATTCCAGAAGAGCCTGCCGCTCGGCAGGCCTGCGCATGCGCGCGAGATCGGCGATCTCATGGCGTTCCTGGCGTCGGATCGCGCGGGCTATACGTCGGGGGTCATCTATACGGTGGATGGCGGAATCAGCGCAGGATGGGGTTAACTTATCCTCGTCATTGCGAGCGCAGCGACTTGTCCGCCGAAGCTTTAGCGAAGGCGGAAGCAATCCAGGAATGTATCTGCGGCAAAAGTCTGGATTGTTTCGTCGCTTCGCTCCTCGCAATAACGCCTAAAATAAGCACAGGAGTAGAATAGTTGTCTCAGGACCTGATCCGCGAATCCGCTTGCGCCGTCGTCGACAAGCTGCGCTCCGGCGACGTCTCGCCGCTGGAGCTCTTGGATGTGCTGGAGAAGCGCATCACCGAAGTCGATGGCAAGGTCAACGCGCTGCCGACGCTGTGCTTCGATCGCGCGCGGGATAGCGCAAAGGCGCTGATGCGGAAGCCGGCCGGTGCGCGCGGATTGCTCGCAGGCCTGCCGGTGCCGATCAAGGATCTGACCGATGTTGCAGGTGTGCTGAACACACAGGGCTCGCCGATCTTCAAGGACAACATCCCGGCGACGTCCGACATCCTGGTCGAAAATCTCGAGGCCAACGGCGCGGTCGTCTATGCCAAGTCGAACACGCCGGAATTCGGTGCGGGCGCCAACACCTTCAACGAGGTGTTCGGTGCAACCCTCAATCCCTGGGATACGTCCAAATCGGCAGCCGGCTCGTCAGGCGGCGCGGCCGTTGCGCTCGCCACCGGCATGGCCTGGCTCGCGCAAGGCTCCGACATGGGCGGCAGTCTGCGCAGTCCGGCAGCTTTCTGCGGCGTCGTGGGCATGCGGCCGAGCATCGGCCGCGTCGCGCACACGCCGAAAGCGGCCATCGATCGTAACCTCGGCGTCGTCGGTCCGATGGCACGCAACGTCGAGGATCTCGCGCTGCTGCTCGACGCCATGAGCGGCGACTATGCCGCCGACCCGCTGTCGCTGCCGACGCCCTTGACGTCGTTTCTCTCGGCGGCGCAGTCAGGCAGCAAACCGAAGCGCATCGCCTATTCGGCGGATCTCGGCATCACACCGGTCGATCCCGAAGTCAAAGCGATCACGCGGAAAGCGGCGGAACGCTTTGCCGAAGCCGGCGCCATCGTCGAGGAGGCGCATCCGGATTGGCGCGATGCGCATGAGTGCTTCCACGTGCTGCGCGCGTTCGACTTCGCGATCAGCAAGGCGCAGCTGCTGCGCACCAAGCGCGACCTGCTCAAGCCCGAGGTGATCTGGAACATCGAGGAAGGCCTCAAGCTCACGACCGAGCAGCTCGAACGCGCCGAGGCGCAGCGCGTCGGCATGACAGCGCGTGCGATCGAGTTCTTCAAGCGCTACGATCTGCTGCTGGTACCGACCACGATCGTGCCGCCCTTCCCGATCG
>NZ_JADPJF010000148.1:239423-245290 GCF_023073295.1 Bradyrhizobium sp. 23 | reverse complement strand
CCGTTATGTCGCCGAATGCGCCGGCAAGAAGTTCGACAATTACGTCGAGTGGCTCGGCATCGTCTATGCCATCACGCTCGCCTGCTGTCCCGCGCTGTCGTTGCCGTGCGGCTTCACCGCATCGGGACTTCCGGTCGGCCTGCAGGTCGTCGGGGCTCCGCGCGCGGATGCGCAGGTGATCGCCGGCGCGAAGACGCTGGAGGATATTTTGGGCGTGCGTGGCACGACGCCGATTGATCCGCGGGTGAAGAACTAGGTTCCCGCTCTCGTGCCCCGCACGCGGCGCAGCGCCTCTTCGGCGGTGCGCTGCAGAGCCGGGGCCCAAGTCTCCAGGACTTCCCGTGTATCCCTGGGTCCCGGCTCTGCGGTGCAGCGCTTTGCGCCGCACCTTGTCCGGAACACGCGCGGCCTTCACCTTCCGCTCGTCGCCTCCAGGCTCCGGCTATACCGCGACATCGCGAAGCAGAAGACAAAATAGATCACGGCGACGAAGATGTAGACTTCGACGGAGAATTGCTGCCACGCCGGATCGATGATCGCGGTCTTGGCCGTGGTGAGCAGGTCGAAGATACCGATGATCAGAACGAGGCTGGTGTCCTTGAAGAAGGCGATGAAGGTGTTGACCAGCGGCGGGATGACGTGACGGATCGCCTGCGGCAGGACGATCAGCCGGTTCTTGCGCCAGTAGGACAGGCCGAGCGCCTCGGCGGCCTCGTATTGCCCGCGGGGCACGGCCTGGAGGCCGCCGCGGATGACTTCGGCAAGATAGGCACCCGCGAACAGGATGATCGCGACCTGCGCGCGCAAGAGCTTGTCGATGTTGAATCCGTTCGGCATGAACAGCGGAAACATCACGCTCGCCATGAACAGCAGACTGACCAGCGGCACGCCGCGGATCAGCTCGACATAGAGCACGCTGAGCGAGCGGATCGCCGGCAGTTTTGAGCGCCGGCCTAGTGCGACGAGGATGCCGAGCGGGAAGCCGAAGGCCAGACCAAAGGTCGCCAGGATCAGCGTCACCGGCAAACCACCCCAACGGTCCTGCGAGACGAACGACAGACCGAGTATGCCACCCCACATCAGCATACTGATCAGCGCGAGCGCTCCGATCCAGAGATAGGCCAGTTCGCGTCGCCATAAGGCGCGGCGGCTGGAGAGATAGAACAGGGCGATGAACAGCAGCACCGCCAGTGCCGGCCGCCACTGCTCGTCGAACGGATAGGTGCCAAACAGGATGAAGCGGTATTTTTCGGGGATGATTGCCCAGCATGCACCGAGTCCGCGTACCGCGCGGCAGGCGCTGGAATCGTTCGCCGGGGTGACCCAGACCGCATTGGCGATACCCCATTGCACGAAGCTGAAAAGGCCCTTTGCGAGCACCGCCAGCAACACAACCGAGAGGATGCCGTTCGGGATCGACGAGAACAGATTGGTGCGCAGCCAGCGCAGCACCGGGTTACCAATCTGCGGGCGGCGGGCGGCGCGCGGTGCTTCCGGAATGTCGGCGATCGCCGTCATGGTCAGCGCTCCACCAGCGCGATGCGCGAATTGTACCAGTTCATGAAAAAGCTGATGCCGAGGCTGATGGTGAGAAACACCGCCATGATCAAGGCAATGGCCTCGATCGCCTGCCCGGTCTGGTTCAATGTCGTGTTGGCGATCGAGACCACGTCCTGATAGCCGATCGCCACCGCGAGCGAAGAGTTCTTGGTCAGATTGAGGTACTGGCTCGTCATTGGCGGCACGATGACGCGTAGCGCCTGTGGCAGGATGATCTGCCGCAGCATGAAGCTGCGGCGCAGTCCCAGCGCGTTGGCGGCATCCCACTGGCCGCGCGGCACCGACTGGATGCCGCTGCGCACAATCTCGGCGATGAAGGCCGAGGTGTAGGTGACGAGCGCGATCAGCAGCGCGAAATATTCCGGCGCGAGCGTCAGTCCGCCGACGAAGTTGAAGCCGCGCAACTCAGGCCATTCGATCGTCCAGGCCACGCCCAGCAGCACGGACACCGCCGCAGGCAGCACAACGAGCAAGCCGAGTGCAAAAGGCCAGGCCGGCCGCGGCTTGCCGTCGCGCATTTGCTGCGCGATGAGCCGCCGCCGGATCACATAGAACACGACAAGTCCGAGCACTGCCGTGCCGAGCACCCAAAGCTGCGGCGTCCCGATGGGAATCGCCGGCAGGATCAACCCGCGATTGGACAGGAACACGCCCTCAATCGGCCGCCATGCCGCGCGCGCGGCCGGGAGCGCCTGCATCAGCACGTACCAGAACAGGAGCTGGAGCAGCAGCGGGATGTCGCGGAGCGTCTCGACGTACACCGCGGCGAGCCGCGACAGCAGCCAATTGGCCGACAGCCGCGAGATGCCGATCACCGTGCCCAGGATCGTTGCAAGCACGATTCCGATCACGGCGACGCGCAGGGTATTGGCGATGCCGACGACAAAGGCCCAGAGATATGAGTCCCTCGGATTGTAGGCGAGCAGGCTGTCGGCGATGGGCATGCCGGCCTCACGGCCGAGGAAGGCAAAACCGGTCGTGATGCGGCGCACGGAGAGATTGGTGACCGTGTTGGACCAGAGGAACACGATGACCGCGACTACGATCCCCACCACCAGAACCTGCCAGAACAGGCCTTTCAGCTCGCGCTGCCCGAAGGCGCCGAAGAAGCGACGGCGCGGCGGCGGTCTCGGACCGTCTGACGTCACAGCACAAAAATCCTTCTCAAGACGGCGATTTCCGGCAGCGCACGTCAACTGTTGCACCAAACTCAGCTTCGTGCAACAAATGTTTCATGGCCGAGCCCGCGAAATCCTCGCCACTGAGCGAACTGCGCATTGCATTGCCATCGCTTCCGATGCGGTTGCAGGAGGTCGGGCGTTTCGTCGCAGCCAACGATTACGACGCCACCACGCGTTCGATGCGCGATCTCGCAGCGGTTGCCGGCGCCGATCCCGCCGCGTTCACGCGGCTTGCCAAGGCGATCGGCTATTCGGGTTGGGATGAATTGCGCGCGGCGTTGACGGAGGCGCGGCGGCCCTCGCAGCTAGCGCCTTTCTCCGGCCGCGCCAAGGGCCGCTGCCACGGCCCGAACGCCGATGTCGCGCTCATCACCGACAAGCTGGAGGCCGAGGCCGCCGGCCTTCCGCGCATCCCGGCCCGGCCGATCGCGGAGGCGGCGCGCGCACTCCACCACGCCAAGCGGATCTGGATCACCGGCTACCGAAGCTGCCGCAGCGTCGCGGAATTGCTGAACTACGAGCTCCGGCTGTTTCGTCCCGAACAGGTGCAGCTCGTCGGCGCGTCCGGCCCCGACGATCTCGATATGGGCGCGTTCCGGCCCGGCGAGGCCGTCATCGTCATCGGCTTCATGCCCTACACCCACGCGAGCGTCCGGGTCGCGCAGGCCGCCTATCGCGCCGGCGCGGCCCTGATCGCGATCGCCGATAGCCCATCGGCGCCGATGGCTGAAGGTGCCGACCACGTGCTGCTGTTCGAGGCGGCCTCCTCTCCCGGCTTTTTCCCGAGCCTCACCGGCGCCATCGCGATCGCGCAATCGCTCGCCGCCGTGACGTTTTCGCTCGGCGGCACGGCCGCGAAAAAGCGCCTGGAGAATACCGAGGCCCGGCTGGCCGCGGCTTCAACTTACGTATCAGAGAAAGGTTGACCCATGGCCGCCCGCACCAGCCGCGTGCTGCATCGCTCGCTGCGCGAAACGCCGCCCAAGGCAATCGGCGGCGAAGGCGTCTATCTCTTTGCCGAGGACGGACGCCGCGTGATCGACGCCTCCGGCGGCGCGGCGGTCTCTTGCCTCGGCCACCAGCATCCACGCGTGATCGCAGCGATCACGAAGCAGGCTTCGACCCTCGCTTATGCCCACACAGCCTTCTTCTCGTCGGAGCCGGCGGAGGCGCTTGCCGAGACGCTGGTCGGCCACGAGCCCGGTGGCCTCGCCTACGCCTATTTCGTCAGCGGCGGATCGGAAGCGATCGAGGCCAGCATCAAGCTCGCGCGGCAATTTTTCATCGAACGCGGCGAGCCGCAGCGGCAGCATTTCATCGCTCGGCGCCAGAGCTATCACGGCAACACGCTTGGCGCACTGGCCGCCGGCGGCAACGCCTGGCGGCGTGCGCCCTATGCGCCGCTGCTCTCCGACGCCTTCAGCCATGTGACCCCGGCCTTCGCTTATCACGAGAAGCACGATGGTGAATCGGACGCGCAGTTCGTGGCGCGGCTCGCCGCCGAACTCGAAGCCGAGTTTCAGCGGCTTGGCCCCGACACCGTCGCCGCGTTCCTCGCAGAGCCCGTCGTCGGCGCCACCGCAGGTGCCGTCACGGCGCCGGACGGCTACTTCAGGGCGGTGCGCGAGATCTGCGACCGACACGGCGCGCTGCTCATTCTCGACGAGGTCATGAGCGGCATGGGCCGCACCGGCACCACGCACGCCTGGGAGCAGGAAGGCGTGGCACCCGACATCCAGGCGATCGCCAAGGGTCTCGGCGGCGGCTACCAGCCGATCGGTGCAATGCTCGCGAGCGGCAGGATCATCGACACAATCCGCTCAGGTTCGGGCGCCTTCCTGCACGGCCACACGTATCTGGCGCACCCTCTCGCTTGCGCCGCCGCGCTCGCGGTGCAGGACGTGATCCGCGAGGACGGCCTGCTCGACCGGGTCAAGGAGCGCGGCAAGCAGCTCGAGCAGCGGCTCACCGAGCGCTTCGGCAATCACCGCCATATCGGCGACATCAGGGGCCGCGGCCTGTTCTGGGCCATCGAGCTCGTCGCCGATCGCGCCAGCCGAACCTCGTTTGATCCCGCGCTGAAGCTGAATCAGAAGATCAAGGCGGAGGCCTTCGCCAACGGCCTCGGCTGCTATCCCGGCGGCGGCACCGCAGACGGCATCCGTGGCGACCACGTGCTGCTGGCGCCGCCCTATATCACCTCCGCGGAGGAGATCGATCTGATCGTCGACAAGCTCGGCACGGCCGTCGACAGCGTATTGCGTCGTGTCAATCACTGAGGGGAGAAAAGCATGATGAGGAAAGTGGTTATCATAGCCGGCGTGCTCGCGGCGTCGACGGTGGTGGCGTCGGCGGCAACGCTCGACACGGTGAAGAGCCGCGGCACGCTGATATGCGGCGTCAGCGCCGGTTTCGCCGGCTTCTCCGCACCGGATTCGCAAGGCAACTACAAGGGTCTCGACGTCGATTATTGCCGCGCGCTCGCCGCCGGCGTGCTCGGCGATGCCAGCAAGGTGCGTTACGTCTCGCTGACCGCGCAGAACCGCTTCACCGCGCTCCAGTCCGGCGAGATCGACGTGCTCTACCGCAACTCGACGCAGACCTATCTGCGCGGTGTCACGCTGGGCCTGCGGCAAGGTCCAATCAACTTCTACGACGGTCAGGGCTTTGTCGTGAAGAAAGACCTCGGCGTGAAGGAGATCAAGGACCTCAAGGGCGCCACCGTCTGCGTCGCGCAGGGTACCACGCATGAGGTCACGCTCGGCGATTACGGCCGCGCCAACGGCATCGATTGGAAGCCGTTGGTGTTCGACCGCGTCGACACCATGTACCAGACCTTCTTCGGCGGCCGCTGCGATGCCATGACCCAGGACGCTTCCGCGCTTGCTGGCGCCGTGACGACCGCGGCGCCGAACGCGGCCGACTACGTCGTGCTGCCGCAGACCATCAGCAAGGAGCCGCTCGGCCCCTTCACCCGCAATGGCGACGAGGTCTGGAGCGACATCATCACCTGGCTGCACTACGGCTTGATCGAGGCCGAAGAGCTCGGCGTCACACAAGGCAATGTCGATGAGATGGCGAAGTCGCAGACGCCCGCGATCCAACGCCTGCTCGGTGCCTCCGGCG
>NZ_JADPJF010000148.1:225379-239345 GCF_023073295.1 Bradyrhizobium sp. 23 | reverse complement strand
TCGGCTCGCGGCTCGGGCTCGACAACAAATGGCTGGTCACGGCCATCAAGGCCACCGGCAATTACGGCGAGATCTACGAGCGCAATGTCGGCAAGGCGAGCCCGCTCAAGCTCGAGCGCGGCCTCAACGGTCTCTGGAGCAAGGGCGGCTTGATGTACGCGGTGCCGTTCAAGTAAACGTTTTGCGTGTCCCGGACGCGTTGCGTCCGGGGCTCGCGACCTTCCATCAGGTAACGTTCAATGACGAAGTCTCCTCGCATCGCGCTGATCCACGCCCTCAAGCATTCCATCGCCCCGATCGAAGCTGCGTTCGCGAAGGTGTGGCCGGAAGCGCGGCTGATGAACCTGCTCGACGACAGCCTGTCGTCGGATCTGGCGCGTGACGGCAAGCTCAACGATGCCATGACCGAACGCTTTCTTGCGCTCGGCCACTACGCCGCGGCGACAGGCGCGGACGCGATCCTGTTCACCTGCTCGGCCTTCGGTTCCTGCATCGAGGCGGTTGCGCGCGCACATGCGCCGATGCCGGTGCTCAAGCCGAACGAAGCCATGATCGAGCGCGCGATGACGATGGGCCGGCGGATCGGCCTGCTCTCGACCTTCCCGCCGACGCTGGCTTCGATGCCGCCGGAATTTCCGGCCTCCGTCCAGATCGTGCCGAAACTCGCCGAAGGCGCGCTGGCCGCGCTCGACCGTGGCGACCGCGCTACGCATGACCGGCTGATCGTGGAAGCCGCACGCGATTTGCGCGATTGCGACGTCGTCGCGCTCGCGCAGTTCAGCATCGCGGCAACCGCGCCTCTCGTGGCAGAAGCCACCGGCCGCCCTGTCGTGACCACGCCCGACAGCGCCGTCGAGAAGCTGATGAAGCTGTTGGCGGCGAGGGCTTAAGCGCCAGCCTGTTTCCGGCGCCGCGCGCCTTTGATCGCCGCCGCAAGCGCGGCCTTGGTTTCACTGACAAAATCCTCGACCAGGTCTTCGCGCGTGGCATGGGCCGCCTCGCCGGTGAACAGTCCCTGCTCAGCCAGCATCACCACGCCGTGCACCGCCGCCCAGATCTTGAGCGCCTGCCGCTCGCGCAGATAATCAACGGCCGGGGCTTCCAATGCGTCGACCACGAGCGCAAAGGTTTCGCGGGTCGCTTCGTGCAGCTCGCTGCCTTTCGCCGCACACGACACCGTGCGCGAGGCGAACATCAAGCGGTAGATGCCATTGCGGCGTAAGCCGAAATCCAGCGTCGCCTGCGCCAGCAGCGACAGCTTCGACCGCTTCGACGGCTTTGCCATCGCCGCCCGCAATATCCCGTTGAGCTGCCGGAACGCCTCCGCCGTCACCGCCGCAAGCAGCGCCTCGCGATCGGCGAAATGCCGGTAGGGCGCCGGCTGCGAAACACCCAGCTGCTTTGCCAGCGCCTTGATGCTGATCGCCTCCGTCCCGCCCTGCTCGGCTTCGCGCAGCGCGGCCTTGATCAAGGCGTCGCGGAGATCGCCGTGGTGGTAGGTATTCTCGGGCTTGCGGGCAAGTTGTGAACGCATGTTGCGCAGAGCCTATAAGTTTGCGCTTGACAGGGGAAGCCTGCCGGCGAATGTAATAGCCTATAACTTGAACAAAAACTCAAATGGGAGCGCGCGCCGCCTTCGGGCCGGAGTGCACACGATCGAGGAAGCCGCCATGACAGAGCGACTGAGGGTTCACGTTGATCCCGACAAATGCCAGGGGCACGCGCGCTGCAAGGCGCTGGCGCCGGAGCTGTTCGAGCTGGACGAATACGGCAACGCCCACGAAGCCGGCGACGGCACGGTCCCGCCCGGCCTCGAAGACAAGGCCTGGCTCGCCAAGTCCAATTGCCCGGAAATCGCGATCGACGTGATCGAGGAGTAGCGCGCCCGCTTCTGCCCGCGTGCCTTCCGCGACCACGAGCCCCCAAGGGATTTCAAGGGATTTCGAGATGTCCGACATCAGCCAGCCCACCGCCCATCCGCCCGTGACCGACTGGGTCCATGATTTCGACCACACCGATCCGCAATGGACGGAAGATCCCTTCCCGATTTGGGACGAGCTGCGCGCCGCAAGCCCGGTCGTGCATACCGAACGCTTCCTCGGCTGTTACATGCCGACGACCTATGAGGCAGTGCGCGAGATCGCCAACGACAGCGAGCATTTCTCCTCGCGCCGCATCATCGTCCGGGACGTTCGGCCGGAGATCACCAGCAGAAACTCCGCCCCGCCGATCACGTCCGATCCGCCGGTGCACAAGCCAGCCAAGCAATTGCTGCTGCCGCCGTTCACGCCGGACGCGATGAAGAAGCTGGAGCCGCGGGTGCGCGCGATCTGCAACGAGTTGATCGACGGCTTCATCACTGAAGGCCGACTTGACGCGGCAGAGCGCTACACCAAGCACATTCCGGTTCGCGCGATCGCACACATGCTCGGCATCCCCGAGACGGACAGCGATCTCTTCATCCGATGGATCCACATGATCCTGGAACTTGGCATCAAGGACGAAAACACGTTGCTCCAGGCGGTGCACGAGATGAGCGCCTATTTCAGCGCCCATATCGAAGCGCGCAAGAACAAGCCAACCGACGATCTGATTTCCTACCTGATGAATGCCAGGGACAAGGACGGCAATCCGCTCGAGGATTCGCATGTGCTGGGCTCGTTGCGCCTGCTCCTGATTGCCGGCATCGACACCACCTGGAGCGCGATCGGCTCCTCGCTCTGGCACCTTGCCCGGACGCCCGCCGACCGCGAGCGCCTGGTTGCAGAGCCCGAGCTGATCCCGACCGCGGTGGAGGAGCTGCTGCGCGCCTATTCGCCGGTGACGATGGCGCGCGAAGTGGTCAAGGAGACCACGATTTCGGGCTGCCCGGTCAAGGCAGGCAACATGGTGCTGCTGTCCTTCCCGGCCGCCAACCGGGATCCGAAAATGTTTCCGGATGCTGACAAGGTCGTAATTGACCGCCGCGAGAACCGCCACGCCGCCTTCGGCCTCGGCATCCACCGCTGCGTCGGCTCGAACCTTGCGCGCATGGAGATGCAGGTTGCGCTGGAGGAATGGCTGAAGCGCATTCCGGACTTCGCCCTCGATCCGGCAGGCACGGTGACCTGGTCCCAAGGAACCGTCAGAGGCCCCCGCCAGTTGCCATTTTTGCTTGGAAAGGCGATGTAGACCTCTCCAAACAGTGATACGGAGAGGCCGGACTTGCACCGCCACGAGTAGCCGATGGCCGAAGACAACGAGCCGCCCGACAGCAAGCTGACGCGCACCAAGGAAAAATGGGCGCGCGAGGGCCGCTTTTTGACAGGCAAGATCACGCGCCCGGAAGATCAGCGCCTGCCGCCCGGTCAGCATCTGACAAAGGACTGGCCGGTGCTCGATCTCGGAGTCGTACCGCCGATTTCGCGCGAGCACTGGCGCCTCGACGTCTACGGCGCGATCGAGAACCCCGTGTTCTGGACCTTTGCCGAGTTCGCCGCCCAGAAGCAGGCGCAGTTCATCTCCGACATCCACTGCGTCACCACCTGGTCGCGCTACGACAATGAGTGGGAGGGGCTCGCCACGCGCGAGCTGCTCGCGGCCTGCCAGCCGCGCCCGGACGCGCGCTTCGTCGTGTTGCATTCCCATGATGGCTACACCACCAACCTCGCGCTGGACGACTTTGCCGCCGAGGACGCATTGCTCGCCCATAGCTGGTCCGGTGAGCCATTGTCGGCCGAACATGGCGGCCCGGTACGGCTGGTCGTGCCGCATCTGTATTTCTGGAAGAGCGCCAAATGGGTTCAGTCGATCGAATTCCTGACCGAGGACGCGCCGGGCTTCTGGGAAGTCCGTGGCTACCATAACCGCGGCGATCCCTGGGCAGAGCAACGCTATTCGGGCGACTAGGTTCAGCAAGGAACGGGGGAAACCCATGCCGACAGAGCGCTTTCAATTCACCGGCGAAGGCGGCCATCAGCTTTCGGCCGCGCTGGAGCTACCCGACGGCGAGCCCGGGGCCTTCGCGCTGTTCGCGCATTGCTTCACCTGCGGCAAGGACACGCTGGCCGCCAAACGCATCTCGGTCGCGCTGGCCGCCAAGGGCATCGCGGTGCTGCGCTTCGACTTCACCGGGCTCGGCTCCAGCGAGGGGGATTTTGCCAATTCGACGTTTTCCTCCAACGTTGCCGATCTCGTGCGCGCCGCCGATCATCTGCGTAGCGTCCGCAAGGCGCCGTCGATTCTGATCGGTCACAGCCTCGGCGGCGCCGCGATCCTTGCGGCAGCAGGACGAATCCCGGAAGCCAAGGCGGTTGTGACCATTGCGGCACCATCCGATCCCGCCCACGTCACCGGCCTTTTCAAAGAGCATCTCGGCGACATTCGCACGCAAGGTGAGGTCGAAGTCTCGCTTGCGGGACGCCCGTTCCGGATCAAGCGCGAATTCCTCGACGACGTCGCCGAGCACGAGCTGATGAAAGACGTCGCCGGCCTGCACAAGGCGCTGTTGGTGATGCATTCTCCGGTCGACGATACCGTCGGTATCGACAATGCGACGAAGCTCTTCGTCTCCGCCAGGCATCCCAAGAGCTTCGTCTCGCTCGACCATGCCGATCATCTCCTGACCAAGCCGGCCGACGCGCTCTATGCAGCCGACGTGATCGCGGCCTGGGCGAGCCGGTACATCGACGCGGCCAAACCTGCGAAGGCGATGGATCTCCCCGAGGCGCCGCGCCGGGTCGTGGTGCAGGAGACCCGCAAGAGCAAGTTCAACCAGACCATCTCCGTCGGTCCGCATCAGCTCGTCGCGGACGAGCCGGTCGCCGCCGGCGGCGAGGATGCCGGCCCTGGTCCTTACGATCTCCTGCTCGCTGGCCTCGGGGCCTGTACCTCGATGACCATGCGCCTCTATGCCAACCGCAAGTCGTTGCCGCTCGATCGTGTCACCGTCTCACTGAAGCATTCCAAGATCTATGCAAAAGACTGCGCGGAATGCGAGACGCGCGATGGCATGCTCGACCAGATCGAGCGCGACATCGCGATGGACGGCGCGCTCGATCCCGAGCAGCGCAAGAAATTGATGGAGATCGCCGACAAGTGCCCGGTGCACCGGACGCTGACGTCGGAAATCCGCATCGTGACCAAGGCCGTGGATTAGCGCGACTGCGCTAGAAGCACGACGCCATTGTTCGCACCGCCGCGGTGATCTCGCTCTCGCGCCAGGCCGCGAAGCCGAGCAGCAGGCCGTGGTCGCGCGGCCTGCCCAGTGCCAAGCCGGACAGGGCACGCGTTTCAACGCCCGCTTCGACCAGCCGCTTGACCGCCACCTGATCAGCGCGACCGCGCTTGAGACGCGCGACGAGCTGAATGCCACCGGGGGGCACTTCGGCAGAGAGCACATCGCCCAAATGGCGCTCCAATCCCTCCACGAGGTGATCGCGGCGGGCGTGATAGATCCGGCGCACCCGGCGCAGATGCGCCAGGAAATGCCCGTCGGCAATGAACTCGGCCAGCGCCTCCTGGATGTGGCTCGCGGCGATCAGTCCGATGTGCCGCTGTACGATCTCGAGAGTACCGACCATGGCCGGCGGTACGACGAGGTAGCCAAGCCGGATATCCGAGGTCATGACCTTGGAGAACGTGCCGACATAGAACACGCGGCCGTGGGCATCGAGTCCCTGCAAGGCCGGCACCGGCCGGCTATCATAGTGGAATTCGCCGTCGTAATCGTCCTCCACGATCCAGGTCTTGCCGGGCCTGCTCAGGCCAAGAAACTCCGTGCGGCGCGAGAGCGACATCAGGCGGCCGGTCGGGTGCTGATGCGACGGCGTCATGAAGATCAAGGTCGGGGCCGCCAAGCCACGAATCCGCTGCATGCCCTGCTCGTCCAAACTCATCCCGATCACGCGCGCACCGGATGCGCGGAAGGCGGCCGCGGCGCCGGGATAGCCGGGATCCTCGACCCAGACATCGTCGCCGGGGGTGATGACGGCGGCCGCGATCAGGGTCAGCGCAGCCTGCGCGCTCGGCAGAATCAGGATCTGATCCGCCGTCGCGCGCACGCCCCTGCTGGTCGCAAGATAATGCGCCAGTGCCTCGCGCAGGCGCGGCCGATTGACCGGTCCGAGCTCGCGCCTCGCCGCGCGCACAGCGCTGCGGCGCAGGCAGCGCGCCCAGACCTCGTTGGGAAACTCCCTGAAATCGCCATGTCCGGGACGCAAGGGTCTCAGTCGCGCCTGATAAGACATCGGCCAGTCGGTCTGCGTGAGGCTCGACGCCCAGGGCGAAAGCCGCGGCTTGCCAGGGCGTATGCGAGATGCGACGGCGCCAGCCTCTGTGACGCGCTCGCCGCCGTCGACCGCAACCATCGGACGGCGGCCGTGCGAGGCTTCGAGATATCCCTCGGCGGCGAGTTGCTCGAACGCATAGCTGACGGTGTTGCGCGAGACGCCGAGATCGCTCGCAAGCCCACGGCTCGACGGCAGCGTGCGGCCTTTGACGAGACGCCCGGTCGCGATCAAGCTTCGGAGCTGGCTCGTCAGTTGAGCCACCAGCCCCTCGTCGTCGGCCCGGTTCAGGTCGATCAGGGCGGAGATCATGCTGTCCGGAACTGGCACCCTATTCCTTTCCGATCTGGCACTGTTTCAGGTGCCAGACGAGATGCTATCCGCTGGACTGGACTGCTTCAAGGACCTCCGAAATGAACTCCCTATCCCCCCGCGCAGCCGTTGGCCTGTTTCTCATCGTCGTGCTGGCTTGGGGCATAAACTGGTCGGTGACGAAGCAACTCGTCCAATTCCTTCCACCACTGTGGGCTTCAGCGATCCGGAGTTGGATCGCGCTGGCTGGATTGTTCGTGATCCTCGGGCTCAGCAACAATCTGATGATTCCGGAGCGTCGCGACATCCCGGTGGTCCTGAGCGTTGCACTGCTGCACATGACCGTGTTCTCGGTCCTGGTTGCGGCCGGTGTGCGCTTCCTACCCGCGAGCAAGGCCGTTGTGCTCGGCTACACCACGCCACTCTGGGTCGCGATCGCCGCGCCGCTACTCGGGAAGGACACTTTGACGGCGCCGAAGCTCGCCGGCGCGCTGCTGGGCCTGATCGGCCTGATCGTCATCCTGAACCCGGCCTCGATCGACTGGACCAACACCAATGTCGTGCTCGGCGCCGGCATGGTGATCCTGGCCGCGATCTCATGGGCCGCGAACATTATCTATATCCGCGCCCATCGCTGGATTGCCTCGCCGCTCCAGCTTCTGATCTGGCAAGTGCTCGTGGCAACCATCGTGCTATCGGTGAGCGCGACCATCGCGGATGGCCTGCCGCATGTGGAGTGGTCGTGGAGACTCGTGTTGCTGTTCCTGTATTCCGGGCTGATCGGGACGGTGCTCGCCTATTGGGCGATGTCGATGGTGAATAAGAGCATCTCGGCCCTGACGACCTCGCTCGGCACCACCGCAACGCCGCTCGTCGGCATCGCCAGCGCCGCGATCCTGCTGGGCGAGCCGATCGACATGAGTCTGGTGACAGCGGCCGCGCTGATCATCACCGGCATCGGTCTCGCAACGCTCGGCGATCGCCTGCTGCGTGGTCAGGCTACCGCGAAGGGCTGAACGCGCAGCATCCCGCGCAATCCCGCCGTCGTGCCGAGCAGGATGCCGGCGACGGCGACGAATGAGCCGAGCGCGAGCGTCGACACGCCGGTGAGCCCTTGGCCGATCGAACAGCCGAACGCCATCACGCCGCCGATGCCCATCAGTGCGGCGCCAGCCGCCGATCGCAGCATATGGCGTGGCGAGGAATAGCCTTCGAGATGGAAACGGCCCGTCGCAAGCGCGGTGACCAGACTGCCGGCGAAGACACCTGCAACCGTCGCGATGCCGAAATTCAGCGTCAGGCCCGTCGAGAGCATGGCATATTGCAGGCTGTCCGCGATCGGCGCGACGAAGGTAAGCGAGGTCACGGGGACGGGGTTGAAATCATCCGCGCCGAGATAGCCGGTGACGAACCAGCCGCCGGCGACGAGGAGACCGACGACGACACCGGCTGCAATCTGGCCGGGCGAACGTCGGAACGCTGGGTGCGCGAAAGCAAACAGGATCAGCGTGACGACAACGACAGCAGCAGCCATTGCGCGCGAAAGCGCTTCAGCCGGACCGAACATGGCGAACAATGACGGCAGCGAATTCACGTTGACCGTGGTTTGCGAGGCCTGGACCACGGCGATGCGCGCCGGCGCGATCAGGCCCTTGAGCGTCATCTGCGCGGCGATGGCGAGCACGACCACCACGACGAAGGAGCGGAGATTGCCACGACCGAGCAGCACCAGCGCGCGCGAACCGCAGCCGTTGGACAGTACCATGCCGTATCCGAACAGAAGTCCGCCGAGAAACAGCACCGGCATCGAGAAGGACTGTTGCAGGTAAATCGACTTGCCGAGATTGACCATGCCGGTGCCGGCGAGGAACTGGCTCGCTGTGGTCGCAACCGCGATCGCCAGCGCATAGGTTCGGACCAACCGCCCATCCCCCTCCGACAACCAGCCGCGCATGCTGCTCATCAGGCAGAAGCCGCTGAGCAGGCCGACAGCGCCGTAGACCAGGCCGACGACGAGGCCGGCGAGGATGATGAGTTGTGGAGACGAATCCATGATCAAGGTTTCAGGATCACGCGATCCCGCGAGGAGCCTGCAACGGCGACATAGGCCTCCTTCGCGCGTTCGAGCGGATAGACGGCGTTCGCCTTGATCGGAAACGGTTTCAGGTGCCCGCTCGCGAAGCCCGGGCCGAGGTCACGCAGCACAGCGCCTGTCGCGATCGACGACAGGCCGAGCGTGTCGACGCCGACATAGGTGTGTTGCCCGCGGTAGAATTCGAGAATGTTGAACTGCACGATGCGGTCGATGGCGGCGATCAGGATCTGGCGGCCGCGAAGCGCGAGCGACTTGTGCGCCGCCTGGAAATAGGGATCGCCGACCGTGTTGAAGACGATGTCGGCGCCTTTGCCATCGGTCAACTCGCGCACGCGTGTGGCGACGTCGGTCGCGGAAGCGTCGATCACCTCGATGGATGCATTGGTGTGGCCCTCATAAGGTTCCGCCTTGCGCACCACGCCGATGACATGCGCACCCTGCCACGTCGCGATCTGCACCGCCGCTTGACCAACCTTGCCGTTGGCGCCGAACACCAGCACCGTTTCCCCGGGCTTTGGAATGCCGGCGCGGCGAAAACCCTCCATGGCGGTGACAAAGGGCACGCCGATGCCGGCGGCCTCCTCCCAAGACACGGTCTTCGGCTTCTCCACCACCGCGTCGGATTCAACGACGAGATGGCTGGCGTGAGTGCCGTCGCGGCGGATGCCGAGATCGCCGGAGGAGCCGAACACCTCGCGGCCCATCGTACCGGCCGGCCCGTCGATCACCACGCCGGCGTAATCGCGCCCCGGCGTGCGCGGGAAGATGGCATAGGCCATTAGCCCAGTCGCGGCCTTGACGTCGGACGGATTGACGGCGGCGGCCTTGATCTCGATCAGGAGATCGTTCGGACCGCGCGCGAGCGTATGAGGCTCGACGCGAGGTGCAATCCCAGCGGCGTTCTCGGCCTTGGCATTGACGCGGACGCAGCGCGCCTCGACGGCTTTGGGATTGGCTGACGACATGGAAAAGATCCGCGATTTCTCGCGGGCCTTGTCGCCTCTGAGGGCAGTCAAGTCAATCCGTCAAGTCAATCCCGTCAACTTAATCCTTCGGCCGCTTGTCGTAGAGCCGCTTCGCCTTGCCGAGCGAGCGTTCCAGCGTCGCAGGCGCAACCACCCGCACGTTGGAGCTGATCCCGATCGTGTTCTTGATATGGGTTGAGATCCGATCGGCATGGTCGAGGAGACCCCGGCCATCCCAACTCTCCGGCCGCGCCTCGGCGATGATGGTCAACTCGTCCATGCGTCCTTCCCGAGTCAATTCCAGAATGAAATGCCCGCCGCACCAGTCGGTGGCGAGCAGAACCTCCTCGATCTGGGTCGGGAACAGGTTGACGCCGCGCAGGATGATCATGTCGTCCGAGCGCCCCGTGACCTTCTCCATCCGCCGCATGCCGGGCCGCGCCGTGCCCGGCAGAAGCCGCGTCAGGTCGCGGGTGCGATAGCGGATCACCGGAAAGGCTTCCTTGGTGAGCGATGTAAACACCAGTTCGCCCTTCTCCCCGTCGGGCAGCACCGCACCGGTGTCGGGATCGATCACTTCGGGATAGAAATGATCCTCCCAGATATGCAGGCCGTCCTTGGTCTCGATGCATTCCTGCGCGACGCCGGGGCCGATCACCTCGGAGAGACCGTAGATGTCGGTCGCATCCATGTCGAAGGCATCTTCGATCTCGCCGCGCATCGCATTGGTCCACGGCTCCGCGCCGAAGATGCCGACCTTGAGCGAGCATTGGCGCGGATCGAGCTTCTGACGCTTGAACTCGTCGAGGATCGCCAGCATATAGCTCGGCGTCACCGTAATGATGTCGGGCCGAAAATCGTTGATGAGCTGCACCTGCCGCTCGGTCATGCCCCCGGAGATCGGCACCACAGTGCAGCCGAGTTTTTCGGCGCCGTAGTGCACGCCAAGCCCGCCTGTGAAAAGACCGTAGCCATAAGCATTGTGGATGATCATGCCGGTGCGGCCGCCCGCGGCGCGGATCGAGCGTGCCATCACGTCCGACCAGGTGTCGATGTCGCGTTGCGTATAGCCCACCACGATCGGCTTGCCCGTCGTGCCGGAGGACGCATGCACGCGCACCAGTTTCTCACGGGGCACGGCAAACATGTTGAAGGGATAATTGTCGCGCAGGTCCGTTTTTACGGTGAACGGAAATTTCGCGAGATCCGAGAGCTCGCGAAAGTCGGACGGGTGCACGCCGGCCGCGTCGAAGGCCTTGCGATAGTGCGCGACGTTGTGGTAAGCGTGCTTCAGTGACCAGGCCAGCCGCTGCACCTGGAGTGCCATGATCTCGTCGCGCGATGCACGCTCGTGCGCATCCAGCTCGGCCTTATAGGTGTTGCCACCTTCCTTGAGCCTCGTCAGAGCCATCCTCGTTTCCCCGTATCATTGCTTTCCTTTATTGATCCTGCGCCGGCAGCCAGTTTCCGGGAATGACCCGCGAATGCCCGCGGAATTCGGCGATGACTGTATCGCCGGCGGTGACGCGCACGTCATAGATGCCGGAGCGGCCGCCACGCGTGACCTCGCGGGCCTTTGCGACGAGGCGATCGCCGAGCTTGCCCGGCTTGATGAAGGTGATCTGTCCCTGCGCCGCCACGACGCGGTCGTTGTGCGAGTTGCACGCGAAAGCGAAGGCGGAATCGGCCAGCGTGAAGATGAAGCCGCCATGGACGATGCGCTGACCGTTGACCATATCCGGCCGCACATTCATCGCCAGCGTCGCGAACCCCGGGCCGATCTCGACGATCTCCATGCCGAGTCCTTTGGAGGCATCGTCCTCCGCCCACATCGCATCGGCGCAGGCGCGGGCAATATCCTCGGGCGACAAGGCGGCTTTGACGTTCACGCGCTTCTCCCGTCCGATTGTTTGGACACGATGTTCTGCTGCCTGGCTAAAACTGTCAAACGTGGTCGTAGTCGACCACGACCCGCTCCGACGATGGCTTGGCCTGACAGGTCAGGACAAAGCCGGCCTTCAGCTCCCAGGGTTCCAGCGAGTAGTTGATGTCCATCGGCGCCTCGCCCTCCACCAGTTTGGCACGGCAGGTCGAGCACATGCCGCCCTTACAGGCGAAGGGCAGATCGACACCGGCGCGTAGCGCGGCATCGAGGATCGCCTCGTCCTCTGCCACCGGCACGTCGCGGCGCTTGCCGTCGATGATCAGCGACGCGATCGCTTTCGGCGGCGCGTCCGGCGCAACGATCTTCTTCGGCCGCGGCTTGCCACCGAACTCCGAGACAAACCGCTCGACATGGATACGCTCCTCCGCGATGCCGAGATCGCGACAGGTCGCCTCGATGTCCTCGCTCATGCCGGACGGACCGCAGATGAAGACGTGATCGACGCTTTCCGCCGGTACCAGCGAGCGCAGCAGCACCCTCACCTTGTCGCCGTCGAGCCGGCCGTGCAGGATCGGAATGTCCTGTTCCTCGCCCGAGATGACGTGGAAGATCGAGAGGCGGTCGATGAAGCGATCCTTGAGCTCTTCGAGCGCCTCGAGGAACATGATGTTGTCGGTCGTGCGATTGCCGTAGAACAGGAAGAAGCGGCTGTCGGCTTCGCGCGCGAGGACGCCCTTGACGATCGACAGGATCGGCGTGATGCCGGACCCAGCGGCAAAGCCGACATGGATGCGGCCGCCGCCGGCCGGCGGGATCACGCCGAAGCGTCCCGTGGGCGTCATCACGTCCAGCGCGTCGCCACACTTCAAATCGTCCGCTGCCCAGCTCGAAAACGCGCCTCCATCAACCTTCTTGACGGCGATCCGTATCTCGCCGTCGTCGGGGCCGGAGCAGATCGAATAGGAGCGGCGCACTTCCTCGCCATCCAGCATGGTGCGGAGTGTGAGGTATTGGCCGGGCATGAAAGCGTAGTCGGTCGCAAGCTCCGTCGGGATGGCGAATGTCAGCGATATGGCGTCCGACGCCTCGCGGCGGAGGTCGTTGACGGCCAGGCGATGAAAGCGTGGTGCGACTGCTGACATGGTCAATGACACTTGAAGTAGTCGAAGGGTTCGCGGCACGCCCTGCAGCGCCAGAGTGCCTTGCAGGAGGTGGAGCCGAATTCGGACAGCAGCTCGGTATTCGCCGAGCCGCATTGCGGGCACACAACGGCTTGCTCGCCGAACAGCGCGCGGCGTGAATTCGAGGCCTGCGGCGGTGCGATGCCGTAGGCATGAAGCTTCCGGCGGCCCTCTTCGCTCATCCAGTCGGTGGTCCAGGCCGGCGACAGCACGGTGCGGACCTTTGGACTGCGGAAACCGGCGCGCTCCAGCGCGACCTCGATTTCCAGCGCGATCATGTTCATGGCCGGACAGCCCGAATAGGTCGGGGTGATCGCGACCTCGACCTGATCGCCGTCGAGGACGACATCACGCAGCACCCCGAGATCGGCGATGGTCAAAACCGGGATTTCGGGATCGACCACGCTCGCCGCGGCATCCCAGGCCCGTCGGCGCAGGTCGCTATGGGGCTCCAGCACCGTCACCATGTCTGCCCCGGGAAGGTACGCTGTATCGATTGCAGCTCTGAGAGGAGATGGCCGAGATGCTCGCTGTGCCGGCCCACGCGACCGCCCTGCTGCATCCAGTCGTTCTGCGGCAGCTTGAGCGTTGCTTCGCCGATCACATCCGAAAGTGTCGTCAGCCAGCGACCCCGCAAGGTCCCTGGGTCTACGGCGATACCGGCATGGATCAAGGCGCGCTCGCCGTCGTCGACGGCAAACATCTCGCCGGTGAACGCCCAGAGATGATCGATCGCAGCTTGCGCGCGGGCATGGCTCTCGTCGGTGCCGTCGCCGAGCCGGATCATCCACTCCGAGGAATGCCGCAAATGATAGGCACTCTCCTTCTCCGACTTCGCGGCAATCGCAGCGAGCGTCGTATCGCGCGAGGTCATCATGGCGCGCCAGTAGAGATCGGCGAAGGCGGAATAGAAGAACTGCCGCACCATCGTCTGGGCAAAGTCGCCGTTCGGCTGCTCGAGGAGCAGCAGATTGCGATACTGCCTGACATCGCGAAGGTAGGCGAGCTTGTCTTCGTCGTTGTCCTTGCCTTCGGCTTTGGCTGCGTAGGTGTAGAGCTCGCGGGCCTGGCCGATGAGGTCGAGCGCGATGTTGGAGAGCGCCATGTCCTCTTCCATCATCGGCGCATGCCCGCACCATTCCGACAGGCGGTGGCCGAGGATCAGCGCGTCGTCGGCGCGGCGTAATGCGTAGAGCACCAGCGGTGTTTCGGAGACCTCGATGTTCGCCATCACATGTGTCCTACTTCCTCAGGCACCTCGT
>NZ_JADPJF010000148.1:200058-225306 GCF_023073295.1 Bradyrhizobium sp. 23 | reverse complement strand
ACGTCGGGTGGCGGTAGATCTTTGATTCCGCCGGCTCGAACATCATGCCCTTCTCGGCGGGATCGCTTGCGGTGATCGCCGTCGACGGCACCACCCAGATCGAAAGGCCCTCACCGCGACGCGTGTAGATATCGCGGGCGGCTTGCAAGGCCATCGTGGCGTCGCTCGCATGCAGCGAGCCGACATGCTTGTGCGCGAGCCCGTTGCGGCTGCGAATGAAGACTTCCCACAGCGGCGTGTTCGGCGTGGCCATCGCAATCTCCCTACTCTGCCGCTTGTGCAGTTCGACGCTGCGTGCGCTTTGCGGCATAGCTAGCTGCCGCCTCGCGCACCCAGGCGCCCTCATCGTGCGCCTTGCGGCGTGCCGCGATGCGATCCCGGTTGCATGGGCCGTTGCCGGCGAGCACCTGCTTGAACTCGGTCCAGTCGATCTCGCTGTAGCGCCAGTGCCCATCGGCGTCCTGAATCATGCCGGGATCGGGAATGGTCAGGCCGAGATATTGCGCCTGCGGCACGGTGGCGTCGACGAACTTCTGCCGCAGCTCGTCATTGGAGAAGCGCTTGATCTTCCACTTCGTCGAGGTGTCGCTGTGCTGGCTGGTGGCATCGGGCGGGCCAAACATCATCAGCACCGGCCACCACCACCTATTCAAGGCATCCTGCGCCATCGCCTTCTGCTCGTCCGAGCCACGGCACAGCGTCAGCATGATCTCATAGCCCTGGCGCTGATGGAACGACTCCTCCTTGCAGACGCGGATCATCGCGCGCGCGTAAGGACCATAGGAGCAGCGACACAGCGGAATCTGGTTCATGATCGCGGCGCCGTCGACCAGCCAGCCGATGGTGCCGATGTCGGCCCAGGTGAGGGTCGGGTAGTTGAAGATCGAGGAATATTTGGCCTTGCCCGCGAGCATGGCGTCGACCAGCTCTTCGCGCGAAGTGCCGAGCGTCTCGGCCGCGGCATAGAGATAGAGCCCGTGGCCGCACTCGTCCTGCACCTTGGCGAGCAGCGCGGCCTTGCGGCGCAAGGACGGCGCGCGGGTGATCCAGTTGCCTTCGGGCAGCATGCCGACGATTTCGGAATGAGCGTGCTGGGAGATCTGGCGGGTCAGCGTCTTGCGATAAGCCGCCGGCATCCAGTCGTTCGGCTCGATGCGCTCCTCGGCATCGATGCGCGTCTGGAACTGCGCAGCCTTGGCCGCATCCTCGAGGCCGCGATCATCGGTCTCGGCCGTGTTCAGCGCCTGGGTATACATGCGCATCCTCCCATTTTATTGAGCAATATATAACAAGAATCAGATCACGCAAGATATTTCTGTAACATAACAATCAAGTCTCGAATCTCCTCTCCAGGAGTTTCCGCGCCAGCGGCAATGGCCCCTTTTCATTGGTCCCACGACCATCAAGCCATTGTTCCGATGGGACAAGCAGCGCGCGATAGATGTCGCCGCACAACGCACGGGCGGCCTTGCCTGGCCAGTTCGCCGGAAGCAGGCTTTCGGGCAGCAGCGGATCGCGCAGCACGACTCGGCGATAATGGTGGATCAGGAGGATGCGCGCCGTGAAGGCGTCGGCCTCGGACAAGTCGCTGCCGCGCGCGATCGCGGCGCGCAGCGGCTCGAACGTCTTCATGAACTTGAGATAGGCGTCCGCGGTGCGATCCAGTGGCCAGCTCGCACTGAGCAGCCGGCGACCACTGTCATCCTCGGCCGAGACCTCCAGACGGATGGCGCCCGCGGCCTCGCCGGGCACTGGCACGCCTGACGGGGCGACCCACACGCCCGGCAGCGGGCTGCCGAAGCCGGCATTGCGGAGCGCCTCGCGCGAGGCATCGCGATCCTCGCCATTGCCGATCAGAAGCAGCTCGAAGCGCCCGGTCCAGTCGGATGGCGGCGGATCGTAGATATGGCGTGTCGCGGCCTCGAAGATCTGGCGGCCCTTGTCGGCCAAGCGGTAAAAACTATTGCGGCCGACCTTTTCGCGCGTCAGCCAGCCATCGGCAGCAAGCCGCGACATCGCGGTACGCACCACGCCGCTGTCGATGTCCAGGGTCTCGAAGAATTCCAGCAGCGTGCCGAGCCATACCGAACCGCCACGCGGCACGATGGCATCACCGAATACCGTGATGACGATAGAGCCGGTGCGCGACGGCTCGCGCTTGAGCTGATCGATGATGCGGGACAACGGATGCGCCATGCGCGAGGCATAGCGCGTTTGGTGCGGGCACGACAATGGACGGGTGCGACGCTCTTCTCCCTTGCCCCGTTCTTACGGAGAGAGGCAAAGAATTACCGATGCGGATCGGGATAGACCACGCTGCGCCAGCCGCTGCGGTCGAAGGGCCGCCAGCTGCCTTCCTTCTGCGCAAGGCGATCAGCCACCGCGAAGACAGCGGCGGGATGATGGCCCATGCCGCAATGGCTGCTCTCGATCTCGATGCTCTCGGTCTGCGCGCCCGTCTTCTCCATGCAGCCCTGCCAGGCGCAGACGCCGTCGGTGCGGCTGAAGATCGCCGTGGTCGGCACCGGCGGCGGAACGGCGAGATCGCCGCCGAACTGCGGGTCGACCTCGTTGGACTTCCGGCCGCTCGCCCATTCATAGACTCGCCAGGCATTGGTCGAATGCGGATCGCCGGCAAAGGGGCTGCCGAGCGTGATCACCTGGCGTACGCGGTCGGGCATCATCTTGGCGAGCTGGCGCGCATAGAGACCGCCGAGGCTCCAGCCGACCAGGCTGATCTTGCGGCCGTGCCTGTCGCTGAGCTCCTGAACCAGATCCACCATCGCGTGCTGCACGCCCTCGCGCAGGCCATAGTTGCGGCCTTGGCGCCAGCCGCTCACCGCATAGCCCTTGCCGGACAGAAAGGTGCGCAGTGCACGCGTGGACCCGTCGGAGGCCACGAGGCCCGGCAGAACCAGCACCGGATGCCCATCGCCGCGCGGCGCGAGGCTGAGCAGCGGCAGCGCGCCGAGGAAGGCGCCGAACTCGTGGATCGCTCGCCCTTCCAGGAACATCAGGGTGCGAGACGGCGGGCTCAGCGTCTGGGCAGTAGCGGTCATCAATGGTCCCCTTGGGAAAATTGCTGAAAAGGCCACCGGTTGTTTGCCGGCAAATGGGTATGGGATTCCAACACGCCGGCTTCTTGATCGTTCCGCAACGCAACATGAATCAGCTAGGCAGCGGGTTCCCGACATTCAAGCGGGAGACACTCCGGGCCACAATAGGCCCGCGCGTTAATGCTGACGTCCGTGACGCAAAAGTCACAACAATCGAAGCAGGAATTCTACGGAGTAAAGCGCAAGACCCGCCAGCCCGCCGATCAGCGAGCCGTTGAAGCGGATGTATTGCAGGTCGCGGCCAATGTTGATTTCGATCAGCGAAATCAGCTGCGCCATATCCCACGATTTGACCTGGTCGGAGATGAAGGTCGAGACGCCGCTCTTCTGGTCCGCGACGAAACTGCGCAGCACCGCGACCAGCCCCTTGTTGATCTCGCCGCGCAGCTCGGCATCGCCCGCAAGCGCTTCGCCCGCCGCGACACACATGCCCGCGAGATGATGCTGCAGCACCTGCGTCTCGCCGCTTGCACTACGTTCGATGAAGGACCGCGTATTGGCCCAGACGGTGCGGGCGAGATCGGCAAGCTCGGGACGCGCGAGCAGATCGCGCTTCAAGCCGTCGATGCGGTCGATATAGGCCTGGTCGGTGCCGAGCCGGTCGACGAAGCTCAGCACCATGCGATCGAACTCGCCGCGAAAAGGATGTTTGGGATCGCTGCGCACTTCATTGAAGAACGCGGTGGCGGAGGCCACGATCTTGTTCACCAGAAACTTGTCGGCGCGATAGAGCCTGAGCAAGGTCGGCAATTCCGCGCGCACCTTCTCGCGGATGATCGCCATCGTCTCGGTCTGGTTCAGCGTCTCGTGCATCACGCGCAGAAGATCGTCGAACAGGATCTGGTGCCGCCCTTCCGCGACGAAGCCGCGCAACGTGCCGGCCGCGAGCGGCGCCAGATCGACGGCCTGGAGCTGCGAGGACATGCGGCGGATGATGAAGGTCATCAGACCGGAGCTCTCGGTCGCGGAGACAGCCTCCGGCAGCAGGCGCAGCGCAAAGCGCGCGAGGTCATCGCTGCGCTTGCGATCGCGCAGCCAGTCGGCGACGAAGGAGCCGAAATCGATCTCCTTCAGCTTGGCCTCGACGGGAGCGGCCTCGAGGAAATGCACCTGGATGAACTCGCCGAGCTTGTCGGCGATACGGGCCTGGTTGCTCTGGATGATCGCGGTGTGTGGGATCGGCAGGCCGAGTGGACGCTTGAACAGCGCGACCACCGCATACCAGTCGGCGAGCCCGCCGATGGTCGCGGCTTCGGCGAAGGCCGCGATGAATCCGAACACGGGATGTACGGGCAGCAGCCATTTCGCAACGACGAACAGGACAAGCGTCGAGCCCAGCACCAGCGTCGCCAGCGCTTTCACGCGGCGCAATTCGGCTGCGCGTTCGGCATCGCCGGGAGTGTCGAAAGAGAAGGCGCCTGATGGAGTCATCACAGCATCACCCTATCCGTCATTGCGAACGAAGCGAAGCAATCCAGAGTCTTTCCAAGGAGGCAGACTGGATTGCTTCGCTTCGCTCGCAATGACAGCTACGGCGGAATAACAAAAGGCCCGCCGAAGCGGGCCTCAAATTCAGTTTTTACTCAGGGGGCCGTATCAGGCGGTCTTGTTGTAGACCTTGGCAAAATTGTCCTGAGCGGACTTCGCACCGTTAGCGGCGAGCTTGCCGAAATAGTCGGTGGTCGCCTTGGCGCGCGAGACGAACGCTTCGCCGCGGGCGCGGAGCAGGCCGGACTGGATCTCGACAGCTTCGCTGAACGACTTGGCGGACGCGAGCTTGTCGATGCCCGCGAAGAATGCCTCGGCGTCCTCGTAGATCGCCTGCTGGATGTTGCGGCTGATCTTGCCGGCTTCGGTGACGGTCTCGGTCACCGCGTTTTCGACGGCGGCGGTCACGCGCTCGGAGCCAGCGAACACCTCGGCAGCACGATCCTTGGCAGTGTTGGCGGACTTCTTGACGAACTCGCGGGCGGCCTCGGGAACTTCCAGGTTCTGGATGTTCTTGAACGCGTCCTTGAAGCCTTCGAAAACGGTGTTGGTTTCGGTGGTCATTGGGGTCTCTCCATCCTCATTGGTTGAGCTATGGGCTCACCCCGTCCGGTTTTGGCCCGGGGCACGGCTTATATGCCATAGTTAATTGTGCGACGCAATATCCATATTGCAGTGCGATATCACGAAACCGTGAATAGCCATGTTGAGAGGCATCTGGCGCCTCCCTGACCATCCGGGTTCCCGAACACCGTCCAGCGGTTCTCAATGCTGGACGGCGCCAGGCAGCCCATAGGCCTCCATCTGGGCCTGGACCTGCGCGATGTTGTGCCCGAGCACGACGATATCGTGGGTCTTGCCGTCGACGTCGCGAACATGGTCGCGCAGCAGTGCCTCGGCCTTGAAGCCAAGGCTCTCGAACAGGGTGATCGCCGCCTGCTGATCGACCGTCATTTGGACCGAGAGCTTCTCGAGGCCGGCCCCGAGCGCGAGGGCGAAGGTCTCCTGCGACAGCGTCCTTCCCACCCCCTTCCCGCGCACGTCGAGCGAAACCACCATCCGGATCTCGCCGACATGAGGCGACCAGGAGTGCGGATCGCGCACCAGCGTGCCGCAGCCGACGACCGTGCCGTCCCTGACCGCGAGCAGGCTCGTGATCGCGCCGCGCGCGATCTCCTTGACCCAGGCGGAGAGCACCTTCGGCTCACTGATGTTGCGCGGCAGGAACAACAGGTCGTGGGTCGGCAGGCCCTTGCCGAAGGCGAGCACCGCGGCTTCGTCCGCCGGGGACATCAGGCGGATCTCGATATCGCCCGCGTCCGTCTTCACATGGCGCGGATAGGAACGCTGCTCACTCATGTCGATCTCTTCCCCAGCCAGGAATCCAGTTTCGGCCACAGCCGCTTCACCGCATTGGCGCCGGCGACCAGCGAGACGTGACCGCCCTTCAGCATCACCTCCTCCTTGTCCTCCGATCCGATCTTGGCGATCAGGTGCTTTGCCGCCTCATACGGCACGATGTGGTCATGCTCGGCGACCGCATGCAGGAACGGCACCTTGATGTCCTCGAGCTTCGCCGCACGGCCGCCGACCGACATGGTGTCGTTGAACAGCTTGTTGTCCCACATCAGGTCCTTGGTGATGGTGCGGAAATATTCGCCGGCCAGCGGCAGCGTGTCGGTCGCCCAGCGGTCGAACATCCGGTAGGATTTGACGAACTCGTCGTTCCAGATGTTTTCCCAGAGCTGGATCTGGCTGACGGTGCGGGAGGCCGGGCGCAGCATCTCGAACGACGACAGGATCATCTCGGGCGGCACGTTGCCGACGCTGTCGACGAGGCGATCGACGTCGAAATAGCGACGGTCGGAGAAGTTCGAGAACAGCTTCATCTCGCGAAAGTCGATCGGCGTGGTGAAGCAGATCAAATTCTTCATCGGCCCATCCTTGTGGATCGAGCCGTAGAGCAGCGACAGCACGCCGCCGAAGCAATAGCCGATGACGGAGACGTCCTGTTCGCCGGAATCCTGCTGCACGCGGCGGATGCAGTCCGGGATGAAGTCGAGGACATAATCCTCCATGCGGAGGCTCTTCTCCTCCGGCCGTGGCGCGCTCCAGTCGAGCATGTAGACGTCGTAGCCGCGCTTCAACAGGAACTCGATGAAACTCTGGCCGGGCACGAGGTCGAGAATGTAACCGCGATTGGTGGTCGCCATCACGATCAAAATCGGAATTCGATAGATCTCGTCGGACATCGGTCGATAGTGGTAGAGGCTCATCGTGCCGCGTGAATGCAGCACGTCCTTCGGCGTCGACCCGAGCGTGGGGCCGGACGTCGAGAAATATTCGACGCCCTTGATGCTTCTCTGGATGGCGCGTTGCACCTCGGACTGGATGCGCTCCGGGATCCCTGCGAAGTCTAATCCGGCGGGTGCATTCATGTCTTCTCTCCGCCTTCAGACGGCGGGCGCTTGGTGCGCGGCGGGCGCAATGCAGTATCGGAGCCCTGAGAAATTCCGGAACTTGCCGCCATCTGGCTCAGCATCGACTTGATCTCACCGATCTGTCCTTCGATGGACTGTAGCCGTTCCGCAAGGCCGGTGACCTGGTCCCGGCTCGGCAGATTCATGGAGACCAGATATTTCTCCATGAGGTCGCCGAGCTGCTTCTGAGCACCTGCAGCAACGCCGCCGGCCCGGTTCACGGCTTGCGAAAACTCGGGCGACGACATGGCCTGATTGGCGAAGGAGTTGAACCCCTTCTCCATCTCGCCAACCATCTTCTGCCACATGGCAATGGGGTCGTTGCTTTTGTCGGTCATCGGCGTCCTCCTGAAAGCGAGAGCTTCGATGCCCTTCCTTTTTCGCCATACCACACCGTTGCGCGGTGCCGGTCAACCAGCAAGCAGCGGGTCCGGTGTCGCGGACGCGGCTTCATTGCGAGGGGAAACCGTGCGATACAGCATTAATCAAAAGCCGAGGGAACGCACCCGTGAACGCCTATCATCCGCCGCAAACCGTCCACGCCAACGGCATCGACATCTGTTACGAGACTTTCGGCAACGACAGTGCCGAGCCGCTGCTTCTGATCATGGGGTTAGGCGCCCAGATGATCCACTGGGACGATGCGTTCTGTGAGCAGCTCGCCGCGCACGGCTTTCGCGTCATCCGGTTCGACAATCGCGACATCGGCAAGTCGAGCCATCTCACAGGCGGCAAGCGTCTGACGCCGCTCGAGCTGTTGAAGCTCCGGTTTCTCAGGATTCCCGTGGCCGCAACCTACAAGCTGATCGACATGGCAAAAGACACTGTCGGGCTGATGGATGCGCTCGGCGTCAAGTCGGCGCACCTGGTCGGGGCGTCCATGGGCGGCATGATTGCGCAGGAAGTGACGTTGTCGTTTCCCGAGCGGGTGCGCTCGCTCACCTCGATCATGTCGACGACCGGCAATCCGCGCCTGCCGCCCCCGACACGCGAGGCCGCCGCGATGCTGATGGCGCCGCCGCCGCGCAGCAAGGAGGAGTTCATCGTCCGCTACGGCCAGACCTGGAACGTGTTGCGGGCCGGGTCCTTCCCGGAGGAAGAGGCGCTCGATCCCGGTCGTGCCGAGCGCGTGTTCGCGCGCGGGCTCAATCCGGCCGGTGTCGGCCGGCAGCTCCGCGCGGTGCTCGCCTCGGGTAGCCGCAAGGAGCGGCTGCATGGCGTCAAGACGCCGACACTCGTCATCCACGGCACCGTCGATCCGCTGGTCCGCCCCCAGGGCGGCAGGGACACGGCAGAGTCAATTCCGGGGGCCAAGCTGCTGATGATCGACGGCATGGGCCACGCGCTGCCGATGCGGTTCTGGCCGGACATCATCGACGCCATCGCCAAGCACGCCCATGGCGCGGAGGTGCAGGCGGCGTAGATTGACCGACGCAGACAGTCTCCTCACGGTGACCATGTGAGCTGCCGGTTACTCTCTTAACGCGTGCCGGTGCGAAAGCTATACAGGCCTCCTTCAATCGCTGAGAACCTCAATCGCCAACAAAGAGGCCGCGGCCTCTCGGAGTTCACATGCATCTCATCGTCCGGTCGGCCGCAATCGTCGCTGCTTCAGTCCTCACGCTGTCCCTCGCCAGCGGCGCCGCGATGGCGGGTGGCGCGCAAGAAGAAGCCAATCGCAAAACTGTCCTTGCGTTCTACGAGAAGGGGCTCAACCAAAAGGACGCCGATGCAGCCCTCGCCTATGTCGGCGACCGCTACGTCCAGCACAATCCAAACGCGGCCGATGGTCCGGACGGATTCCGAAAGTTCATCGGCTTCCTCCGGGATAAATTCCCGAACTCGCACAGCGAGATCAAGCGCAGCTTCGTGGATGGCGACTACGTCATCCTGCACGTTCACGCGGTACGCGAGCCCGGCAGCAGGGGCAATGCGATCGTCGACATCTTCAAGCTGGAGAACGGCAAGGTTGTCGAACACTGGGACGTCGTGCAACCGATCCCGGAAAATCCGGCGAACAACAACACGATGTTCTGACGATCGAACCGGTTGCTGGGCAAGCGGCCTAGCTCTTCCTCGCCATCCAGATCACGTGACGTGCGCCACCGCCTCTTCCGGTGGCGCGGATATTGACTTCGTTGACGTCGAATCCGGCGCTCCCGAGCCGCTTGGTGAAGGCCGGGTTGGGCCCCGAGGACCAGACCGCGAGCACGCCGCCCGTCCGCAGCGCCGTCTTCGCCGCCTTCAACCCGCTCGCATTGTAGAGCGCATCATTGCCCTTCCGGGTCAACCCTTCCGGCCCGTTATCGACGTCGAGGAGGATGGCATCGAATGCCGACCGCTGCGCCCGGATGATTTCGCCAACGTCGGTTTCCCGAATGCTCACCCTGGAGTCATCGAGGCTGTCGCCGAACACCTGCGCCATCGGACCCCGCGCCCAGGCGACCACCGCCGGCACGAGCTCGCAAACCACGATCTTCGCCTTGCTTCCGAGCACGGTCAGCGCAGCACGCAGCGTAAAACCCATGCCCAGGCCCCCGATGAGGACGACAGGTTTTGCGACCGTCTCGATCTGCTTCGCCGCAAGCGTGGCGAGCGCGGCCTCCGAGCCCGACAGGCGGTTGTTCATCAGCTCGTTGGTGCCGAGCTTGATGGAGAACTCCTTGCCTCGCCGCATCAGGCGAAGCTCTTCATCGGAGCCGGGGATTTTGGCGGTATCGATCTTTTCCCAGGGAATCATGCGAGAGCTTTAGCACGTCCGGCTGCCGGGTTATCCACCCGCCCATACGTCCAGAACATACCGGTTCTTTGCACCCATCTCCTCGATCCAGCGGGCAGCCGTGGCGGCATCGCTGCCGCTCTTCTCGCGATGGATCGCGACCAGCGCCGCCTTCACGTCGGGCTCCATCTTGCTGCCGTCGCCACAGACATAGACGATCGCGCCCTGCTCTATCAGCGGCCAGATATTGTCCTTCTGCGCAGCGAGGACGTGCTGCACGTAGGTCTTTGGCCCCTCCGCGCGCGAGAACGCCGTGAACAGCTCGGTGATGCCGCTCCCCGCCAGCGCCTTCAGCTCGTCCGCGTAGAGAAAATCCTCACCGGGATGACGGCAGCCGAAAAACAGCATGGCCGGGCCGAGCGCGGCGCCGTTGGCCTTGCGCGCGGCGCGCTCCTGGAGGAAGCCGCGGAACGGCGCCAGTCCCGTGCCCGGGCCGATCATGACGATCGGCACGGATGGATCGTCCGGGAGCCGGAAGCCGGCCTTGGTCTCACGCACGATTGCATGGATAACGTCGCCCGCGCGTCGATTGGCGAGATAGTTCGAGCAGATACCCTTGTACGTGCCGCGGCCGGAGGCGGCCGGTCCTTCAACCACGCCGACCGTGACGCTGCAACGAACCGGGTCGACCGACGGCGAAGACGAGATCGAGTAATAGCGCGGCGCCAGCAGCGAGAGCATTTCCAGATAGACGTGGAACGGCAATTCGCAGGCCGGATATTCGAGCAGCAGATCGAACACCGATTTTCGCCTGGCCAGAATCTCGCTGCGATAACGCTCGAGTGTTTCAGGCTCCTCGCCAACGAAGGCCAGCAGTTTTGGTTTCGTGACCGGACAACGCGTATGCTCGGTCATGATCTGAATCTGCTTTCGTGTCGCCACTTGCTGGAGCTCGACGAACTCGCTGAGCAGGCGGCCCACTGACACGGCATCGCCGACCGGCAATTGCGCGCGGCGGCCTTCGGCGACCTGAAGCCTGATCTGGTCGGCCGGCAGGAAGCCGAAGCGACGGGCAACCGAATCCACCAGCGTCGGATCGTTGCGCGGGACCACACTCAGATGATCGCCGACGCGATACGTGATGTTGGACGGCAGCTGCACCTCGATGTGGCGCGTCGAGCGCTCCGACGGATTGGAACCGGCCTTGTTCTGAAGCTCGTCATTGACCAGCACCTTCATGGCCACCGCGCCGCCCTGGGCGACGATGGTGTTGACGGCGGTCACCGCGACCGGCTCGATCGCGTAGAGCGGATCATCCTCCGCGGTACGGGTGAAATTCCAGTCGATGCCGAATTCCTTGGTCGCGACCTGGGCGGCCGCCGGGAACCATTTCTGAAACTGGCCGTCGAGATCGCTGCGCGCATCGCCTTCGCCACGCGGATAGACCGCGCGCGCACCATGCGCCGATAATTGTTCATCGATGAAGCGCGGTACCGATTGATAGGTCGCGGCCCAGTCGCTGTTGCCGCAGCCGAACACGGCGTAGCGCACATCGGCAAACGCATCCTTCGGCAGCTCGTCGCCGAGCCATTTGACAAATTGTGTCGCATTGTCCGGCGGCGCGCCGTTATAGGAGGCGCAGATGATCAGGACGCCGCCCTCCCGCGGCAGCTTGCCGACGTAATCGTCGAGCGGCCCCAAATGCACGGCAAAGCCGTTGATCTCGGCAAGGTCGGCCATCCGCGTCGCCAGCTCTTCGGCGGTGCCGAGATTGGAGCCGTAAAGTACGAGCATCGGCGTGTTGTGGCCGGGGCGCGCGGTGGGCTGGCGCGGTGCCTTCGGCGCCGACGACACCGCTACAGGTCCACCATAGGCGCCGCGCTCGCGATCGGCGCGCGGACGGACCTTGATCTTGAAGCCTTCCGGCTTCATCGTGAGCGTTTCCTTCAGATGCATCTGGTAGCGCTGGTGGTCGACCAGCTTGAAGCGCTGGAGGATCATGCCGAGCGCGAGCGCGGCCTCGTGCATGGCGAAGCCGCGGCCGATGCAGGCGCGCTGGCCGTTGCCGAACGGCTTCCAGGCATTGATCGGCCGTTTGGCTTCCGCCTCCCGGCTGAAATTCTCCGGATCGAACGCATCCGGGTTGGGACCCCAGACAGAGGGATCGCGATGCAGCGCGGTCACCAGGATGGTGGTGAACGTGCCCTTCCTGAGCTTGTACTTGCCGCCGCCGATAGCCTCGTCGTTCAGTGGGGAGATGCCATAGGCCGGCGCCGGCGGCCATAGCCGCAGCGCCTCCTTGAGGATCTGCGTGATATAAGTGAGCTGCGTGACCTGTTGATAGGTCGGACGCACGTCGACATTGGGACCGAGGACGCGGTCGACCTCGTCATAGGCTTTTTTGAGAATGTCGGGGTGCTTGAGCAACGCATAGAGCGCGCAGGACAACAGGCCGCTGGTGGTCTCGTGGCCTGCGATCAGGAACGTGTTGATCTGGTAGCGGATGTTGACGTCGTCGAGCTGCTCGCCGGTCGAGCGATCGACGCCCGTCATCATCGCCGCAAGCATATCCTTCTTGTCGTCGGTCGCCTCGCCTCCCTTGCGGCGCTCCGCAATGATCTCGTCGACCATCCTGTTCATGAAGTCGACATCTTCAGCCATGGTCTTGCGCCGCTTCTGCATCCAGAGCTGCTCGAACGGCAGGCCGCGCGTCATCATGATGGTTTCGAGCGAGCGCACCAGCGACTCGACGAAGGGGTGGTAATCGCGCCGGTAGAACGAATTGAAGCGGTAGTCGAAGCCGCACAGGCCGATCGTATCCAGCGTCAGCGCCGTCATGTCGTGGACGACGTCGATCTCGTCGTCGGCGTTGAGCCGTTCCCATTTGCCCACGAGCTGCTCCGCGATGTCGACCATGCTCGGGTGATAGGACTGCATGGCGCGGTTGCCGAAAGGCTGGAGCAGGATGTTGTGCGCCTTGCTCCAGTTCGGCTCCCTGGTGTCGGCCGTGAACAAGCCGTCGCCGCCGACCGCGCGCACCCGCCGCAGGGCACCGCGCACCGTCTTGTCGAAACGCTTCTCGTCGGAGAGCTCGTCGACGAGATCGTGGCCGGAGACGACCACGATCGGCGAGCCCATCATGTCGAGCCAGAAGATCGGCCCCAGCTCCTTGGCAAGCCGGGTCAGATGCTGCACCGGTGCGGCCGAATCCAGCGACAGCATGTTGCCGACCACCGGCTTGGTCGGCGGCTGCGGGATCGGGTCCAGACGGTTCTTCGATGACATTAAAAGTGCTTCCCCTGCCTCGGTATTCAACGCCGTCGTTGCGAGCTAGCCAAACCGCCTTCTACGCCATTCGATCAGCTTGGCGCTGACTTCCTCCGGCTTCTCCTGCTGCGTCCAATGGCCGCTGTCGCGGACCAGATATTTTTCCAGATCGGGGATCAGCTTGTCCATGCCATCGGCGGAAGACGGCGGCAACACCGCGTCGTTCTCGGCCATGATCATCAGCGACGGCACGCGCACCGTATGATCGAGCCCTTCGGCGCGCATCCAGTTGCGGGACATATTGCGGTACCAGTTGATGCCGCCGGTGAAGCCCGTCCTGGTGAAATTGTCCACGAACACCTTTTTCTCTTCGGGCGACAGGATCGGCGTGCGAGGATCGTGCTTCGCATCGTAGCCCGCGATCATCTGCGGAAATGCCAGGTTCAGTCGCGGGGAGGCACCGACACCCGCGACGACTTCCTCCGCCGGAGCATCTGCCGGGCGCGCTACGGGCTGGCGCATGAAGGCATCGAAGGTCTGCTCGACGCGACTGCCAAAGATCTTGTCGGGCTCACGCGCGGGATCCTGGAACTGCACGATATACATCTTTTCGCCGAAGCGCGCGCGCAGGAGTTCGATCGGATCGGCCCAGGCGCGGTTGGTATGAGGCGTATTGATGCCGACCACGCCGGCGACCCGGTCGATGTGCCGGAGTGGCATCTGCCAGACGATAAAACCGCCCCAGTCATGGCCGACGAAGATCGCCTTGTCGATCTGAAGATGGTCGAGCAGGCCGATCAGATCGCCGGTCAGGTGCTCGATGTCGTAGTCCTCGACCGGCTCTGGCCGGTCGGTCGCGCCGTAGCCGCGCTGGTCCGGCGCGATCACGCGGATGCCGGCCTCGCTCAGCGCCTTGATCTGGTGGCGCCAGGAAAATGCGAGTTCGGGCCAGCCATGGCACAGCACCATCGGCGGCTTGTCTGTGACCGGGCCCGCCTCGTAATAGCCCATGCGGATTCCGTTCGTCTGTACGAACTTGAGCGGTGGCATTTCAATCATCGGAACATTCCTACTCAGCGGCGCCCTTTATGTCCGCCGCGGGCGAAGCATAGGCAGCCTCGAGCGCGGCGAATTCTTCCGGCAGCATGTCGCACATCACCTGCACGTGCGGAATGATGTTGGCGCCGACGATGAAGCCGAAATCGAGCTGGTCGCGATAGCTCTGCACGGTGATGTTGAGCGCCTGTCCGTGCGTCGAGATCGATACCGGGAAGATGTGCAACAGCTCCGCGCCCGCGGCGTAGAGCGTCTGCCGCGGCCCCGGCACGTTGGACACCGTAATGTTCGCAGCCGGCGGCAACACATTCGACAAGTCGGAGCGGCTGTAGAGCAGCGCCATGATCTGCACGACAATCGGCGCGCCCAGCATCGAGATATTGGAGATCTGCGGCATCAGAGCCCGCAGTGGATGCGACATCTCCTTGGACTTGGTCGATTGCGCGATAATGGCTTCCAGGCGTGCCTTGGGATCGTCGATGTTGGTTGCGATAGAGCAGATCATGCCGAACACCTGGTTGTTGGCGTCGGTGTTGCCCTCCTCGCGCAGCGAGATCGGTACGGCAGCGGTCAAGGACTTCGCCGGCAGCGTTCCATGTTGCTGCAGGTAGCGCCGGACCACCCCGGAAGCGAGCGCCAGCACGACGTCGTTGAGTTTGCCGCCGGCCTGCTTGGCCAGCGCCTTGGATCGCGACAGCGAAATCGAGACACCGGCGAAGCTGCGCTCGGACGAGATCGATTTGTTGAGCATGGTCGGCGGCGAGACCATGCTGGCGAGGCTCTCGCGCGATTTTGGATCGGATATCTTGCCGAGCACGTCCGAGACGCTCTTGACCATGGTTGGGATGTTGCCGGCAAAGCGCACCGCACTCTCGATCTGGTACATCGCATTGTCGAACAGGATCGAACCGATATCGCTCTTGCCGGTGCGTGGCAGCTGCAGATTCTTCGCGGCCGCCGATGGATCGAGCGGCTGGGTGAAAAGCTGCTGGTAGGAATCGACCAGGTTCGCTGCGATGTCGCGCGGCTCCTGCCCGGGCTTCGCTCCCGCGGTCGGCGGATCGACCTTCCGCGGGATCGGCGAGATGTCGTAGATCATGTTGGTCAGCGCCGCACCGGCGCCGCCGTCGATGGCGGCATGATGCATCTTGGAATAGAGCCCGACCTCGTTGTCCTTCATGCCCTCGAACACGTAGAACTCCCAGAGCGGGCGGGCACGGTTCAAGAGCTTGGCGTGCATCCAGCCCACGATGCGTTCGAGCGTAGCGCGGTCGCGCGGCTGCGGCAGGCTGGCGCGGAAGATGTGACGGTCAATGTCGAACTGATCGTCCTCGATCCAGGAGGGATGATCGATATCGAGCGGCGCCTTCTCCAGCCGCGCTTTGAGGATCGGCGCGATGTGCAGGCGCGAGACGATCATCGCCTTGAAATCTTCGAAGAAGTCGCCCTTGTAGTCGTCCGGCAGACGAAAGATCGCCATGCTCCCGACATGCATCGGCATTTCCGGCGTTTCCAGATAGAGAAACGACGCGTCCAGCGACGACAGCTTCTTACCGTCAGCCATAGTTCCCTCCCGAGTATTTGACGGGCGCCTTAGGCGGCGCTTCTCGTCAGGCCGATACTGCCTGTTCCGGCGGGGCATATGCAATGGCAAACGGCCCTGCCCTGTCAAATGGCCAGAACTCTCCCTCCGGTTGCGCAAGGCGGTCCGCCACGGCCCACAGCGCCGCGGGATTCACCCCAAGCCCGATATGGCTCGCCAGGTGCACCTCGATGTTCTCGGCACGGTCGGAGGGACGCAGCAGGCAGGTCCGCCAGTTCACAATCCCGTCGGCGCGCGAATAGATCGACGTCGCCGGCACCGGAAGATCGCCGGCGATCGCCACGCGCAGCTCGGCGAAATCCTCGACACGCTCGCCGGACATCATCTCGTAGAGCCGCGTCGCATTGGTCGCCCGTATGTCATTGGCAAAAGGGCTGCCGAGCGTGATGGCATTGCGGACCATGTCGGGCGCCTGGAGCGCGAGATCGCGCGCATAGACGCCGCCGAGACTCCATCCGACCAGGCTGACCTTGCGGCCGCTCGCAGCATGGATTTCGGCTAGACGGGCGCGCAACGAATCCCGCATCCGTCCGAACCCGCCGAAATTTCGGCCCATCCGCCAGGCATGTGCCTCATAGCCAAGCTCGCTGAGATAGCGCCGCATCGGCGCCATCGAGAGATCGCTGGCGAGGAAGCCAGGCAGCGCCAGCACCGGATGGCCGTCGCCTTTTGGCGCCCGCATCAGGACCGGCGACAGCAGCAGGCTGGCGTTGAGTTCGAGCAACCCACGGGCTTCGGCGAGCAGCAAAGCAAGGCCCGGCGGACGAAGCCGGCCTGAGGTCTGCGGCCCGTCCGGACCGGGCGGCATTATTTCTTCTTATCGCCGCTGCGCGTGCCGCCGAGGCCGGCCATGGTGACGAACATGTCCTGAAATCGCTCGGCAAGCTTTGGATCGAAGGTGAACCAGCTCTGGATCAGCGATTCCGGCGAGACCTTGTCGATGTTGCTCAGAACCTGCTGCTGCAGCTTGTCCATGACCGCCGTCTGCATTGGTGCCAGGTCGGGCAATCCGATGAACTGACGGGCTTCGAGGGGGGTACAGTCGATTTCGATGTTAACTTTCATGTCCCCTCCAGATGAGATTCGAGCGGCCTACTGCAGTATCGCCGCGAGGCGGTGTACAACGCAAGCGACCTGAAGCCGGTGGCGGCGCTCCGGCTTCCCCGATCGGCGGATATGGTCAATCAAAATCGGCCGCGGCCGCGCCCGTCCTCCCGTCATGCCGGTCAGCATTGCTGCACAGCGGTGCAACTTGGCGCGTTCCTTGCTGGAATGGCGCTTGCACGGGTCGAGAACTCTGGGCAACATGGTTCGATCAGCCCCGCCGAACAATCAAAAATGACGGTGCGGGCGAGTGGAGAGGTCAAGAATGTCAGTCGGACGAAGTCTGTTTGCGGCGACGCTCGCCAGTATGCTTGCGTTGGCGGTCTCGCCGGCGTCGAGCCAGACGCTGCGCTACGCCAACCAGGGCGATCTCAAGTCGCTTGATCCGTATTCGCTGAACGAGTCCACCACGCACGCTCATCTCGGTCACGTCTATCAAGGCCTCACCGCGCGCGACAAGGACCTGAAGATCATCCCGGCGCTGGCTGAGAGCTGGGAGACACCGGAGCCGACCCGCTGGCGCTTCCATTTGCGCAAGGGCGTCAAATTTCATAACGGCGACCCCTTCACCGCCGACGACGTGCTGTTCTCCGCCGATCGCGTCCGCAACAAGAACTCGAACATGCAGACCCGGCTGGCGCCCAACGTCAAGGTCGTCAAGGTCGACGACTACACAGTCGATTTCGTCCTGCCCTCGCCCAATCCCATCCTAAATTCGTCGTGGGATGTCTGGTACATCATGGACAAGAAATGGGCTGAGGAGAACAAAGCGGTCGAGCCGACGCCGGTGTCCGCGACCTCTCCGAGCTATGCCTCGCTTCACGAGAACGGCACCGGTCCCTTCATCATCGAAAGCCATCAGCCCGGTGTGAAGACCGTGTTCAAGGCCAATCCCAACTACTGGGGCAAGATGGAAGGTAACCTGAAGGAGATTATCTTCACCCCGATCTCGTCCGATGCCACCCGCGTCGCCGCGCTGCTCTCGGGTGAAGTGGACGTGATCGAGCCGGTGCCGATCCAGGACATCTCCCGCGTCGATGCGAGCCCGAATGCCCAGGTGCTGAAGGCCCCTGAGTTGCGCACCATCTTCATCGGATTCGATCAGACGCGTGACGAGCTGCTCTACTCCAACATCAAGGGCAAGAACCCGTTCAAGGATGTCAAGGTCCGCGAAGCCTTCTACAAAGCCATCGACATCGAGCTGATCAAGACGCGGGTGATGCGCGGGCTGTCCACGCCCTCGGCGCTGATGATCGCTCCGGAATTGTTCGTGCTGTCCAAGGAGTTCACCCGGCCGAAGTTCGATCCAGATGGTGCCAAGAAGCTCCTGGCCGAGGCCGGGTACCCCGAAGGCTTCGAGGTCACCATGGATTGCCCGAACGATCGGTACGTCAACGACGCGGCGATCTGCCAGGCCGTCGTGGGCATGCTTGCCCGCATCGGCGTCAAGATCAATCTGCTGGCGCAGCCCAAGGCGCAATACTTCGCCAAGGTGTTGAAGCAGGGCGGCTATCAGACCTCGTTCTACATGCTGGGCTGGACGCCGAGCACGATGGACTCCCATAACGTGCTCTACGACATTATGGGCTGTCGCGACGATGCGAAATCATCGCGCGGCGAGGCCAATCTCGGCGGCTATTGCAACAAGGAATTCGACGCCATCACCGACAAGGTGCTGGTCGAAACCGACACCACAAAGCGCAACCAGCTGATCAAGCAAGCGTATGAGATCAGCATCAAGGACTGGGCTTATATTCCGCTGCACCAGCAGGCGCTGGCCTGGGGCGTATCGAAAAAGGTCAACCTGCCGCAGCGCGCCGACAATCTGGTCATGTTCCACTGGGCGACCAAGAAGGAATAGCGTCAGTTGAACACAAGGTCCCGGCAGCGTCAGGCTACCGGGACCTTTCCTTTTCGGCTGACAAAGACATCGGCCAGACGCACACTCAAGGAAAGTGGAAGGCATGCTCGCTTTCACTCTTCGCCGGGCCGTTCAGGCCATCGGCGTCATGTTCGCCGTCGGCATCATCGCGTTCTCGATGTTCCGCTTCGCCGGCGACCCCATCAACCAGATCGTCTCGCTTGATACGCCGGCGGCCGAACGCGCCGCCGTGCGCAAGTCGCTGGGCCTCGATGATCCCGTGCCGGTGCAGTTCGTGCGCTATTTCGCCGATGCGGCGCAATTCAAGTTCGGCGTCTCCTATCAGTTCCGCCAGCCGGTCTCGACGCTGTTGATGGAGCGTATGCCGGCAACGCTGGAACTTGCGATCTGCGCGACCGTATTTGCAATGGTCTCCGGCATCCTGATGGGCGTCTATTCGGCGCTCAGGCGCGACACCCTGCTCGCCAAATTATTCCAGGCGGTTTCGCTGATTGGCATCTCGCTGCCGACTTTCCTGATCGGCATCCTTCTGATCTACCTGTTCGCAGTGACGTTGGGCTGGTTGCCCTCGTTCGGCCGGGGCGAAGTCGTCAAGCTGGGTTGGTGGACCACGGGCCTGCTCACATTGTCGGGCCTGAAGGCGCTGATCATGCCCTCGATCACGCTCGGCCTGTTCCAGATGACCCTGATCATGCGGCTGGTGCGCGCGGAGATGCTGGAAGTGCTTCGGACAGATTATATCCGCTTTGCCCGCGCCCGCGGGCTGACAACCCGTGCCATTCATTTCGGCCACGCGCTGAAGAACACGCTGATTCCGGTGATCACGGTAGCCGGCCTGCAGTTTGGCTCGGTTATTGCATTTTCGATCATCACCGAAACCGTGTTCCAATGGCCCGGCATGGGACTTCTGTTCGTACAGGCCGTGCAAAACGTCGATATCCCGATTATGGCCGCCTACTTGCTGATGGTCTCACTGATTTTCGTCACCATCAATCTGGTGGTCGACATCCTCTACACCGTCGTCGATCCGCGCCTGCGCGCGACCGTCGGCCGCGCCACATAAGGCAGCCTGTATGTCCGAAGTGGTCGCCTCTCATCCCGACAAGCCGAGCACGCTGCCGACGCATGCCGCCCGCAGCTGGTTCAGTCGCGCACTCAACAGCGACATCTTCTATTCGTTTCGCCGATCCAAGCTGACCATGGTGGCGGCAGTCATTACCGTGCTGTTCTTCCTGCTCGCGATCTTTGCCTCCGCGCTCGCGGTGCAGGACCCGTTCGATCCGGCACAGCTCCAATTGATGAATTCCCGGATCTCACCGCTCTGGACCGCCGAGGGGCAGAGCCCGTTCCTGCTCGGCACCGACGAGCAGGGCCGCGACGTGTTCTCCGCCATTCTCTACGGGCTGCGCATCTCGCTCGCCGTCGGCGTGGCCGGCGTGATCTTCGCCGGCGCGCTCGGCATCGCGCTTGGCCTGGTCGCCGGCTATTTCGGGGGCGCGGTGGACGGCGTGATCATGCGGATCGCCGACGTGCAACTCACTTTTCCCGCCATCCTGATCGCGCTGCTGGTCAACGGCATCGCCAAATCGATCCTCGGCAACCGGCTGGATGCAACCAGCATGCTGGTGGTGCTGGTGATCTCGATTGGCCTGAGTTTCTGGGTCGGGTATGCCCGCACGGTGCGCGGTTCCGTGATGGTCGAGAAGAACAAGGATTACGTGGCGGCCGCGCAATTGATCGGCCTTCCCGCACCAAAGATCATGTTCCGCCATGTGCTGCCAAACACGATGGGTCCGATCCTGGTCATCGCCACGATCAACCTTGCGCTCGCCATCATCACCGAGGCAACGCTGTCCTTCCTTGGCGTCGGCCTGCCCGACACAATGCCCTCGCTCGGCACGTTGATCCGCATCGGCAACAACTACCTGTTCGCGGGCGAATGGTGGATTGTGGCCTTCCCTGGTATCGCGCTCGCTGCCCTGATCCTGTCGATCAACCTGCTCGGCGACTGGCTGCGCGACGCGCTTAACCCGAAGCTCCGATGAACAACATTTCGATGAGCAAGACTCGGATGAGCGAGACTTGGATGAGCATGATTCGGATGAGCAAAACCTGGATGAGAGCGTCTCGCTCATGACCGACCCCATCCTCTCCGTGCGTAATCTTCAGGTCGAGTTCGCCTCCCGCCGCGGCACGCTACGCGCCATCGATGGCGTCTCCTTCGACATCGCCAAGGGCGAGGTACTCGGCGTGGTCGGCGAATCCGGCGCCGGCAAGTCCGTCACAGGCTTGGCTGTGATCGGCCTGATCGATCCGCCGGGCCGCATCGCCGGCGGCGAGATTCGCCTTGCGGGCCTGCGCATCGACAATTTGCCGGCGGAGGAGCTGCGCCGTATCCGGGGAAAGCGGATCGGCATGATCTTCCAGGACCCCCTCACCTCGCTCAATCCGCTCTACCGCGTCGGCGACCAGCTCATCGAGACGATCAGAACGCATCTGAACCTGTCCGAGACCGCCGCCCGCCGCCGAGCCATCGACCTGCTCGCCGAAGTTGGAATCCCGGCTCCGGAAAAGCGCATCGACGGCTATCCGCACGAATTCTCCGGTGGCATGCGCCAGCGCGTGGTGATTGCGCTCGCGATCTGCGCCGAACCGGAGCTGATCATCGCCGACGAGCCGACCACCGCGCTCGACGTTTCCGTGCAGGCGCAGATCATCTCGCTGATCAAGCGTCTCGGCCGCGATCACGGCACTGCGGTGATGCTGGTGACCCACGACATGGGCGTGATCGCCGAGACCTCCGACCGGGTCGCGGTGATGTATGCCGGCCGCGTCGCCGAGATCGGTCCGGTGCAGGACGTGGTCAGGAACCCGCTGCACCCCTACGCCAAGGGCCTGATGGGCGCGATCCCGACGCTTGCCGGCGACGACAAGCGTCTGGTGCAGATCCCCGGCTCCATGCCGCGCCTGTCGGCGATCCCGCGCGGCTGTTCGTTCAATCCGCGCTGCGCATTCGCATTCGACCGATGCCGCGTGGAGAGGCCGGAGCCGCTGCCGCGCGGCACGCAAGCCGTCGCCTGCCATCTCTATGACGGCGTGCCGGCGGAGAGCGCGGCATGAGCGCTCCCTTCATCCAGGCCACGAATCTGCGCCGCGTCTTCGACGTCTCGAAACCCTGGCTCAACCGCATGCTCGAAGGCGGGCAGCTCGAATATCTCAAGGCCGTCGATGGCGTCACCTTCGACATCAGGAAGGGCGAGACCTTTGCACTGGTCGGCGAATCCGGCTCGGGCAAGACCACGGTGGCGCGGATGGTCGTCGGCTTGCTGCCGCCAAGCTCCGGCAACGTCTTGATCGACGGCATCTCAATGACCGATCCGCGGCAGGCCCAGGCGCGGCGGAAACTGCGCCGCCGCATCCAGATGATCTTTCAGGATCCCTATGCGAGCCTGAACCCACGCTTCCGAGTCGACGCCATCATCTCCGAGCCAATCCGCGCGTTCGACCTGATCGAGGGCGAGCGCGACATCCAGGCGCGGGTCGGAGAGCTTCTCACCCTCGTCGGCCTGCATCCCGACGACAGGTTGAAATTTCCGCACGAATTCTCGGGCGGCCAGCGTCAGCGCATCGCGATCGCGCGCGCGCTCGCCTCCGACGCGGAGTTTATCGTCTGCGACGAGCCGACCTCCGCGCTTGACGTCTCCGTGCAGGCGCAGATCCTGAACCTGATGCGCGACCTCCAGGACAAGTTCGGCTTGACCTACATGTTCATCAGCCACAACCTCGCCGTCGTCCGCCACATGGCGAGCCGCGTCGGTGTGATGTATCTCGGCCGCATCGTCGAGATCGCGGAAGGGCGCGAGCTGTTTGCCCATCCGCGCATGCCCTATACCAAGATGCTGCTTGGCGCCGTGCCTGATCTTGCCATGAGCGGCCGCCAGCGCATCCCCGTGAAGGGCGAGATCCCGAACCCGATCAACCCGCCGTCCGGGTGCGCCTTTAATCCGCGCTGCCCGCTGGCGTTCGATCTCTGCCGTAGGGAAGCACCTGAATTGATCGACGGCGTCGCCTGCCACGCGGTCAACACCGCGCCGGTACCGGCGTGACGCGCGCGTGCCATGCAGCCTGCGCATTTGGCGGCGGCCTGGCCCTGTGATCAATTGCGCGCGCCGCAAATGAGGTAGTCCATGGCCAGCATCGTCAATCCCGATCCCTTCACGACACGCCCCGAGATCGAAGGCACCTTCGGGGTCGTTGCGACCACGCACTGGATCGCGACCGCTATCGGGATGGCCCTTCTGGAAAAGGGCGGCAATGCCTTTGACGCCGGCGTCGCCACCGCTTTCACGCTCCAGGTGGTCGAGCCGCATCTGAACGGCCCCGGCGGCGACGTTCCGATCATCGTGCACGACGTGAAGCGCGGCCGCACCGAGGTGATCTGCGGCCAGGGCCCGGCACCGGCCCGCGCCACCATCGCGCATTACAAGAGCGAAGGCCTCGACATGGTGCCCGGCACCGGCCTGCTCGCGGCCTGCGTCCCCGGCACCTTCGAATCCTGGATGATGCTGCTCCGTGACTACGGCACGATGCGCGTGCGCGATGTGCTGGAGCCCGCGATCTCCTATGCGCGCGACGGCTATCCGCTGGTCGAGCGCGCCTGCGCCACGATCCAGACCGTCGAGCAATTATTCCGCACGCACTGGCCGACATCGGCCGCCGTCTATCTCCCGAACGGCGAAGTGCCAAAGCCCGGCACGCTCTTCACCAACAAGACACTTGCGGCGACCTATGCGCGAATCCTGAGCGAGGCCGAAAGCGGCGGCGGCGGCCGCGATGCCGAGATCGAGCGCGCACGCAAGGCTTGGTCGCAGGGCTTCGTCGCGGAAGCCATCGACAAATTCTGCCGGACGCAGGACGTGATGGACGTCAGCGGCTCGCCGCATCGCGGTGTGCTGTCGGCCGACGACATGGCGCGCTGGCAGCCGACGGTCGAGGCTCCGCTCACCTACGATTATGGCCGCTACACGGTCTGCAAGGCCGGGGTCTGGAGCCAGGGTCCCGTGACGCTGCAGCAACTCGCGCTGCTGAAGGGCTTTGCCCTCGATGGGCTCGATCCGACCGGACCGGAGTTCATCCATCTCCAGATCGAATGCGCAAAACTCGCCTTTGCCGATCGCGAAAAATTCTACGGCGACCCCAAGTTCAGCGAAATCCCGATCGCAACGCTGCTGTCAGATGCCTATAACGACGAACGTCGTAAGTTGGTTACCGAGAAAGCTTCGCTCGATCTCCGGCCCGGCACGGTCGAGGGCCTTGGCGGCGTGGTCAAGCTGCGCCGAGCTGAGGGCCAGCGCGAGGCCGTCGGCGCGCTCGGCGCCGGCGAGCCAACCGTGGGGCGCTTCGGCGAGGTGCGCGGCGACACCGTGCATTTCGACATCATTGACAAGGTCGGCAACATGGTGTCCTCGACGCCGTCGGGAGGCTGGCTGCAATCCTCGCCTGTCATTCCCGAGCTGGGTTTCTGCCTCGGCAGCCGCGCACAAATGTTCGATTTGGAGGAGAACCAACCGAGCTCGCTCGCGCCGGGCAAACGGCCCCGCACCACGCTGTCGCCGACCATGGCACTGCGCGACGGCGAGCCTTATCTCGCCTGGGGCTCGCCCGGCGGCGACCAGCAGGACCAGTGGATCACGCAGTTTTTCCTCCGACACGTCCACTGCAATCTCAATCTCCAGGAGTCGATCGACGCGCCGGCCTGGCATTCCGAGCATTTCCCGATCTCGTTCTGGCCCCGCACCGCGCGCCCCGGCGTGCTCGTGATCGAGAACCGCGTGCCGAAGGCGACGATCGAGAACCTGCGTGAGCGCGGACATATCGTCGAGGTCGGTCCGGACTGGTCCGAAGGCCGCCTCACCGCGGCCTCGCGCGTCGGTCCGCGCCGCCGCGCCGCCGCCAATCCGCGCGGCATGCAGGGCTACGCCGCAGGACGCTAAAGGCAGCACATGACCTGGTCGATCATCGCGCGCGATTCTGCTACCGGCCAGTTTGGCATCGCCGTTGCCACGCGCTTCTTCGCCGTCGGCGCGCGTGTCCCCTACATCGCGGCGGGCCTTGGCGCCATCGCGACGCAGGCTTTCGTCAATCCTTATTACGGTATCGACGGCGTCAAGCTGCTGCGTGAGGGCCTCAACGCGCACGACGTGCTGGCCGCCCTGCTCGCGACCGACGACGGCCGCGAGAGCCGCCAGATTCACATCATGGACGCCAGCGGCGCGATTGCCGCGCATACCGGGCGCGACTGCGTGGATTGGTGCGGGCACATTGCGGGCAGCGGCTTCTCGATCGCCGGCAACATGCTCGCGGGCGCCGACGTGCTCGACGAGACCGCAAAAACCTATATCGCCAATGACAGCCTGCCCTTCCCGCGCCGCCTGCTTGCCGCGCTGCGCGCGGGCGAGGCCGCTGGCGGCGACAAGCGCGGCAAGCAGTCCGCCGCGCTCCTGATCCACGGCGAGGAGGAATGGCCGGCGCTG
>NZ_JADPJF010000148.1:199321-199984 GCF_023073295.1 Bradyrhizobium sp. 23 | reverse complement strand
CCTGCGCGCCGACGATCATCCCGATCCGCTCGGCGAGCTCGAGCGGCTCGAGCGCGTCAGCCACGAACTCTGGGTCCACTTCCGCGTTTCCATGCCAACCCGGCAGAACCCTGCCGGCAACACCGATCGCAGCGTCATCGACGCCAGCATCGCCGCAGCGCGCGCAATACGCTCATGAACCCGAGCCCCCTCATCGAGATCAGCGATCTGCGCATTCGTTTTCACGGCGACGACGGCCGCGTCACCCATGCGGTCGACAGCGTCGATCTCAGCGTCGCCAATGGCGCGACGCTCGGCCTCGTCGGCGAATCCGGCTGCGGCAAGAGCGTGACGTCGCTGGCGATCATGGGCCTGCTGCCGAAGCAGAGCGCGGAGATCTCCGGCGCGATCCGCTTCGACGGTTTCGACCTGCTTAAGACGTCGGACCAGACGCTGCGGGACCTCCGCGGCAACCGGCTCGCGATGATCTTTCAGGAGCCGATGACCTCGCTCAATCCGAGCTTCACCATCGGCGACCAGATCATCGAGACGATTTTGCGCCACCGCGGCGGTTCGCGCAGGAGTGCGCGCGAGCGGGCGATCGATCTGCTGCGTCGCGTCCACATCCCCTCGCCCGAGCGGCGGATCGACGAATATCCGCACAAGCTCTCCGGCGGCATGCGC
>NZ_JADPJF010000148.1:195963-199236 GCF_023073295.1 Bradyrhizobium sp. 23 | reverse complement strand
TCATGATCGCGATGGCGCTCGCCTGCGACCCGCGGCTGCTGATCGCGGACGAGCCGACCACCGCGCTCGATGTCACGCTGCAGGCGCAGATCCTGGAGCTGATGCGCGAATTGAAGGCGGCGAGCGGCGCTGCCATCATCCTGATCACCCACGATCTCGGCGTCGTCGCCGAAGTCTGCGACGAGGTCGCGGTGATGTATGCCGGCGAGATCGTCGAGCGCGCGCCGGTGGACGAGCTGTTCTCAGCGCCGCAGCATCCCTACACCGTCGGCCTGCTCGGCTCGATCCCGCGGCTTGACCATCGCGCCGACCAGCTCGCCACGATCGAGGGCATGGTCCCGAACATGATGCAGCCGCCCGCGGGATGCCGCTTCGCCGCACGCTGCCCCTTCGTGCTGGACGCCTGCACCAAGGCGCCGCCCCCGCTGCTCGAAGTCAGCCCCGGCCACCTCTCGCGCTGCCTGCGCGCCCCGCTCGAACGTCTGGTGTCGTGATGGCTCTGCTCGAGGTTCAGGGTCTGCTCAAGCATTTCGTCGCCGAGCGTTCGCTGTTCGGCCGGGCGCTGGCGCATGTCAAAGCCGTCGATGGCGTTTCCTTCTCGCTCGATGCCGGCAAGACGCTAGCGCTGGTCGGTGAATCCGGCTGCGGCAAATCCACCGTTAGCCGCCTGGTGCTGCGGCTGATCGAGCCGGATGCAGGCACGATCCGTTTCGAAGGCCGCGATCTGCTCTCGCTCGACGCCGGCGCACTGCGCGCCTTTCGCCGCGAGGCGCAGATCATCTTCCAGGACCCCTACGCCTCGCTCAATCCGCGCATGACCGTCGGCCAGATCCTGACCGAGCCGCTGGCGCTGCACAATCTGGTGCCGCCCGCCCGGCGGCGCGAACGCGTCGAGGAGATCCTGCGGCTGGTCGGGCTGGAGCCGCGGCTGGCGCGTCGTTACCCGCACGAGTTTTCCGGCGGCCAGCGCCAGCGTATCGCCATCGCCCGCGCGCTCGCGGTCGAGCCGAAACTGATCATCTGCGATGAGCCGGTCTCGGCGCTCGACGTCTCGATCCGCTCGCAGATCCTCAATCTGCTGCGCGAGCTGCAGGACCGGCTCGGGCTGGCCTACATTTTCGTCTCGCACGACCTCGCGGTGGTCAAGCACATCGCCGACCACGTGGCGGTGATGAATCTCGGCCAGATCGTCGAGACGGCGGCGGCGGACGCGCTGTTTGCCGCACCGCGTCATCCCTACAGCCGGGCTCTATTGTCCGCGATTCCCGTGCCTAAACCGCGGGCAAAGCGCAGCCGCATTGTGCTGCAGGGCGAAATCCCCAGCGCGCTCAATCCGCCGCCGGGATGCCGCTTCCACACCCGCTGCCCCTACGTGGTCGACCGTTGCCGCAACGAAATGCCTCAGCTCGTGCAGGATGGCATCGGACATGCAACGGCATGCCACCGAACGTCGGAACTGCCGTCGTCCGAGGCGATCGTCCCAACGGACGGCGGCTTCTCCCCGGTTCTCGAAAAATTGGTCGCCGCCTTCAGCGGCGGCCCGGAAGCAGTCCGCGGCAGCGGGGTTAGTTCATTGGGGACGAACCCGGCATAGCCGTAAAACAGAGGTTGAGAGCGATGAGTCCTATGCGTTTGGCACTCCTGGCGTCGGCATTGCTGACGTCGCTCGTAGGCGCGGCCCAAGCCCAGACCACACTTCGCATCGGCATCGCCGAGGATCCTGACATCCTCGATCCCAGCATCGGCCGCACCTATGTCGGCCGCATCGTGTTCTCCGCCTTCTGCGACAAGCTGTTCGACATCGACGAGAAGCTCAACATCGTGCCGCAGCTCGCGCTGTCGCATGAGACCTCGCCCGACGGCAAGGAGATGACTATCAAGCTCCGGCCCAACGTGAAATTCCACGACGGCGAGCCGCTCGACGCGGAAGCCGCAAAGTTCTCGATCGAGCGTCACATGACGCTGCCGACCTCGTTCCGCAAGTCTGAGCTCGCCAGCGTCGACCATGTCGAAATCGTAGACCCTCTGACCATCAAGCTGGTGCTTAAGACACCTTACTCCCCGCTGATCGCCCAGCTGACCGACCGCTCCGGCATGATGGTGTCGCCGAAGGCTGCCAAGGAGGCCGGCGACAAGTTCGGCCTGCATCCGGTCTGCGCCGGTCCCTACAAGTTCGTCGAGCGCGTGCAGCAGGACCGCATGGTCTTCGAAAAATTCGCCGACTATTGGAACAAGGACAACATCCATATCGACCGGGTGGTCTTCCTGCCGATCGTTGACGCCACGGTGCGCCTTGCCAACCTGAAGTCCGGCGGACTCGATCTGATCGAGCGCGTGCTCGCCACCGACATCAAGGACGTGCGTGCGGATTCGCGGCTCGTGCTGTCGACGGCACCGGAGCTCGGCTATTACGGCCTGACCGTCAATATCGGCAACGACAAAGCAAAGGGGCCGCTCAGCCAGTCGGCGAAAGTACGCCAAGCGCTCGATCTGTCGATCGATCGCGAAGCTCTCAACCAAGTTGTCTTTAACGGCGAGTTCACCCCAGGCAATCAATGGGTCAGCCCGACACATCCCTATTACCAGAAGGCGTTCCCGGTCCACGGCCGCGACGTCGCGAAGGCCAAGGCGCTGCTGAAGGAAGCGGGCATCACCTCGCCGGTGACCGTCGACTACATGATCCCCAAGGGCGCGGAGAACGAAGCGGTTGCCCAGGTGATCCAGTCGATGGCGGCGGAAGCGGGCTTCGACATCAAGATCCGCGCGGTCGAATTCGCGACCACCTTCAAGCAGGCCCAGGCCGGCGAGTTCCAGATCTTCCAGATCAACTGGAGCGGCCGCATCGATCCCGACGGCAACTCCTACATCTTCATGCGCAGCAAGGCACCGCAGAACGATGGCGTCTATTCGAACCCGGAAGCCGACAAGCTGATGGAAGACGGCCGGCTGACCGCCAAATTCGATGAGCGCAAGGCGATCTACGAAAAGCTGACCGGGATCGTGCTCAACGATTTGCCGATCATCTACATCTACCACCGCACGCTTCTGATTGCGCACACGACCAAGCTCCAGGGCTATAAGCAGATGCCAGATGGCCTCGTGCGCGTGGTCGGGCTGAAGTTCAAGTGAGCGTGGCCTCGCCTGACACGCGGCCGGCGCCATGCTGAACTTCCTCGCCCGCCGCATCGCGCAGATCGTGCCGACACTGTTCTTCGTGTCGGTGCTGATCTTCTCGCTCCAGCAATTGTTGCCAGGTGATCCAGCGCTGGTGAT
>NZ_JADPJF010000148.1:190817-195867 GCF_023073295.1 Bradyrhizobium sp. 23 | reverse complement strand
CCCGCCGTGATCGAGCAGATCCGCCAGCAATACCGGCTCGATCAGCCGATCCCCGTGCAGTACGTTTATTGGCTCAAGGGCGTTCTATCAGGCAATTTCGGTGAATCGCTGCGCAACAAGATGCCGGTGCGCGAGCTGATCGCGCAGAAGCTGCCGGTGACGCTCCAGCTCGGCTCGATGGCAATGTTGATCGCGCTCTTGATCGGCATTCCCGCCGGCATCGTCTCCGCCGTGAAAAGGGGCACCGTCTGGGATTATGGTGCCAATTTGTTCGCGCTGTGGGGCATCTCGACGCCGAATTTCTGGCTCGGCATCATGCTGATCTTCCTGTTCTCGATCGAACTCGGCTGGCTGCCGGCGTCCGGCTACGTGCCGTTGACTGAGAACTGGCGCGCGAGCCTCGCCGCCACCATCATGCCGGCCTTCGTGCTCGGCAACGCAATTTCCGCGGTCCTAATGCGGCACACCCGGAGCGCCATGCTGCAGGTGCTGGAAAGCGACTATGTCCGCACCGCGCGCGCCAAGGGATTGTCCGAACGCTCGGTCATCCTCAAGCACGCCATGCGCAACGCACTCACGCCAATCATTACGCTCGGCGCGCTCGAGCTCGGCACGCTCTTGTCGGGCGCGGTTCTGACTGAGCAGATCTTCTCCATTCCGGGCTTCGGCAAACTGATCGTGGACGCCGTGTTCAACCGCGACTACGCGGTGGTACAGGGCGTCGTGCTGGTGACGGCGACGGTCTACATCACACTGAACCTGGTTGCCGATGTCTCCTACATCCTCGTCAATCCGCGGCTACGGGGCTAGACTCATGACCGATGCCGCCCTGCCCGCTGCTCCCATCGCGCAAGCTGACGAGCTGGACAGCCCGGCGCGTCGCGCCCGGCGGCGCCTGTTCAAACGCAAGGCCGCAGTGTTCGGACTTGTCATGATCAGTTTGTTCGTCGGCTTCGCGGCTCTCGCGCCGCTCGTCGTTCCCTACGATCCCATCGCGACGAGCTGGAGCCTGGTTCGCAAGCCGCCCACGACGGCGCACTGGTTCGGCACCGACGAGCTCGGTCGCGACATCCTGAGCCGCGTCCTCTACGGCGCTCGCGCCTCGCTGCTCGCCGGCCTCACCTCGGTGGCGATCGCTCTGGGCGTCGGCGTTCCGCTCGGCCTGCTTGCCGGCTATCGCGGCGGCTTCGTCGATGCACTGATCAGCCGGATGACCGACGCGATGCTGGCCTGCCCATTCCTGATCCTGGCGATCGCACTCGCCGCATTCCTCGGTCCGAGCCTTGGCAACGCCATGATCGCGATCGGCATCTCGGCAACCCCGATTTTCATCCGCCTGACCCGCGGCCAGGTGCTGGTTGTCAAGGCTGAGGACTATGTCGAGGCGGCGCGCGCGCTCGGCAATCCGCCGTGGCGGATCGCGTTCTCGCACATCCTGCCGAACATCCTGCCGGCGCTGCTGGTGCAGGCGACGCTGTCGATTGCGGCCGCCATTATCGCCGAAGCCGCGCTGTCCTTCCTTGGCCTCGGCCAGCAGCCGCCGGCGCCATCCTGGGGCAGCATGCTCAACGCAGCGCAGCGCTTCCTGACCCAGGCGCCGTGGATGGCGATCTGGCCGGGGCTTGCGATTTTCCTCGTGGTGCTGTCGCTGAACCTGCTCGGCGACGGCCTGCGCGACGCGCTCGATCCACGCCAGCGCTAGATCACGACCTCGCGCATCACGCGGCGGCAATCCATCTCGTATTCGAGATCGACCACCGGCGGCCGGGCATAGTGCCAAGTCAGGCCGGACCGCAACGCCCCGCGGCGGACGAGTTCGTCGACCAGCGCGTGGTGGAAGTCGTGCACGGAATAGGCCTGCACGCCGGTCGTGTCCTTCCAGCCGAAGCCGAAGGCCGTCATCCTGTTCTCCATCTGGGACGTCGTCGTGAAGCGCACCTTCTCGCGAAGGCCTTCCGGGCTGAGGTCGCGGTAGCGCACGGTGCGCTCGACATAGGTCCCGCCGCCCTCGCGCGCCTCGGCGCCGCCGGAAATCACGAAGCTCGGCGTCTTCGAGCTTGTCGGCCGCGTGAAGGAGAACGCGTAGAACGACGGCTCGGCCGGTGGATCGATCTCTGGACAGACATTGCTGCGCGCCACCGGATTGGTGGTGCCGTCGAAGATGCCCCATTCGGACAACGTCTTCACATAGTGCAGGTTGAACGCGCGAAAACCTTCTTCGCTGAAGGCCGCGGGCGACCGCAGTTCGCAAGCGCAGAAGGCCGTCAGCGGCCGCCCCGCCTCCTGGATATGCTTCGCGGCAAGCGCAAAGCCTTCGGCGAGCGGCACCAGCCGGTCGAAGCGGACGCGCTCGATCTCATAGCCGTCGTCCGCGGCCGCACCGGCCGAATACTGGAATACGGACGGAATGAAACGATAGTTGCCGGCGGAGAATTCACCAATCATGTCGGACTCCTATTCCAGTTGCATGCGAATGCCCTTGTCGCCGTTAAGCAGGCGCTTCAGGTGAAAGCCGGCCAGGGAATCGCCGGCATGCATGCCGACCAGCGCCGCGAAAGCCGGCATGGCGGCGGCATCCCCGGCTTCCATCTTGGCAAAAGCTTCGGAATACAGCGCCGTGTCCGGCGCAGCGAATTGGGCCGGCGTCAGCGGCTCGAACGCGCGCAACGCTTCGCTGCGTCCGCGCAGCATTAGCTCCCCGACGGGACGACCTCGAAAATTCTCAGCCGCCTCGGCGATGCCGGCACTGACGCAAATCCGCGTGCCCAGATGCTTGTTCGCGGCTTCCAGTCGCGCCGCGATGTTGATGGAGTCGCCATACGCGGTGTAGTCGAAAAACCGGTTGCCGCCGAAATTTCCGACCAGTGCCGGCCCGGCGTGAATGCCGATGCGGGTGGTGCCGAAATTCACCCCTCTCGGCTTCCAGCGCGCGGAAAAATCCTCCGCCCAGGCGTCGAGCTCGTGCGCGCAGGCAACCGCACGCGTCGCATAATCGGGCTGATCTCCGGGCGCATTGAAGAGCACCTGGATTGCATCGCCGATGATCTTGGCAACCGTCCCCTCATGCGTGAAGACGATTTCGGTCATGCCGCCGACATATTCGTTGAGAAGCGCGCCCAGCGTCTCCGGCGGCGCACTCTCGACCAGCGAGGTGAAGCCCGTTATATCCGTGAAGATGGTCGCGATATCGCGCCACTGCACTTCGATTCCCTCGCTCTCACCGCCGGCCGCCAGACGCTTGGCGAGCTCGGGCGAGAAATGACGCGAGAGCGCGGCGTGAGCGCGCTCGGCTTCCGTCTGGCGGCGCCGCACCTCCCGCAGCATCTCGATATGGCGGATGGTCTTCTCGATCGTCATCTCCAGGTCGGCGAAATCGATCGGTTTGGTCAGAAAGTCGAACGCGCCGCGGTTCATCGCAGTGCGAATGTTGCTCATATCGCCATAGGCCGACAAGATGATGGTGGACTTCTTGTCGTCCGCTTCCTGGAGCTTCGCCAGCAGCGACAACCCATCCATCCTTGGCATGTTGATGTCGGAGACCACCATGTCGACATGCGGATTCTGCTCGAGCGATTGCAACGCCTCGACGCCGTCTCGCGCGAACATGATGGTCACCGACCCATCGCGAATCTGCTTGCGGAATTTTTGCAGGACCAACGCCTCGAGATCCGGCTCGTCGTCGACGAAGAGGATGGTCGCGGTCATGCGGCTTTCTCGAGCCTTGTGTCGATTTCCTGCCGCAGCAGCGCGAAATCGATCGGCTTGGTGAGGAGTGCGACCGCGCCGCGCTCGATCGCCTTCCGGCGCGTCTCGGCGTCGCCATAGGCGGTGATCATGATGACGGGAACGTCCGGATGCGCAAGACGCACCTTCGGCAGCATGTCGAGCCCGCTCATGCCGGGCATGTTGATGTCGGACAAAATCAGGATCAACGAGGGATCGCGCACCTCGGCGGCGAGCTTCAGCGCATCGGGTGCCGACGACGCGAATTCCATCTGGAAGCGGCCGGCGCGCAAATCGCGCCGAAACTGCTGCCGGAACAGCGCCTCGACGTCGGGCTCGTCATCGACGACCAGGATGTAAACGTTCAAGTCTTGCCTCCGGAAGTGCCGTCCGCCGCCATTACGCGCGGCAGGGTGATGATGAATTCGGTGAATACGCCTGGTGCGGTGTTCACGTCGATCGTGCCGCCGTGCTGTTTCACCACGATGTCATGGCTCATGGAAAGGCCGAGCCCGGTGCCCTCGCCGGCCGGCTTGGTGGTGAAGAAGGGATTGAACATCTTCTCCTTCACCTCGGACGGGATCCCGGTGCCGTTGTCGCGAATGCGGATTTCGACCCTGTCGCCGAGCGTTCTGGTTGCTGCGCGCAGGGTGGGCTCGAAGGCGTCTGCGGCGCTCTCCTTGCGCTGGGCAGTGGCGTAGAAGCCATTCGAGATCAGATTGAGGACGACTCGCGTAATTTCCTGCGGATAGATATCGACCATGCCTGCGGCGGGGTCGAAGCCGCGCTCTATCGTGACGTTGAAGCCAGGCTTCTCGGCTCGCGCGCCGTGATAGGCGAGGTTGAGGCTTTCCTCGACGATGGCATTGATGTCCGCCGGACGGCGCTCGCCGGAGCCCTCGCGCGAATGCAGGAGCATGTTCCTGACGATGGAATCGGCGCGCTTGCCGTGCTGCACCACCTTTTCGAGGTTGCTCCTGAGCATGCCAGTCAGCTCGTCGACCTCCGCCTTCGTCTTGCCGTCGAGCGAGGCCGCCTGCAGCGCCTCGTTGAGCTCGTCGATCAACTCGGTCGACACCGCCGAGAAATTGTTGACGAAATTGAGTGGGTTCTTGATCTCGTGCGCGATTCCCGCCGTGAGCTGGCCGAGGGACGCGAGCTTCTCGGTCTGGACCAGGCGGTCCTGCGCGGTGCGAAGATCGTCGAGGGATTGCGACAGCTCCGTCGTGCGCTTGCGCAATTCGTTCAGCAGTCGCGTATTCTCGATGGCGATGACGGCTTGCTTCGTGAAGTTCTCAACCAACGCGATTTGCTTGTCGGTGAACGG
>NZ_JADPJF010000148.1:166874-190739 GCF_023073295.1 Bradyrhizobium sp. 23 | reverse complement strand
CCGGACCTCCTTGCGATAAACCGCGACGGTTCCGATCAGCTCGCTTTCCCTCATCATGGGCACGATTACGATCGTACGGGCGCCGGCGACGTCTGAGATTCCACGAATGGTCGGACCTCCGGCAAGATAGGCCGGAGTTTGTTGCACATCGTGAACGTGGACGACTTGACGTGTTCTGACGACCACGGCAAGCGCGCTCTCCGGATGGGGACGGATCGCCATATCTTTCCGCGAAGCCGCGAACGCAGGCGGCACATTGTAGTCCGCAGCAATTGTGAAATTCTCTCCATCCCACAAATTCATGACGCCGAAACTCGCGCCACAGACTCGTGTGGCATTCTCGAGCATCTTGTGGAACACCGGTGCGAGTTCGCCCGGAGACGAACTGATGACCTGCAACACTTCCGACGTCGCCGTCTGCTGCTCGAGCGACTCGGTCAACTCGGCGGTTCTCACCTCGACCTTCTTCTCCAGGTCCGCATAGGATTCCTGCAGGCGCTCGCCCATGTCATTGAACTGGTCCGCGAGCCCCTCCAGTTCGTCTCCGGTTCGGATCGAGATGCGCTGGGAGAAATCGCCACTGCCGATGCGCTCGGCACCGCTGCGCAGCGCCTGGATCGGCCCGACCATGCGGCGCGCGAGGAATATCCCGGCAAGCACCGCGAAGATCGACGCCGCGAGCAGCACGAATGCAAGCCGTTCCAACGCGGCATAGAGCGTCGCATAGGCCTCCTCGACCGGGAGCTCGACGAACATGGTCCAGTGCAGCGGCGCGATCGGGGCCGACGCGGTCAGCACCGTCTGTCCCTGGAGATTGCGCGCTTCGGAAAGCGGGTCGAACGCGGCGCTGCCTCCGGCAAGCGCGGCGCGCACCTGGGTGAGACCAGACATGTCGGTGTTGCGCAGGACCAGGCTGATATCGGGGTGCGCGATCAGGCGTCCCTCCGGACCCACCACGTAGGCGTGTCCGTGCTCGCCGACCTTGATCTGGGACACGACGTCCCAGATCAGCTTGAGATTGACCTCCGCGATAGTGACGCCGGCATCCTTGCGCGACCCAGCCTGCGCCAGGGTCATATACGGCTCGGACTCCCTGCGGAAATAGACCGGACCGTAATAGACCTTGTGCGCGACCGCCTCGGTAAACTTCGGATCCTCCGACAGGTCGATCCCGCTGTCGGTCGCGTCCATGGCAAGCCGCGAGACCCGCAGCCGCTCCTTGCCGGTCGCATCGACCTGCGCGAGCTCGGTGACCGCAGGGACCTGGCGCAGCAGCCGCAGCGCATCGAAGCGGCGCTGCTCGAGCGACCCCACCGACCAGGGCAGCTGCGTGGTCCAGCCGAGCTGGCTCTCGATCTCCTTGACGAACTGACCGATCTTGGCAGCGGCCGCCTCGGCCTGTTCATGCTGAACCCGGATCAGCGCGGCCTTGTGCTCGCCATAATAAAAGACGACCTCGAACAGGCCGTTGGCCAGCAGCGCGATCGCGACGACGGCCACGAACAACGCGACATATTTGGCGAACAGCCGCGTCCTGATCCCCTGCCCCGGCATCGTACCGGACGCGACGCCATCCCCCGCGGCGCTCGGCAGCGTCCGTGCTTGCGGGGTGTCGGGATGGAGGGGAAGGCTCATCCCGCTGAACCTAGCAAGAAGACCGGACCTTGTCTCTCGCGAGCGCGGGAAAGCCTGATGGCAGCCGGGCCCCCGAGGCAAATAGAAAAGGGCGGCAGCGGATTGGCCGCTGCCGCCCTCGGGTTCGCTTTATCGGTGGCCTCAGGTCGGCCGCAGCGCCTTGGCGTTGAGGTCGAGGTCGTTGACCTGCTTGTTCCGCTCGGAATCGGCCGCCGCGCGATGGTCGGTCGCCAGCACCACGTAGACCGCCGGCAACACGAACAGCGTGAACAACGTGCCGATCGACATGCCGGCCACGACCACCAGACCGATCGAGAAGCGGCTGGCGGCCCCTGCGCCGGTCGCGGTCAGGAGCGGGATCAGGCCCGTCACCATCGCGGCCGTGGTCATGAGGATCGGCCGCAGACGAATACGGGCCGACATTTCGATGGCGGAGCGGCGATCGAGCCGCTCGTTGATCTGGAGCTCGTTGGCGAACTCCACCATCAGGATGCCGTGCTTGGTGATCAGGCCCACCAAGGTCAGCAGGCCGACCTGGGTGTAGATGTTCATGGTCGCCACGCCGAAGAACAGCGGGATCAGTGCGCCAACGATCGCCATTGGCACCGAGATCATGATGACCAGCGGATCGCGCAAGCTCTCGAACTGCGCCGCCAGCACCAGGAAGATGATGATCAGCGCGAAGCCGAAGGTGATCGCGAGCTGGTTGCCTTCCTGCACATACTGTCTGCTGTCAGCCAGATAAGCATGGCTGAAGCCTTGCGGCAGGTTTTTGGCCTCGCTCTCGAGGAAGTCGACCGCCGCACCGACGGTCACGCCGGGCATCGGCACGGCCGAGAAGGTCGCTGAATTGAGCTGATTGTAATGTGTCAGCGAATTCGGCTCGGTCTTGGTCTCGATCGACACAACCGTCGAGAGCGGAAGCTGCTGGCCGGTATTGGTGGTCACGTAGTAGCCGGCGAGCGATTCCGGCGAGAGCCGCTGGCCGCGCGGCACCTGCGGGATAACTTGATAGGAACGGCCCTCGAGGTTGAAGCGGTTGATGTAGTTGCCGCCGAGCAGCACCGCGAGCGTGCTGCCGAGGTTCTGCATGTTGACGCCGAGATCCTGCGCCTTGGTGCGGTTGATCGTCACCTTCACGTTCGGCTGGTTGTAGGCAAGATCACTGTCGGAGACGATGAACATTCCGCTCTTGCGGGCGGCGGCCTTCAGCTTCTCCATCTGTTCGTAGACAGTCTGGAAGCTGGCGGTGGAGTTGATCACCATCTGCACCGGGAGGCCGCCCGGACCGCCCGGCAGCGGCGGCAGGTTGAAAGCGAACGCCTGCACGCCCTCGATCTTGGAAAGCTCGGCCTGCACCAGCGACTTCAGCTGGATCGACGAGCGCTTGCGCTCCTCCCAGGGCTTGAGCAGCATGCCGGCGATACCGCCCTGCGGGCCGTTGATGCCGTTCAGCACGAAGCGCAGATCGGTCTCGGGGAATTTCTGGAATTCCTTGTCGAGCTTCTCGCCGTAAAAATCGACGTAGTCGATATTGGCGTATTTCGGCGCCTTGGTCACCGCGAACACGATACCCTGGTCTTCCTCAGGCGCCAGCTCCTTCGACGTGTGCATGTAAAGGAAGCCGACGAGCCCGAGGATGGTCACCGCAAACAGGCCGGTGATGGCCTTGTAGTCGAGCGAGCGGTCGAGCCTGCGCCCGTACCACCGCGTCAGCGCGCCAAACACCTTGTTGACGAACTTGGCGAAGCGCCCCTCTTCCGTGTTCTTCAGCAGCACCGAGCACATCATCGGCGAGAGCGTCAGCGCGATCACGCCGGACACGATCACCGAGCCCGCAAGTGTGAAGGCGAATTCGCGGAACAGCGAGCCGGTCAGACCGCCGAGGAAACCGATCGGCGCGTACACGGCTGCGAGCGTGATGGTCATCGAGACGACGGGACCCACGATTTCGCGCGCGCCTTCCAGCGACGCCTGGACCGGCGTTTTCCCTTCCTCCAGATGACGATGGATGTTTTCCACCACGACGATGGCGTCGTCGACCACGAGGCCGATCGCCAGCACCATCGCGAGCAGGGTCAACAGGTTGAAGCTGAAGCCCAGCGCCAGCATCAGCGTGCAGACGCCGATCATCGACAACGGGATGGTGACAACGGGAATGATGACCGAACGGAACGACGCCAGGAACAGGAAGATCACCACGATCACGATGATCACGGCTTCACCCAGTGTCTTCTCGACCTCGTCGATCGAGGATTGGATGAACTTGGTCGAATCGTAGGCGACCTTCATCTTCATCGACGGTGGCAGATTGCGCTCCAGCTCGGGGAATAGCGCCCGCACGCCCTTGACCAGCGTCAGCGGGTTGCCCTGCGGCGTCGCCTGCACACCGATGAAGATGGCGTGCTCGCCGTTGAAGGCGACGCTCGCGTCCGTGCTTTGGGCCGCAAGTTCGACGGTGGCGATGTCCTCCATCCGCACGAAGCCGCCGTCCTTGGCCTTGACGATCATCTTCTTGAACTGGTTGACGTCGGTCAGGCCCGTATTCGTCGATACGTTCGAGACGATGAGATAACCCTTGGTCTGCCCCGCCGCTGACTGGAAGTTGTTGGCAGTGATCGCGGTCGCGACATCCGCAGGCGACACGTTGCGGCCGGCCATCTTGAGAGGATCAAGCCACAGCCGCATCGCAAAGGTCTGGCCGCCGAGAATGTCGGCGGAGGCGACGCCGTCGACGGTCGACAGCACCGGTTGCACAACGCGCGTCAGGTAGTCGGAGATCGCCGAGCCCGACAGCTCTTCGGACGAGAATCCGAGATACATCACGGCCGTGGTCTGGCCCGTGGTCTTGGTGACGATGGGATCGTTGGATTCCTTCGGAATCAGGTATTTGACCGAGTTCGTCTTGGCCAGAACCTCGGTCAGCGCCTGGTTCGGATCGAAGTTCAGCTTGATGTAGACCTGGATCGTCGAGGTGCCGAGCACCGAGGACGAGGTGATGTAATCGACACCTTCGGCGGAGGCGACCGCCTGCTCGATCGGCGTGGTGATGAAGCCCTGGATCAGGTCCGCGGACGCGCCCGGATAGACGGTCGTGATGTTGATGACCGTGTTCGACAGCTTCGGATATTGCCGGATCGGCAGCGTCGTCGCCGCGCGCAGGCCGATCAGCAGGATCAGCAGGCTGACGACGACCGACAGGACCGGGCGTTTGATGAAAATATCAGTAAAGCGCATCGCGGCGATCTCGATTTCTTTGACTTGCAAAGCGCGTGACCCGGCCGTGCCGGATCATGCTGCAACGTGTACGATGTCAGTAGCGCGGCGGCTGCGCCGGGATCTGCGGAGCCGGGTCGGTCGAAATCGACACCGCCGCGCCCGATTGCAGCTTGAGCTGGCCGACGGCGACGACCTTGTCGCCCGGCTTCACGCCCTTGACGATTTCGACGCGGCCTTCGACCCGGTTGCCGGTCTGCACGAAAGTGCGCACCGCGCTCAGGCTGGTCTTGCCGTCGGCTTCCTTCTTCTCGGTGATCACGAACACCGAGTCGCCGTACAGCGTGTAGTCGACCGCCGTCTCCGGCACGGTGACTACGGCCGGCTTGTCCGGCAGCACCACCGTGGTGGTCACGAACATGCCGGGCTTCAGGATCTTCTCCGGATTAGCGATGGTCGCCTGCACGCGGATGTTACGGGTGTCGGTCGAGATCTGCGGCTCGATCGTGGTGATTTTGGCGTCGAAGGTGCGGCCGGGATAGGCGTCGACCTTCAGCCGGACCGGTTGACCGACCTTGAGGCTGCCCGAGTCCTTTTCCGTCACCGTGAAGTTGGCCCACAGCTCCGACAGATCCGTCAGCGAAACGATGGCCGTGCCGGCGGTCAGATACTGGCCGACCTCGACCTTGCGGACGCCGAGATCGCCGGAAAACGGCGCGCGGACCAGCTTCTGCGAGATCAACGCTTCGGTCTTGGCGATACCCGCCTGCGCCTGATCGTACGCGGCCTGCGCGGTGTCGACGGTTGCCTGCGGCCCGAACTGGCGCGACGCCAGTTGCTTGGCGCGATCGAGCGACAGCTGTGCGACGGTGGCCTGCGCCTTGTAATTGGCGAGGTCGCCCTGCTCCGGCGCGTCGAACATCTGCACGAGCGGTGTGCCGGCCTCGACATGCGTGCCCGGCTCGAACTTGATCTCGGTGACACGGCCGTTGACGTCGGCGCTGACGTCGACCTGGTGCACGGCGGCGAGACCACCGACGGCGGTCAACAGGTTCGGCACCACCTCGGACTTCGCCTCGGCGGCGCTGACCGCGACCGGCGGCGGCTTGTTGTTGGCGAAGAACTGCTTGATCATCTGGCCGCGGAAATAATTGAACCAGACGAGGCCACCGACGAGCACGGCCAGAAGCGTGCCGACGACGATGAACCAGAGCACCGGCCGGACCGGACGCTTGGGAGCCTTGTTGTCGATCGGTTCGCCCGAAATCTTGTGTTCGGTCACGATGTTCATGTCATGCACTTTCTGCAATCGCCGTCTTGCCCGCACAACTGGCCTGATCGCGGCCCAAATGCGAAACAATTGCGGCGTCGTTAAGTCCGATACCCCTCAGGAGAAACTCACAGAGCTGCCGCTCGAGGTCGTTCGCCTTGCCGTAAGCGAGACACGGCGTGGCCGGCAGCCTGGTCAGCGCAGCCGTCATCACGGTGTGATGCGCAAACCAGAACAGGTTGAGCGGTTCGCCGTTGTATGGCCGCGCGTCCCCCGCGGCAACCGCACGCTCGAGCGAGGCGACGAAGGCCGCCCCGATCAGCGCCTCGATCTTGGCATATAGCAACCGGGCAAATTCGCCATCCTCCAAATGACTCGTGGTCATCAGTCGCAGGCGCTGGGCCTCTTCCTGGTCGGGGCCATCGGCGATGTGCATGAAATGCCCGACCATGCCGCGGATCACTTCGACCAACGTAGCGGTCGACGGCTCACGTTCGAGCAGCTCCATGAGCGCCGGGTCCGCCTCGCATTCATCGCTGAGAATTTCGGCGTAAAGCGCGGCCTTGGACGGGAAATGCTTGAACAGCAGCGCTTCGGAAATGGCAGCGGCGGCCGCCACGCTCTTGGTCGTGGTGCCGGTATAGCCGTGTCGGGCAAAGCAACGCTTTGCGGCGCCGAGGATCAATTGACGCCTCAGGTCGCTCGTCATACGCAATGAGCTCATGCTAGTGAGTAAGCACTCACCCACGCAAAAGTCAAGCCGAATGGTGCGATGCAACCTACAAGAATCGTCTCTTAGAGGTATCCCAAGTTCTAAATCGGGCGGAAGCCGAGGTCGCCGCGGATCCGGTTGAGAATGTAAGTCCCATCCCGGCTGGGCAAAATGCGCTCCAGATTGGCGCTGTCGATCTTCACATTGGCAAAGCGCGGCCCGGCCGTGACGTCGTGGACGGATTTGGCGAAGGCCTCGACCTCGGCCATGGTCGTCACAGACCGGCTGTCTCCGATGCCGCAGGCTCTGGCGATGCCGACGAGGTCGGCGGCCACGGAAGTGTGGCTGGTCTGACCGCCGGTCTCACCATAGGCCTCGTTGTCGAGCACCGCGATCGAGAGATTGGACGGCTTTTGCAGACCGATAGTGGCAAGGCTGCCCATGCCCATCAGCATCTCGCCGTCGCCGGTGATGACCAGCACCGGCAATTTTGGCTGCGCCAGAGCGAGGCCCAACCCGATCATCGCCGCCCCGCCCATGCCGCCCCAGAGGTAGAAATTGCGCGCATGATCGCCGGCCGCGCACATGTCGTTGGTGGAGGCGCCGAGGCCGCCGATCGCAACCACGTCCTTGCGGTCCGCGAGAAGCGTGGACACCACCTGACGGCGGTCGAGGAGATTGGCCTTGCTCATTTGGTGAAAACCTTGGCGCCGATCAGGCGCTGCGACAGCAGGACGGCGGTGGGTGTGAGCGCGTTATAGGCCTGCGCGGCCGCCGCCTCTAACACGGCCGGCACCTCGGCTGCGTTAGACGCCCGCAGCACCTTGACACCCGAGAGCTCGAACACGCCCTGCGTGGTCGATCCCATCGGCACCTGCCATGGATTGAACTCGCCCCACTCGCCACGCATCGTCACCAGCGTGAGGAAGGGAAAGCGCAGGATCGGGATCAGCGAGAGCATGTTAATGCAATTGCCGACCCCGCTCGACTGCATCAACAGCACGCCGCGCTGGCCCCCCGTCCAGGCGCCGGCGAGAAGCGCCACGCCCTCCTCCTCCGTCGTGAGCGGAATGCCGCGCATCGTGGACGATGCCAGCACGCGCTGGATCAGCTTTGAATGGCCGGCGTCGGGCACGTAGGGCACCTGCCGAACGTCGAAGCGTTGCAAGGTCGCGAAAATATCGTCGGGCCAATGAGTGCTGGACTCGGCGGCCGTGTCGGCAGCGTCAGCGCGGGCGTGCATTTTCCTGTCCGGTCGGCTTGCAAATCGCGGCTCGACTGTAGACGGTGAACCGAGCCGCTCAAAAGAGCGAATACAGCATATCGGACTCAACCGGCGAGTATGGCGGCATGAACGCAAGTGCGAATGAACTGGCGGCCAGTTTCGATCTGGAACAGCTGACGGCGGAATTCTACCACAATCCCTACCCGACCTATCGTGCACTGCGGGAGAACGAGCCGGTCAAGCGCCTGCGCAACGGCACCGTGTTCCTGACCCGCTATGACGACCTCGTTACGACCTACAAGAACACAAAATCGTTCAGCTCGGACAAGAAGCGCGAGTTCGCGCCGAAATACGGCGACACCCCGCTCTACGAGCACCACACCACGAGCCTCGTCTTCAACGATCCGCCGGCGCATACCCGCGTGCGGCGTCTGATCATGGGCGCGCTGTCGCCGCGCGCGATCGCGGGGATGGAGCCTGACATCATCAAGCTGGTCGACGGCTTGCTTGACGCCATTGCCGCCAAAGGTGATTGCGAGCTGATCGAGGACTTCGCCGCCTCGATCCCGATCGAGGTGATCGGCAATCTGCTTGACGTGCCCCATGACGAGCGCGCGCCGCTGCGCGACTGGTCGCTGGCGATCCTGGGCGCCCTCGAACCGGTGGTGTCGCCTGAAGTGGCTGCCCGCGGCAACAAGGCGGTGACGGACTTCCTCGCCTACCTCCGAACGCTGGTCGCGCGCCGGCGCGAAAGGCCCGGCACCCCCGAGCGCGACGTGCTGACGCGCCTGATACAGGGTGAAGACAACGGCGAGCGGCTGACCGAGAAGGAGCTGCTGCACAACTGCATCTTCCTGCTCAATGCCGGCCACGAGACCACCACCAACCTGATCGGCAACGGCCTCGTGGCGCTCGACCGGAACCCGGATCAGAAGCGGCGGCTGATCGACAATCCTGAGCTGATCAAGACTGCGGTCGAAGAGATGCTGCGCTACGAGAGCTCGAACCAGCTCGGCAACCGCATGACCACGGAGCGGGTCGAACTCGGCGGCGTCATGCTCGAAGCCGGCACATCCATCACGCTCTGTATCGGCGCTGCCAACCGTGACCCCGCACAGTTTCCGGACCCGGAGAGATTCGACATCGCGCGCACGCCGAACCGGCATCTCGCCTTCGCCACCGGCGCGCATCAATGCGCCGGCATGGCGCTGGCACGATTGGAAGGCGCCATCGCGGTCTCGCGCTTCTTGGCGCGCTTCCCGAACTATGCCGTGAGCGGACAGCCGGTCAGGGGCGGACGGGTGCGGTTCCGCGGCTTTTTGAGCGTGCCCTGCGCGATCGGCTGAGGCATCAAAACAAAAAATCGCGAAAACAACCCCATGCACAGTAGAAGGTTACCGGCGCGGGATGGGCCAGCGATTCCGCGCAACCATTTGACATCCCAGGCCATCGGCGCCGCCGCGCGCAACAATTGCCGGAAGGCCTAAACCACCGTCTTGTGCCGCGCGATGCAGGTTTGCAGCACCTCGTCCAACGGTTTACCCCACCAGTCGTTGGAGAAGATTTCGATCTCCGAATAGCCGGCAAAGCCCTGCGCTTCGACCGCTGCGCGCACCGATTTGATGTCGATCACGCCGTCGCCCATCATCCCGCGGTCGTTGAGAATGTCCCTGGTCGGCACCAGCCAGTCGCAGACATGGAAGGCGAGCAGGCGATCTTGGCCGGCGCGGGCGATCTGCCCCATCAGCTCCGGATCCCACCAGATGTGATAGACGTCGAGCGCGACGCCCAGCATGCCGCTGCGATCGGGATCGAGCCGGTCGCAGATGTCGAGGGCCTGCTTCGTCGTGTTGACGCAGGCGCGGTCCGCCGCATAGGCCGGATGCAGCGGCTCGATCGCCAGCGGCAGCTTGGCCTGTTTGGCGTAATCGAGCATATCGGCGAGCGCCTCCTCGACCTGCGTCCGCGCGCCGGCAATGTCCTTCGACGCCTCGCTGCCCGGCCGCGAATATTGCGGCAGGCCGCCGACAACGAGCACGATGCAGGGGGCTCCCAGCGCCTTGGCTTCGTCGACGCAGCGCCGGTTGTCGTCGCGCACGTCGCCGCGCCGCGATGCGTCGGAGGTGAACAGACCGCCACGGCAATAGCCCGACAGGTCGAGACCGGCATCGCGCACCGCGCGCGCGGCGCGGTCGAGACCGACGGCGGCGACCTGATCGCGCCAGGGATCGATGGCGCGGATGCCGTGCCTTGCACAGGCCTCGATGATCTCGACGAGGTCACCCTGCTTGCGGATTGTCGCCGTGTTGAGCGACAGCCAACGATGGTCGGACGAGAAATCACGCATCAGGATTCGATTCCGTGCGTTGAGAGCACCGCCTGCATCCGCCGCGTCGCCAGCTCCGGATCGGCGAGCAGTCCGGCCTTGTCGGCCAGCCGGAACAGTTCGGCCAGATGCAGCGTCGAGCGCGTGCTCTCCTGCCCGCCGACCATGGTGAAGTGGTCCTGGTGGCCGTTGAGATAGGCCATGAAAACCACGCCGGTCTTGTAGAACCGCGTCGGCGCCTTGAAGATGTGCCGCGACAGCGGCACTGTCGGCCCCAGCACGTCGTGGAAGCCGGCTTCGTCACCCGCTGCCAGGCGCGACAAGGCGTAGGACGCCGCCGGCGCGATCGCGTCAAAAATGCCGAGCAGCGCGTGCGAAAAGCCTTCGACGTCGCCGGCGATCAGCTCCGCATAATTGAAATCGTCGCCCGTATACATCTTGATGCGCTTGTCGAGACGACGGCGCATGTCGATCTCGCGCTGCTTGTCGAGCAGCGATACCTTGACACCGTCGACCTTGGCGGCGTTGCCGTTGATGATGGCGACCGCAATATCCATCGCCTTGTCGAGATCGTTGGTGCCCCAATATCCCGTCAGCGCCGGATCGAACATGTCGCCGAGCCAGTGGATGATCACGGGCTCGCGAACCTGCGACAGCACGCGATCATAGACCTTTGCGTAATCGTCGGCATTACGGCCAAGCTTCGCCAGCGCGCGCGACGCCATCAAGATGATGCGGCCGCCGACCTTCTCGACCGCCGATGTCTGCTCCTCATAGGCGCGGATCACGTCGTCCATATTTCTGGCGTCCTCCACCGCGAGATGGTCGGTGCCCGCTCCGGAAAACACCAGCGCGTTGCGACGCTTGGCGGCAGACACCGAGCGCGTGATCAGCTCCAGCGAGGTCGGCCAGTCCAGCCCCATGCCGCGTTGCGCGGTGTCCATGGCTTCCGCAACGCCAAGCCCGAGGTCCCAGACGTGCTCGCGGAAGGCGATAGTCTTGTCCCAGTCGACAGCGGCGGAGAGCCACGGGTCGTTGTCGGCAAAGGGATCGGTCACGGTATGGACGGCCGAGAACGCGATGCGGCTCAGCGGCCCCTCGAGCTTTGCCGGAAACGTTCGCGAGGCCGCGAGCCGGTAGGTCTCGATCGAGCGATCGGCTTTCGGCAGCTTGAGCGACAGGGACGACGTTGACGGAACGGGCTTGGGCTGGACGGGCTTGTTCATTATTCCCTCCTCAGACCTTAATCGGCGCGACGTCGATCCAACGCCGCTCCTTCCAGCTCTTCAGCGCGCATTCGGCGAGCTGCACGCCCTTGACGCCTTCGAGCAGCGTGAACTTGTAGGGCGCATCCTCGTAGACGTGGCGGATGAACATCTCCCACTGCTCCTTGAAGCCGTTGTCGTAGGTGACGTTGTCAGGCAGCTTCTGCCAGTCGCCGTAGAAATCGTGCAGCCGCTTTTCGTCGGGATTCCATACCGGCCGGGGCGTCGCCTGCCGCGCCTGGATCATGCAGTCGGAAAGGCCGGCGACGGCCGAGCCCAGCGTGCCGTCGACCTGGAAGGTGACGAGATCGTCGCGATAGACGCGCGTCACCCAGGACATGTTGATGTGGGCGATGGCGCCGCCCTTGAGCTGGAACGTGGCATAGGCGGAGTCGTCGGCGGTCGCCTTGTACTTCTTGCCCTGCTCGTCGAAACGCTCGGGGATGTCGGTGTTGCCGATGCAGCTCACGCTCTCGACCTCGCCAAAGAGATTGTCGAGCACGTAGCGCCAGTGGCAAACCATGTCGAGGATGATGCCGCCGCCATCCTCGTCGCGGTAATTCCATGACGGCCGCTGCGCCTCCTGCCAGCCGCCTTCGAACACCCAATAGCCGAACTCGCCGCGCACCGAGAGAATACGGCCGAAGAAGCCGGAGTCGCGCAGGAAGGCGATCTTCTTCAGGCCGGGCAGGAACAGCTTGTCCTGCACCGTGCCGTGCTTGATGCCCTTGGAATTGGCGAGCTTGACGACCTCGAGCGCCGCCTCGAAGTTCGTCGCGATCGGCTTCTCGCAATAAACGTGCTTGCCGGCATTGATGGCCTGGGTCAGAAGGCCCGGCCGTGCCTGTGTGGTCGCGGCATCGAAGAACATGGTGTCGTTCTTGTCGGCGAGGGCGGCATCGAGATCGGTGGTCCAGCGCGTGACGTTGTAGCGCTTGGCAAGGGCCTCGACCTTCTCGGCGCTGCGGCCGACCAGGATCGGGTCCGGCATCACGCGGTCGCCGTTCTTCAAGCGGACGCCGCCCTGCTCGCGGATCGCGACGATCGAGCGGATCAGATGCTGGTTGAGGCCCATGCGGCCGGTAACGCCGTTCATGATGAGGCCGAGGCGTTGGGTGGTCATGCCGATTGCTCCTGCAGTGATTTGGGCTGTTCGAGCGGGCGTAGCGCCGACCAGTCCGGATGGACCGACGTCGCAAATCCCGTTGCATTGAGCGATCCCGTGAGGAGATCGCCGTTGTGAATAGAGAGGCGGATGCCCTGCCCGGCATCCGCGTAGAGATCGGGATGCGCGACGGCGCAAACCTGGGCCTCCGCGGCGGGCGTATCACCGAAGCCATCGACGTAATGGTGGCCGTTACGTTCGGCATGGGTGATGCCGATGAAGGCACCGAGCGCAAGGTCCTGCTGCACGGCGACGCCCGCCTGGCAGGTCAGGTCCTCGCCGGTCACGAAGAATCTTTCGCCGGCCACGCTCCATTTCGCCGCGCGCGTCGCGTTGACGATGGACTTGTAAAGCCCTTTGCACGATTTCGACGAGATGCCGTGATAGCCAAGCGCCCGTGCCGCAGGAAACGTATCGTAGGAATCGTCGGCTTCGTCGATGATGAAACCGCGCGCAGCGAGAGAGCCGAGCGGCGACAGCCTCGTAACATCGCGCGGCATTGGCTGCTCGATATAGAGCAGCCTGGATGAAATCGATCGCAGCGCAGTGTCATGGTCGAGCCGGCCGATGAGTTCATGCAAGGCTGCGAGATCGGCATATTGCTCGTTGGCATCGAGCGTCAGGTTGTAGTCACGGTCCAGCGCATCGAGCTCCTTGCCGATGCGCGCCAGCCGCGCTGCATCGGCGACGGGGTCCCCCGATAGCTTCAGCTTGAAGTATCTTGCCCCGGAGTTCTCGCGGGCATCGGCCACCCCGCCCTCGCCTTCAACGGTGTCGTCGAGGCCGACGGTATGCCTGATGGCAACACGCGGCAGCGGCTTCCGGCCGGATAGAAACGTCGTGAGATCCGTCTCCTTCAGGTCGGGCGAAAGCCGCGCGTCGATGCCGGCGATGTTGCCGGCCATGCCGTCGAAAAAATTGGTCTCGGCAGCGCGGAGCAGCGCATCGAGGATCGCTTTGTCGATTTCGGCGGGGCCGTAAGCCGCCGCAAGCGCCGGAATGTTCTTTTTCGCACATGTCGCGACCTGGGCACCGATGCACGAGGCATGCAGATCGAATGCCGTCAAAAACCCGGTTCGCGCGAGATAAAGCCCCCGCGCGATCTCCAGCGCGCGGCGCAAATCATCGACAGTCTGCGCCGGCGACAGTTCCGGCCGCTTGTCGAACCATTTCGGCACCAGCAGCTCGGCGCTGGCACCGACCGCGCTTCCCCGGCCCTCCACCTCGATCTCGACCCGCACGAACAGCTGCGGCGTCGCGTTGATCGTGATCGCGCCAAAGCGGAACGGCCGCGCGAACTGCACGGGACGTTCGAAGAACGCGATATCTCGCAGCTTCAGACGCGGCGCCATGGCTTTAGTCCAGCGAACCTTGCGAGAAGAAATGCTTGCGTATGCGCTGTACGAGTTCGGTGAACACAGGGTCGGCCATCACGTCGAGCGAGCGCGGGCGCGGCAGCGGGACGTCGTAGATCGCGGCGACCGCGCCGGGCCGCTCGGTCATGACCAGCACGCGATCGGCGAGGAACACGGCCTCGGGGATCGAATGCGTGATCAGCAGCACCGTCTTTCTGGTCTCGCGCTGGATCCGCATCAGCTCGACATTCATGCGCTCGCGCGTCAACGCGTCGAGGGCGCCGAACGGCTCGTCCATCAGCATGATCCTGGGATCATGCACCAGCGCGCGGCAGATCGAGGCGCGCTGCTGCATGCCCCCGGAGAGCTGCCACGGCAGCTTCTTCTCGAAGCCTTCGAGCCCGACCAGCTTCAACAGCGCCTTGGCGCGGTCGAGATATGTCTGGCGCGGCAGCCGCTTCATGTCGATCGGCAGCATCACGTTGGACAGGATGTTGCGCCATGGCAGCAGCAGCGCGTTCTGGAACACGATGCCGACATTGCCGTGCGGCGTCGTCACCTTCTCGCCCTCGACCAGGATCTCGCCCGTCGTCGGCGGCAGCAGTCCCGAGATCAGCTTGAGCAGCGTGGACTTGCCGCAGCCGGATGGGCCGACCACGACGAAGAACTCGCCGTCGTTGATGTGAAAGTCGAGCGGCCGCAACGACGGCACATCGCCGTCGCGCGTCCGATAGATCTTCGACACGCCGGACAGTTTGATGCCCGACGCGTCGCCCGCAGCCCGGTCGCTCACCAGTCTCAGATGCGCGGCCGGTTGCAGGGTTTCACTCATGGCTGTCGCGGGTTTCACGAACCGCTCTTCGGCAGATAGTCGTTGGTATAGAACGCCTTCGGGTTCTCCTTGGCCTTGGCATCGAGCCCGCCATATTCGACCATCAGGTTGACGCTGTCGGTCATGTTCTGGTCGGTGACCTGGAACGGCCGCTTGCTCTTGGTCTCAGCAGTCCGGTAGAGCGGAATGGTTAGCTCAAAACCCTGCGTCAGCGTGTCGACCTTGCCGCCCTTTGGGTTGGCATCGAGGATCGACTGCGCCGCGGCCTTCGGCTCCTTCTCGGCGGCCTCGACCGCCTTGGTCGTCGCCGACATGAAGCGGCGGACGAGATCGGCATTGGCCTTCACATAATCAGTGTTGGCGATGATGCCCGAGGAGACCATGTTGATGCCGTAGTCGGCGAACTTGATCGGATAGACGTCCTTGCCGGTGGCGTCCTTGATCTTCATGGACTGGTCCATGACGTAGCCGAGCAAGAGATCGGCCTGGCCGTTGATGACCGCGTTGAGCTTGGTCTGGCCGTCGCCGGCAACCGTCTGGAAGTCGCTTTCCTTCAGGCCGGTCTTCTTCAGGAACAACGGCCAGATCTGGGTCATGGAATCGGCCGGCGTGATCGCGACCGTCTTGCCCTTGATATCCTCCGGCTTCCTGATGTTCTTGTCGGCGAAACCCATCGCGGACATCGGGCTGGTCTGGAGCAGCACCCCGGTCGCGACCACCGGCGCACCCTTGATCGCGGCACGCATCATGGTGGGCACGTCGACATAGCCGAAATCGGCGGTCTTGGCGGCCACCGCCTGCGTGGTCGCCGCCGAGCCGCGGCCTTCCTGGATCTCGAGGTCGATGCCTTCGGCGGCGTAGATGCCCTTGGCCTTGCCGTAATAGAACGGCGCGTGCTCGCCATAGACGTACCAGTTCAGCATCAGCACGACCTTGTCGGCCGCTTGCGCCGGCATGGCCGCGAACACCATCAGCGCCGCCGAGACAGCTCCTATCCACCGCTTCATCGTCACTCTCCCTTATCGTTGTTTGCGCCGGCCTTTGGCGGCCGTTCGTTGCTTTGGTTGCTGTTAAGAGGCGAAAATCACGTCCTCGCGCTGGCTGACATGCCAGGGAATGACCAGCTTCTCGATCCGGTCCACGATCCAGAACAGGATGACGCCGAGCAGCGCGAGGATCACGAGCGCTGCGAACATCGTGGGCAGGTCGAAGGTGCCGATCGAGCGCTGCATCACATAGCCGATGCCGGAATTGGAGCCGACGAACTCGCCGACGACGGCGCCGACCACGGCGAGCGTCACCGACACTTTGAGGCCGGAGAAGATCGCGGGCAGCGCATGCGGCAGGTTCACCGCGCAAAACACCTGGAAGCGGCTGCCCTGCACGGCGCGGGCGAGATCGACCATATCTGGATCGACCGATTTGAAGCCCTGCACGGCGGAGACCACCACCGGAAAGAAGCCGAGCAGGAACGCCGAGATCACTTTCGGAATGATGCCGAAGCCGAACCAGACCACGAACAGCGGCGCGATCGCGATCTTCGGCACGGATTGCGAGAACACCAGCAGCGGATAGACGTAGCTCTCCACGGTCTTGGAGCCCGCGATCAGCATCGCGATGGGGATGCCAAACAACGCCGAGAGCGCGAAACCGCAGACGGTGGCATAAGTCGTCGGCCAGGACTGGCGCAACAGTTCCGGCCAATCGGTGCGCAGCACCGCAATGACATCGCCCGGCGACGGGATCTGGTAGGCGGGAATCTTGAACAGCCGGATGGCGAGATCCCAGGCCACGACGATGAACACCAGGAACAAAAACGGCCGAATCCAGGCCGCATTCAGCATCTTGGACACCGCACTCTGCGGCTTCAGCTCAGCCACGTCTCGCTCCCGGCAGTCTTGTTCGTTGGGCGAGAAATTAACCCGTTGGGTAAATACTGTCCAGCGGTTTTCCTGCGACGTTTTGGGCGGGTTCCGGGTGGCTTGAGGGACGCGTCGGCAGCGCCACGTCTTCGGTGTCATTCCCCGCGAAGGCGGGGAATCCAGTACGCCGCGGCCCGTCGGCTCAACCACAACCGTCTCGGAGTACTGGATCGTCCGGTCAAGCCGGACGATGACGGCTGAGTTCGGAGAAGCGCCGATAATCCATCGAGCTGTAGCGAGTTACACCGCTAAACCGTCTGCGCCACCGCGGCGCGCGACTTCGGCGCCTTCGTCATAGCTAACAGTGCGGCCGACTGCCCCGTCAGCGCTGCCAGCACGAGGCCGACCATGTGGTCCAGCCGCTCGTCCTTGGCGTCCTTGGCCAGCAAATCGCGACCGAAGATCACGCTGAGCGTCGCCGAGTTCGACAGATAGAAGAAGCAGAGTCCCGCGATCGAGATGTAGAGCTGGACAGGATCGACCGCGACCTTGAAGTCGCCGCCGGACACACCGCGCCGCACCACGGTGCCGATCATCTCGACGAAGGGCGAGTGCATCGACTTGACCTTGGTCGATTTCTTGAGATGCTTTGCGCGCGCGAGATTCTCGGTCTGGAGCAGCGACAGGAATTCGGGATTGCGCAGGAAATAATTCCAGGTGAACTCGATCAGGCGGCGGATGGCCTCGGGCGGATCGAGATGTTCGAGATCGAGCCCGCGCTCCTCGCTGCGGATCTTGTCATAGGCGCCTTCGAGCACCGCGAGATAGAGCTCGTCCTTGTTGCCGACGTGATAATACAGCATCCGCTTGTTGGCGCCGGCGTTGGCCGCGATGCGGTCGACGCGCGCGCCGGCAAGCCCGTGCGCCGAGAACTCCTGCTTGGCGGCTTCGAGAATACGCAGCCGCATCCCCTCGGGATCGCGCTGCCATTTCAGAGTTCGCTTTGCCTTCGCCAAACCGGTTGCTCGCTGGGTGCTGTCAGGATGGATGTAACACGCGCGCGGCCCGCCGCATAGTTTCGTCATTGCGAGCGTAGCGAAGCAATCCAGACTGCCACCACGGCGACAGTCTGGATTGCTTCGTCGCAAGAGCTCCTCGCAATGACGAGGGGGAGAGACTGAACTTCAATCCACCGGCTTCGGCGAGCGCTCCAGCAGGACCGTCTGGATGCCGCAGGTGCCGGTCCGCACCGTCATCACCCGCGTGCCCGGCTTGCGGCCGTTGCGCACTTCGCTGACGTCGAGGCCGGCGGCGATCAGGCGGGCGCGCGTGGCGTCGATATCGGTCACCCGCCAGCTCAGGCCCCACAGGCGGTCATGCAGGGAATCGCCGCCCGCGACGGGGCGGCGCACCACCTCGACGACGAGATCGCCGCAGCGGAAGAACATCAGCTGGCCCCAATCCTGGTGCGAGCGGTCGAGCGCCAGATCGAGCCCGAGCCGCGCGCCATAGAGCGCGGCGGCGCGATCGGAGTCCTCGGTGGTGATCACGACGTGGTCGAGCGCATCGATCGGCGCGATATCGGTCGCCGGTGAAAGCGGACGCTCATCAGCCAGTTCGAGGAAGAACGTGCGCACGCCGCGCGTGAGCTCCGTGGCGGCGCGCGTCCGCTTCCAGTGCAGGACCGCACCGCTCTCCGCATCGCTGCTTTCGACCTCGGCGACCGGATCCGGCTTGAGCGCCACCCGCTCCAGCCGCCGGTGCATTTTTCTCATGTCCGCGACACGAAAGCACAGGCTGGCGAGCACGCCTTCCTGGTCGTCGAGCAGCGCGCGCATGCGGTCGGCGGCCACGCTGAAGCCGTTCGGCGCCATCAATTCGATCGTCATGTTCGCGAGAGTGAACAGCACCCGGTCAGCGCCCTCGCCCGAGTTCTGCCAGGCCGGCGCGCGCCCGAGCAGCGTCTTATAGGCCGCCTTGGCCGCACCGATATCCCTGACCAGTGCGACGACGTGATCGAGGCCGGTGATCATGCTTCCCCCTGTTGAGCGGCCCGGAACCGTGGACCGAGAGACGGCGTTTGTCCGGGCTTGGCATTGCCCGGTGATGGTCGTATTCCGGCCGCATGCCGACCTCAAGCACTCCCAGCGGCGGTTTTGCGAATAATTTCAGCGGTCCCGCGACGGAACCGGTGTTACAGTAAGCACGCCGGCCGGGACCACAAAGCGCATCACGGACAAGCAATGCAGGCTCTCTTCATCGGACAGACCTATATCGACGTCGTCTTCATCACCGACCACATGCCGACCGGCGACGAGAAGCACGTGGCCTCCGACTACGCGGTTTCCTTCGGCGGCAATGCGGTGACCGCGGCGTTCTGCTGCGCCAAGCTCGGCATCGTGCCCGATCTGATCGCCACCGCGGCCAATGACTGGCTCGGCCGCATGTTCATGGACATGTGCGCGAAATATGCGATTTCGCTCCATGGGCGGAAGGTCAATCAGTCCTCGCTGTCCTTCATCATGCCCAAGGACGGCAAGCGCGCCATCGTCCGCTGCCGCGACGACGACCACATCCATCCCTTCCCGATGCTCAATCTCGGCGGCTGCCGCGCGCTGCATGTCGACGGCCATCAGCCCGATGCCGCGATCCACTACGCAAAAGTCTGCCGCGAGGCCGGCATCTTGACCTCGCTCGACGGTGGCGGCCTGCGCACCAACACGCATGAGCTATTGGAATTCATCGACGTCGCGATCGTCGCCGAGCGCCTGTGCGAGCAGATGGATCTCACGCCGGAAAAGATGCTGGACTATCTCAAGAGCCGCGGCTGCAAGATCGGCGGCATCACCATGGGCGAGAAGGGCCTGCTCTGGTACGACGAGACCGGAACGGTGCAGGTGATGCCGGCGATGCCGATTCCGCGCGAGCGCGTGATCGACACCAACGGCGCCGGCGACGTCTTCCATGGCGCCTATGTCTATTCCTATCTCGCCCATCCCGGCAAAAGCTGGCGCGAGCATTTCGATTTTGCCCGGGCAGCCTCGACCTTCAAGATCCAGCGTCTTGGCAACGAAGCTGGCCTGCCGACTCTTGTCGACATCGCCAAGGTCAGGCACGAGTTCGAGGTTAGGGTCTAGCGCTCGCAGGGGTCTCTCATGGGGCGCGTCTTCGTCGCCGGCAGCATCAACATGGATGTGGTGGCGACAGCCGATCGCCATCCCAGGGTCGGCGAGACCGTCGCCGGCAAGCAGGTGCTGTATTTTCCGGGCGGCAAGGGCGCCAACCAGGCGGTGGCGGCGTCGCGGCTTGGCGCGCGGACCACGCTGATCGGCCGGCTGGGCAAGGATTCGTTCGGCGGTGAGCTGAGGACGTTCCTCGGCGCGCAAGGCATCGATCTCGGCGCGATCCGAGAGACGGCCGAGGCGCACACAGGCACGGCCATCATCACGGTGGCGGAGGCCGACAACACCATCGTCGTCATTCCCGGCAGCAATGCGCTTGTCGGCGTCGATGACGTCGCGGCCGTCCCGCTGGCCAAGGGCGACGTCGCGGTCAGCCAATTCGAGATCCCGCTGCCGACGATCGCCGCGTTCTTCCGGCGGGCTCGCGACATTGGCGCCACGACGCTGCTCAATCCGGCTCCGGCACAAACCATGTCGAGCGAATTGCTCGCGCTGATCGACATCCTCGTGCTGAACGAGACCGAGCTCGGCCTCCTCGCCGGCGTGGAGTTGTCCGACAGTGACGAGGCCGCGCGCATCCTCGACGTCGCACGAAAACTTCAGGCGCGCGAGGACCAGACCATCTGCGTGACCCTCGGCAAGCGCGGCGTGCTGGCGCTCGCGGGACGCGAGGAGATTTCGGTGCAAGGCCGCGTGGTGAAGGCGGTCGACACCACGGGCGCAGGCGATTGTTTTGTGGGAGCACTCGCGGCGCAACTCGCCGACGGCGTCGACTTGCGCGCAGCACTCGCCTTCGCCAATGCCGCCGCCTCGATCTCCGTGCAGCGCATGGGCGCGGGGCCGTCGATGCCGACGGCCGCGGAAGTCGCCGCCGTCCTCAATGCGAACTGATCACGCCAGCGCGCCCTTCAGGTCGAAACTTTCGTCGGCGGCCTGCTCCGGCGTGATCGAGCGATCCAGGCCGAACAGGCGGCGGCCGAACATGTGGTCGCCGGCACGGTTGATCGATTCGATGCCGAGCAGATTTTCGCCCTTGTAGCAGAACGCCGAGAATGCCTTCCTGGTGGGATCGCCGCGCAGGACGACGCGGTCGTAGCCGGTGGTGAGGCCCGCGATCTGGAGCTTGTCCTCGCCCTGGTCGCTCCAGAACCAGGGATGGCTGTCATAGGCCTTGCGGTCGCCAGTCAGCCGCGCCGCGAGGCAGCGCGCGTGATCGGTGGCATTCTGCACCGATTCCAGCCGCTGCGATCCGCCGACGCGCGGGCTGTTGAACAGCGCGCAATCGCCGATCGCCGAGATATCAGGATCGGCCGTCGAGAGATATTCGTCGACGATGATCCCGGCCGCGACCGGCAGCCCCGCCTCCGCCGCAAGCTCGATGTTCGGCAGCACGCCGACGCCGACCACGACAAGATCCGCCGGCAAATGCCTTCCGTCGCTCAAGGAGACGCCGGTGACCTTGCCGTCCTCCGCCTCGATCGCGGTTGCTTGCACGCCGAGGTGGATGCGGATGCCGGCCTCGCGATGCCGCGCCTGAAAATACTCCGACACCTCAGCCGTCACCGCGCGCGCCATCACGCGCGGGGCGAGTTCGAGCACGTCGACCTCTAGCCCCTTGATGCGCGCGGTGGCCGCGAATTCGAGGCCGATGAAGCCGGCGCCGATCACCACGACCCGCGTCTTTGACGGCATGATCTGCCGCAGCGCCTCGCTGTCGTCGAGGATGCGCAGATATTTCACGTCGGGAAGGTTCGCATTGGGCAGATCGAGCAGCCGGTTGCGGGCGCCGGTCGCCAGCACGAGGTGGCCGTAGGGCAGCGTCCTGCCCGAGGCGAGCAGCACCTTGCGCCCCGCACGGTCGATCGACACCGCGCGGCCCGCCACGAGCTCGATGCTCTGGTCCTGATAGAATTTCTCCGGCCGGAACATCAGGCTCTCCGGCCCGGCCACGCCCTTGATATAGGCCTTGGACAGCGGCGGCCGCTGGTAGGGCAGATGCGCCTCGTCATTGATCAGGCAGATGGGAGCGGAAAATCCCGCCTGGCGGAGCGATGCCGCGACCTGATAGCCGCCATGGCCGGCACCGACAATGATCACCGGACCATCCGTCATTGGACAGCCCATTTCCGCAAGACACGAGCGTCACCCATGTCGTCTCCTCTCTCTGATTTTGGCTTGCTAGCCTAGGAGGAGCCGGCGCTCGTGTCCGTCCCTAAACGAAGGCCGGCCCATTTGAGCCTATCGTTCCGGCTTGCGCAAGAGCACCAGGCGGGGATTGTCACTCCTCGCCTTCTGCGATTTAGTTCGTGCATCGACCTCATGCCGGGGATTTCAAGATGCCAGCTCCCGTCTCCCAGCCCGACGATCCCGCCTTGCTGCGGATCGATGGCCCGATCGCGACCATCACGCTGAATCGCCCCGCCGCGTTCAACTCGATCAATCTGGCGATTGCACAAAAGCTCGAACAGCTCGCGGCTTACATCGAGGGCGCCGACGACGTCAGGGTCGTGGTCCTCGAAGGCGAAGGCCGCGCCTTCTCAGCCGGCGGCGACCTGCAGACGATCGGTGCCGCAGCTGAAGCCAATACGGTAACGCCTGTCGTCGGCGAGCTATTGAAGCATTATCATGCCTTCATCGAGATCATCCGACGCATGCCGAAGATTTCGCTGTCCAGCGTGCACGGCTCGGCGGCCGGCGCCGGCATGGGCCTCGCCTTCGTCACCGATCTCTGCATCGCGGCGGAGGATGCCAAATTCACGCCGGCCTACGCCAAGATCGGCGTGTCGCCGGATGGCGGATCCACGGTCGGCATCGTCAACACGGTCGGCCCGCGCCGCGCGCTCCAGATTTTCCTCTCCGAGGACAATTTCACCGCGCAGCAGGCCCATGAATGGGGCCTGGTTGCGAAGGTCGTTCCCACCGCCGAGCTGAAGGCGGCAACGCGAAGCCTCGCCGAGCGGCTGGCGCAGAACCCTCCGGCCGCGATTGCCGGCACCAAATCGCTGATCTACCAGGCCGCCACGACGCCGGTGAAGCAGCAGCTCGATGCCGAGGAGCACAAGATCATCATGGCGATGAACACGGAGGAGTTTCGAACCGCCGTGAAGAAGTTCACCAGCAAGAGCAAGTAGCGGTCACTCGAGCAGGCTTACTTGGGACAGATATAGCCCGTGCCCGCCGGCGACTTGAAGCATCCGACCGATTCCGGCAGCACTTTCTGCGGCAGCCACAGCACCACACTCGGGAAATAGATCGCAAACGCGATCGTCCCGAGGAACACCAGATAGATCGGCAAAGCGGCGCGTAGCGCCTTTGCGAAACTGACGCCAACGAATTTCGAGGCCATCAGCAGCACCAAGCCGTAAGGCGGCGTGATCAGGCCAAAGGCGAGCGTGGCGATCAGCACCACGCCCATGTGCACGGCGTTGATGTCGCCGGCTTCCGTCAGTGTGTTGACCAGCGGCATGAAAATGATGATGGTCGGCACCGGCTCGATGAAATCGCCGACGACCGTGAACAGCAGCACCATCAGCAACATGATCAGATGCGGATCGTTGCCGGCGAGCGACGTGATGACTTCGGCGATGTAGCTTGCACCGCGCAAATAGGCGAGCATCCAGCCGAACGCATTGGCGGCGCCGATCGTGATCAGCGGCAGCGAGAAGATCAGGCCGGCAAGGCAGAAATCGTAGGGAATCTTCCTGATATGCCCGCGGTTGAGCGCGGGGATCACGACGACGACGATCCAGACCACGGCGACGACGCCGGCTTCCGTCGGCGTGAACCAGCCGGTCAGAATGCCGCCCAACAGGATCACCGG
>NZ_JADPJF010000148.1:155301-166795 GCF_023073295.1 Bradyrhizobium sp. 23 | reverse complement strand
ATCATCAGCGGCAGCGCCGCATCGCCCGCCGCGAACACCACCTGCCGCAGCGGCGCGCGCGGCTTGCGCAGGCCGGACGGGCCGAAGAAATAGCAGTAGATCATCAACCCGAAGCCGATCATCAGGCCCGGCACGACGCCTGCCATGAACAGGCCGGCGATCGAGACATTGCCGACGGCGCCATAGACCACCGCGGTGATGCTCGGCGGCACCAGCGCCGCGATGGTCGATGCGGATGCGATGATCGCGGCGATGAAGGCGGGCTCGTAACCCTCGCGCTTCATCGGGCCGCCCAGAGCGCGGCTCATCACAGCGACGTCGGCCGTGGTCGAGCCCGACATTTCCGAGAAGAACATGCTGAAGACCACCACGACCTGCGACAGGCCACCTCTGATGTGCCCCACCAGCGACACCGAGAGGTTGGCTATCCGGACCACCACATTGGCCGAGCTCATGAGCTCGCCGACCAGCAGGAAAAAGGGGATCGCCAGCAGCGCCTCGGAATCGACGCCGTCGAAGATTTTCTGGATGATTGCGGCGAGCGAGACGTCCGACAGCAGCGCGCCGATGAAGACACCGGCCATCAGCGAGAACGGCACGGGCACGCCGAGATAGCCGAACGACAGGAAGCAGACCGTCATCAACGCCAGAACAAGGGGTGCGCTCACGGCTGCGCCCTCATCTGCGCGTCGGTGATAACAGGCGCCCCGTCATCCTCTTCGGGTGGCTCGGGGTGGTCAAAGCCGTTGCGCAGACCGTTGACGAGCTGCTCGATGGTGAACAGGCCGACCAGCACGCCCGACAGCGGGATGATCGCGTAGAGCGAGGCGATCGGCGTGCCCGACGGCAGGCGAAAACTGCCGAAGCCGCGAAGATAGTTCTGATATCCGTACAAGATCAGGCCGAAGGCGACGCCGAGCACCACGATCCGGATGATGACTTCGACGATCAGACGCGGCGTGCCGTGCATCGCCTCGGAGATCGCGGTGAGATAGAGGTGGTCGTTGCGCCGGGTCGCGGCCGCGGTGCCGACGAAAATCGCATAGATGAACAGCGTCGAGGTCACTTCCTGGAGCCAGAGCCAGGGATGGCCGATGGTACGGGTGACGATGTCGGCGGTCACCGACAGCGAGAAGCCGAAGCAGAGCACGCCGCAGAGGATCATCAAGGCGAGCTCGAGCCAGTCCAGCCCGCGCCATTTGAGGTGACGTTGGCGTTCCACCAGCAGTTTGTCGGCGATGGTCATCACTATCCCCGTCGTCCCGGCGAAAGCCGGGACCCATACCCCCAGCTGCGTGTGGCCAAAGCAAGCTGGCGGCTATCCTGCCCCAAGCGCCGCCGCGACGTATGGGTCCCGGCTTTCGCCGGGACGACGCGGAGGCAACGGTACGCGGCCTAGTTGATCGAGCGGATCAAATCCTTGATCTTCTCGGCGTGCGGGCCGAGCTCCTTGGCGAGCTTATCGAGATAGGGATCGGCGATCGCCGTGAAGGTCTTCTTGTCGACGTTGTCGACGATCTTCACGCCCATCTTCTTCAGCTTCTCTGCCGCGGTGCGTTCGAGGTCGAAGGCCTTCTGCGGCTCCTTGGAGCTGACCTCGTTCCCCGCCGCCTGGACCCATCTCTTCTGCTCGGCCGACAGGCTCTGCCAGAGCTTGTCCGAGATGAACACCAGCGCGTTGTTGGCTTCGTGCTCGGTGATGTTCAGGACCGGCGCGACCTCGTAGTGCTTGTTGACGAGGTAGACGTTGATGCTGTTCTCGGCGACGTCGACGACGCCGGTCTGCAGGCTCGTGTAGACGCTGCCGAACGGCATGTGCACGGTCTGGGCGCCGTAGGCTGGGAACATGGTGTCCTCGGTCGCAGTCGCCTGCACCCGGATCTTCAGGCCCTTGATGTCGCCGACATTGTGGATCTCCCTCTTCGAGTACATGTGGCGCACGCCCTGCGAGCCGGTCGCGATGACGTGCAGACCCTGTGTGGTCTCGTCGATCATGGTCTTGAGCGCCTCGAACACTTTTGGATCGGCCAGACCCTTGACCACGTGGTTCTCGTCGCGGAACAGGAAGTGCAACGACATCACGCCCGCTTGCGGCGAGATCGTCGCGGTGTTCGCCGAGGAGATGATCGAGAACTCGACGTCGCCCGCCTTCACGAGCTGGAGCACCTGCGGCTCCTGCCCGAGCTGCGCGCCCGGATATTGATCGATGATCATGGTGCCTTTGCTCAATTCCTTGAGCTTTTCGGCAAAGAGGTCGCCCGCGATGGAGTAGCCGGTATTGCGCGGCTGGTCGTAGGCGAAGCGATAATGCTTCACCTCCTGCGCAGATGCGCCCGTGACGAACAGGATTGCGGCCGTTGCCGCCAGCCGATGTAAGAATCTTGGCATGGATCGTGCGATCATCGTTTCCCCCTGTTTTAACGCCCGCCGCTTTAGCGGTCTGGGCTACGCTTCCGGGTGGTTGGTCACCCTCTCTTAGTTTTCTGCTCAGTCTTATTCCCAGTCCTTTGCATGAAATCGAAATCGCAGCCCTCGTCGGCCTGCATGATGGTCTCGTTGAACAGCCACGCATAGCCGCGCCGCGCCTCATCCGGCGCAGCCGCGGGCTTCAATGCCGTACGCCGCCGTTCCAGCTCGGTAGCATCCACCAGAAGCTCGATGCTGCGCTTGGCGACGTCGAGCCGGATCATGTCGCCGTTCTTCACCAGCGCCAGCGGGCCGCCGACGGCGGATTCCGGAGTGATGTGCAGCACGATGGTGCCGAATGCGGTGCCGCTCATGCGCGCATCCGAAATGCGCACCATGTCCTTGGTCCCAGCGCGCGCGAGCTTCTTCGGGATCGGCAGATAGCCCGCCTCCGGCATGCCGGGCGCGCCCTTAGGACCGGCGTTGCGCAGCACCAGCACGTCATCGGCCGTGACGTCGAGATCGGGATCGTCCACCCGCAGCGTCATATCCTCGACCGATTCGAACACCACCGCACGGCCCGTGTGTTGCAGCAGCTTTGGGCTCGCGGCGGATTGCTTGATAACCGCGCCGCGCGGCGCGAGATTACCGTGCAGCACGGCGAGGCCACCTTCCTTCTTGATCGGATTGTCCCGCGGACGGATCGCGTCCTGGCCGGGCACGTCTTCCGCGTTCGCCGCGATATCGCGCAGCGTCTGGCCGGTGATCGTCTTGGCATCGAGATCGACGAGATCGCCGAGTTGCGCCAGCAGTTTCGGCACGCCGCCGGCGTGATGGAAATGCTCCATGTAATGCTCGCCGGACGGCTTGAGATCGACCAGCACCGGCACCTCGCGGCCGATCTGGTCGAACACCCCGAGGTCGAGCCGGTGTGGCGAACGATGTGCCATCGCGGTCAAATGGATCAGGCCGTTGGTCGAGCCGCCGATCGCCTGGAGCACGACCTGGGCATTCTTAAAAGATGCCGGCGTCAGCACCTCGCTCGGCTTCGGACCTTTGGTCTTGGCCATCTCGGCGGCCACCCTGCCGCTCGCCTCGGCAAGGCGAAAGCGCTCCGCATGCGGGGCGGGAATCGTCGCGCTCATCGGCAGCGACAGGCCCATGGCCTCGATCATGCAGGCCATGGTGGAGGCGGTGCCCATCACCATGCAGGTGCCGACCGACGGCGCAAGGCGGCCGTTCACCGCCTCGATCTCGACATCATCCATTTCGCCGGCGCGATACTTGCCCCAGAGGCGACGGCAATCGGTGCAGGCGCCCAGCACCTCGCCCTTGTGATGACCAACCACCATGGGGCCAACGGGGATGACCACCGTCGGCAGGTCGGCGCTGATCGCCGCCATCACCTGCGCAGGAAGAGTCTTGTCGCAGCCGCCGATGACGATCACCGAATCCATCGGCTGCGCGCGGATCATCTCCTCGGTGTCCATCGCCATCAGATTGCGCAGATACATCGAGGTCGGATGCGCAAAACTCTCCGCGATCGAGATCGTCGGGAACACGAACGGCATCGCGCCCGACAGCATCACGCCGCGCTTGGCGGCCTCGATGATCTGCGGGACGTTGCCGTGGCAGGGATTGTAGTCGCTATAGGTGTTGGTGATGCCGACGATCGGACGCTCCAGCGCGTCGTCGGAATAGCCCATGGCCTTGATGAACGCCTTGCGCAGGAACAGCGAGAAGCCGGCATCGCCATAGCTCGTCAGCCCTTTGCGCAACCCACTCGTCATCATACCACTCCCATTACCGGGTCATTGTCCTACAGACTGCCCCTTGATTGTCAATAAGACAGACGTCATCCTGCCATTTACCCGTGTTGCGCGCTGGTGGGAGACCAGATTATTGACAATCAGGGCCTTCCCTGCTCCACAGGACGAACCGGCCAAGCGCCGGGAGGCCGAGGGCATGTCCGACATTCACATCGCAGACGCCACGATGGTCCGGCGCGACGATCCGGACGACATCGTCGCGCGGCTCGAAGAGGACATCATCTTCGGCCGACTTGCGCCAGGCGCGCGCCTCACAGAGGACGCGCTGATGTCGGCTTACGGCACTTCGCGCCATTTCGTGCGGCAGGCCTTGGTGGATGCGGAGCGCCGGGGCATCGTCCGCCGCGAGAAGAATGTCGGCGCCACCGTGCGGTTCTATTCGGCCGAAGAGGTCCGGCAGATCTACGAGGTCCGGGAGATGCTGACCCGGCAGGCGGCGCTGATGATCCCCCTGCCCGCACAGCAAGGCCTGGTCGACGAGCTCTCTGCATTGCAGCGGCAATATTGCGCGAGAGCGGATTTGCAGGACCTGCGCGGCATCCATGAAGCCAACGACGCCTTCCACCTCGCGCTGTTCTCGGCCTGCGGCAATCCATATCTGGTGCGCTCGCTGCAGCACTACATGAACCTGACCCTGCCGATGCGCGCCAAGAATCTCGCCGACAGCGACGGGCTGGCACAATCGCGCCGCCAGCACGAGCTCATGATCGAGCTGTTGAAGGGCCGCGACAGCTGGGCGCTGGCGCAGCTGTGTGTGGATCACATGCAGTTCAGCAAGAAGGATTACCTGGCGCGGATTGGGGATGAGCGAGCCGAACAGGAGGGCCCGCGTTCATAGATGGGAGACGTTCGCTTCTCGCGGTGGTGCAGTTCACGCGGTAAGGGCGCGCTGGATTGCCCGCAATTGCAGGCCGCACGAGCCCATTCGGGCAATAACGCCCGCAGTCCACAACTTCCGGGGAACCTATGGTCGGCTTGGTACTTGGTCTTGCACCAATCCCCCACCATAGGAGCTGCCATGATTTGCCGTTTAGTCGGAGCCGCCGCTGTTGCCGTCGCCGTCCTGCTTCCCGTAACGACCCAGGCCCAGGGCGTTCCCGGAGGCGTCGAACGCGGTGCGCGGGATGGTGAGCGAGCGGCAGGGCCTGTCGGTGCAGTTGTGGGTGGCGTCGTCGGCGGAGTCGTTGGCGGCGTGGCGGGAGTCCTTGGTGTCGATCAACGTCCTCGCTTTCACTCCTACGTCGTCGAACAGCGGCGGCCCTCATATCAGTACCGCGAGGATGTGAGAGTCGGGGCGGTTCTTCCGGAAGAGGGCGTGACCTATTACGAGGTGCCGCCCGAGTACGGCGCCCGTGAGTATCGTTACACGGTGGTGAACGGTCGCACGGTTCTGGTCGAACCGCGAACCCACCGGATCGTTGAGATCGTCGAATAACAACCAAGGGCCGTCTTTCGAGACGGCCCTTTCGTTTGCGCAGATCTGAATCCCTCAAGTCCAGGTTCAGTACCGCCTCAGCAGACCGCGATCCACGCTGGCATCGCCATAGTCGGCGCATGCTCTCTTCGGGTTTCTGATCAGATCGGTCCGGACGCGCCTGAACGTTTTGCCGGCAGCGTCGGACACTTCGGGGCGGAATTTACCGGGATCGGAGCTCTCGCCATCGCGGGCCTTGATGGCTGCAGCATAGGCGTCGATCATCGCCATCGCGGCATCCGTGCTGCCGAGAAGTCGGGCGCCGAGCTGTACACTGCCGGCACCATTGACCTCGTAGCCGACACATCGTTGTTCGAGCACCGCGGATGCGGTGACGAGCTGGTCGAGAAACGTCGCCTCGGCGTCGCCGAGCATCGCGGCTCGCGCCGGTCCCGACATGAACAGCGTGAGCAGTACGGCGGCTGGCAATTCGATTTTCATTGTCCTGACTCGCGCTGCCGCCGTTGAGCCGTGATCGAGGCACCGATTGCCGAATTGCGGTCTCGCAAAATCGAGAGCCAGACGGCCAGAGCAACGTTGATCTGGATCAATGGCCGGAACGGCCAAAGCGAGGCTCAGGCCTTTGCGTCGCTCGCCCCGTGTGAATCGAGGCACCACGGCGGGACGGACACTAAAACTGTTTGTCAAGCCATCGAAATTTCGCAGAGCCGGAAATAAATATGGGCCGGGCTCCGGCGCCACGTCGCGCGTCCTCCTCCACTCCCTCCCAAATGAAATGCCATGACCGAACAAACCCTGACGGAGCCGATCGCCGAGCGGCAAGCGCCATCCCGAGGCTTTTCGCGCTACCAGGCGATCCTCGTTGCGCTGCTGGCGCTGGTCCAGTTCACGATCATCATCGATTTCATGATCATGTCGCCGCTCGGCGCCATCATGATGCCGGCGCTCGATATTTCGGCCGCTCAGTTCGGCGTGGCGGTCTCGGCCTATGCGTTCAGCGCGGGGATTTCCGGTATCCTGGCGGCCGGCTTTGCCGACCGGTTTGATCGCAAGCGGCTGCTGTTGTTCTTCTACGCCGGCTTCACCCTTGGCACGATGCTGTGCGCGATCGCGCCCAACTATCATCTGTTGCTGCTGGGGCGGATCGTGACCGGCCTGTTCGGCGGCGTGATCGGCTCGGTCGTGCTCGCCATCGTCACCGATTTGTTCACGCTGCAATTGCGCGGCCGCGTCATGGGTTTCGTGCAAACCGCCTTCGCCGCTAGCCAGGTGCTGGGCATCCCGGCCGGTCTTTTCCTCGCCAACCAGTGGAACTGGCACGTCGCGTTCGGCGCGCTGGTCGGACTGTCGGTAATCGGGATGACCGCAGTGATGCTCCTGATGAAGCCGGTGAACGGCCATCTCGGGCTGAAGCAGGATCGAAATCCGTTCCGGCATCTGATCGCCACGGTCTCGCAGCCGCGTTATTGGATGGCGTTTTCGGTAACGACCCTGCTGGCGACCGGCGGCTACATGCTGATGCCGTTCGGCAGCGCCTACACCGTGCACAATCTCGGCATCGACATCGTGCATCTGCCGACGATCTATCTCGTCTCCGGCCTGTTCAGCATTGTCATCGGCCCGCTGGTGGGACGCGCGAGCGATGCCTTCGGCAAATACCCCACCTTCGTCTTCGGCAGCGCCATGTCCATCGTGATGGTGCTGATCTACACCCATCTCGGCGAGGTGAGCCTGACGGTCGCGATCCTGGTCAACGTCCTGATGTTCGTCGGCATCTTCTCCCGCATGATTCCTTCGCAGGCGTTGATTTCGGCAATCCCCGAGCCGGCGCAACGCGGCTCCTTCAGCGCGGTCGGCGCGTCGCTGCAACAGCTCTCCGGCGGGCTCGGCTCCGTGCTCGCCGCCGCACTCATCGCGCAGGACGCCGACGGTACGCTCCGGCATTTCGACCGGCTGGGATACGTCGTCGTGACGACGGCGGTGATTTCCCTGATCCTGATGTACTTTGTACAGAGGCCCATCGCGGCCCAGGCCGGCAAACGCGTTGGCTAGGGCGTCGATTCCGACGCCCTGGATTTGCGAATGCGCTCCTACCGCTTGGTCCAATCGATGATGCGACTTGTGTCGCCGTCGAACTCGTTGCTGCAGAACGCGCCGCCCTGATAGTGATCGCCGACCGGATCGGGCTTCAGCTTGGCCTGCTCGGCCATCGCATGTGCCACATGATCCTCGGAGCGCCCCGTCGGACGGTAACCGAACTCGTAGGCGCGGTGGTTGTCCCACCAGGCACGCTCGTTCAGGGACACGCCGTAGAAGATCTCGAAATGAATGTCGGGATGCTGGAGCCCGATCCGGCAGAGCTGCACCAGATCTTCCGGCTTCAGCCAGATCGAGATCCGGCGATGGTCCAGCGGCACGTCGCCGAAATTGCCAATGCGAAGGCAAGTCACCTTCAGGCCATGCTTGTCAGCATAGAGCGCGCCGACCGCTTCGCCGAATACCTTGCTGACGCCATAGCGGCCGTCGGGGCGCGGGGTCACGTCGGTGCCGATCTTGTGGTGGCGGGGATAGAATCCGACGGCATGGTTCGAGGAGGCGAACACCACACGCTTGACGCCCTTGCGATACGCGGCCTCGAACAGATTGTAGCCGCCGATGATGTTGGCCTGGAGGATGTCGTTCCAGGGACCTTCGACCGAATAGCCGCCGAAATGGATGATGCCGTCGACGCCCTCGCAGATCGCCTCGCACTGCGCCAGGTCAGAGAGGTCCGCCGCCTTGAATTGTTCGTTGGGGCCGAGATCGGCGGGCGGGCGGATGTCGCTGAGCAACAGGTCCGGATAGATCGGCGGCAACAGTTTTCGCAGACGCGTTCCTATCCCGCCCGAAGCTCCCGTCATCAAGATGCGCGCCATGTCTTTCCTCGCCTTTGGCAACCAATTTGCGGTCACATGTCTCTAATGATAGCAGGATTGTCCAGAGGGAACGAAACGAGAGAACCGACATGAATGAGGCATCGTCCCATCCCCAGGAGCGGCCAGGCTGGCGGCCGGCGAGCTACTATCCCGATCCGGCGATAAAGGCACTCGATCCCCGCTTCGAAAAATACTGGCTGAAACTCTCGGCGGTGGAGCGGCTGACGACCGGCCTGCGCTGGGCCGAGGGTCCGGTGTGGTTCGGCGACGGGCGCTATCTCCTGTGCAGCGACATTCCGAACCAGCGCATCGTCAAATGGGAAGAGGAGACCGGTGCGGTCTCGGTGTTCCGCAAGCCCTCCAATTTCGCCAACGGCAACACCCGGGATCGGCAGGGTCGGCTCGTCACATGCGAGCATGGCGGGCGACGCGTCACCCGAACCGAATATGACGGCAGCATCACCGTGCTGATGGACTCGTTCGGCGGCAAGAAGCTCAACTCGCCGAACGACGTCGTGGTGAAGTCCGACGGCGCGGTTTGGTTCACCGATCCCACCTTCGGCCTGCTCGGCAATTACGAGGGCTACAAGGCCGAGCCCGAGATCGAGCCGAACGTCTACAGGTTCGATCCCACGACCGGCAAGGCGACCATCGTTGCCGAAGGCGTGCTCGGGCCCAACGGCCTGTGCTTCTCGCCGGACGAGAAAATCCTCTACGTCGTGGAATCACGCGGCGTGCCGAACCGGAAAATCCTCGCCTATGACGTCTCGCCTGACGGCACCACCATCTCCAACAAGCGCGTCCACATCGACGCCGGCCCGGGCACGCCGGACGGCATGCGCTGCGACATCGACGGCAATCTCTGGTGCGGCTGGGGCATGGGCGATCCCGAGCTCGACGGCGTGGTGGTGTTCGCGCCCGACGGCGTCATGATCGGCCGCATCGCGCTGCCCGAACGCTGCGCCAATCTCTGCTTCGGCGGCGTCAAGCGCAACCGCCTGTTCATGGCCGCGAGCCAGTCGATCTACGCGTTGTATGTGAACACGCAGGGCGCGGTCGGGGGATAGTCGTCGCAGCTTCAGACCCCTCTCAGGATTCTCCATGACCGGCAAAGGTTGGATCAACATTACGGGCGAATATGGCCTAGTTGTACGTCGAGCAGCATTGGTCGAGAGAGCGATTGCCTTAGATAATCTGTTGAAGACTCTGGAGGTCGATCAACCGCTTGATCAGAGTGACGACCTATTGTCGTTCGGTCCGCATTTCGGGCGCGAAGCCCTGAAAGCGATGAGCGCACGCCTGACAGAGTTGGGTTTCATTTATCATGACGATTTCTTCGAAATTGTGACGGACTACCCGGGGTGGTGCCGCCTGAAAGCACAGGGGGCAACCGTAAGAGAATAGAAAACGCCGGAGCGGTGTCCCGCTCCGGCGTCATGTTCACCCAGGCAGTAACGCCTACGCCGCGTTGAAGCCAGCGACGGCCTTCACTTCGAGGAAGTCCTCGAGGCCGTACTTGCCCCACTCGCGGCCGTTGCCGGATTGCTTGTAGCCGCCGAACGGTGCGCTGCGATCGTTGGGCACGCCCTGCAGATTGACGTTGCCGGCGCGGATCTGCCGCCCGACGCGCTTGGCGTCCTCGACGGAAGCGCCCGTAACGTAGCCGGCAAGCCCATAGGGCGTGTCGTTGGCGATGTGCACCGCTTCGGCTTCGTCCTTGGCGCCGATGATCGTCAGCACCGGTCCGAAGATTTCTTCGCGGGCGATGGTCATGTCAGGGGTGACGTCGGCAAAGATGGTGGGACGGACATAGAAGCCCTTGTTGACGCCTTCGGGCAGGCCCGGACCGCCGGCGACGAGCGTTGCGCCTTCGTCGATGCCCTTCTTGATCAGACCCTGGATCTTGTCCCACTGGCCGCGGTTGACCACGGGACCGATGGTGGTGCCTTCGGCGCGCGGATCGCCCGCCTTGGTCTTGTCGGCGACAGCCTTCGCGATCGCGGCGACTTCCTTCATCTTCGAGGCCGGCACGATCATGCGCGAGGGCGCGTTGCAGGATTGGCCGGAGTTGTTGAACATGTGCATCACGCCGCCGGTCACCGCCTTCGTGAGATCGGCGCCTTCGAGGATGACGTTCGGCGACTTGCCGCCGAGCTCCTGGCTGACGCGCTTCACGGTCGGTGCCGCACGCTTGGCCACGTCGATGCCGGCGCGGGTCGAGCCGGTGAAGGAGATCATGTCGATGTCGGGGTGCTCGCTCATGGCGGCGCCGACCTCGGGGCCGAGACCGTTGACGAGGTTGAACACGCCCTTCGGCACGCCGGCTTCATGGAGGATTTCCGCAAAGATCAAGGCCGAGGTCGGGGTGAACTCCGACGGCTTCAGGATCATGGTGCAGCCGGCGGCGAGCGCGGGCGCGACCTTGCAGGCGATCTGGTTGAGCGGCCAGTTCCAGGGCGTGATCATGCCGACCACACCGACCGGCTCGCGCAGCACCATGGCGGTGCCGACCGGTTCCTCGAAATGATAGTTCTTGAGCACGTCGAGCGTGGTCATGAGGTGGCCGAGGCCGGCGCCGGCCTGCAGCTTTTCGGCCATCGGCAGCGGCGCACCCATCTCGTCCGAGACGGCGGCACCGATCTCCTTGAGGCGGCCCTTGTAGATCTCGATGACCTTGGTGAGCAGCGCGACGCGCTCGTCACGGCTGGTCTGGGAGAACGTCACGAACGCGCGCTTGGCGGCGGCGACGGCTTTGTCAACGTCGGCCTTGGAGCCCAGCGCAACCTCGTACATCGCCTCTTCCGTCGCCGGATTGACCACGGCGGTGGACTTCTTGACCGCGGGATCGACCCAGGCGCCGTCGATGTAGAATTGCATGCGATTGACCATAGTGAACCTCTTCTTGGGGG
>NZ_JADPJF010000148.1:144332-155177 GCF_023073295.1 Bradyrhizobium sp. 23 | reverse complement strand
ATTGAACCCGCCATATGCGGGGCCAGCATTGCGGCGGACGGAGGTTATATGAGCCGATGGCGGAGGGGTGGCAAGGTCTCGATTGCCCTCGTCCTGACCTAGTGCGCAATTGCGCACGGTGGCCAGGACGACGACGGAGAACTACACCGCCATCTTTCGATGCAACACCGGCGCGCCGGTGGTGAGGCTTTCGGCCGCATCGATGATGGCGTTGGCGTCAATGCCGTGGTGGCGGTAGAGGTCTGCGATGGTGCCGGTCTGGCCGAACTGCTCGACGCCGAGCGCCTCGACGCGATGGCCGCGGATGCTGCCGAGCCAGCCGAGCGCCGCCGGATGGCCGTCGATCACCGTCACGATGCCGCAGTCGCGCGGCAGCGGTGCGAGCAGTTTTTCGATGTGGCTGAGATGCTGCACGCCGCGCCGATCACGGCGCAACTTCCGTGCGGCCGTCCATCCCGCATGCAGACGATCCGCGGACGTGATCGCGAGCAGGCCGATGTCGCGCCGGCTCTCGCCAATGAGGCCGGTCGCTTCGATCGCTTCTGGCGCCACGGCGCCGGTATAGGCGATGACGGCTTCGGCATTGGGCCCCGGCTTGCGCAACCAATACGCGCCGTCGGTGATGCCCTGTGCAAGCTCGGGCGTCATGATCCGCTGCGCCTGCTCGATCGAGCGCGTCGAGAGCCGCAGATAGACCGAGCCGCCCTCACCCGGATCGCGCTGCATGTGATTGAAGCCCCACCCCATGATCACGGCGAGCTCGTCGACAAAGGCCGGCTCGAACGAGGCAAGGCCATCCTGCGCCATGCCGATCAAAGGGGTTGCGATCGACTGATGCGCGCCGCCTTCGGGCGCGAGCGTGATACCTGAGGGGGTCGCCGCCACCATGAAGCGCGCATCCTGGTAACAGGCATAGTTCAGCGCATCGAGACCGCGCTCGATGAAGGGATCGTAGAGCGTGCCGACCGGCAGCAGCCGCTCGCCGTTGATCTGGTGCGACAGGCCGAGCGCCGAGAGCATGATGAACAGGTTCATCTCGGCGATGCCGAGTTCGAGATGCTGGCCCTTGGGCGAGAAGTCCCAGTTGAAGGTGGATGGAATTTTCTCGCTGCGGAATAAGTCCGCCTTCTCGCCGCGCGCAAACAGGCCGCGCCGGTTCACCCACGGACCGAGATTGGTCGAGACGGTGACGTCAGGCGATGTCGTCACGATGCGCTTGGCGAGCTCGCTGTCGCCGCGCGCGATCTCGTTCAGCACCAGCCCAAAACCCTGCTGGGTCGACATCTGCGGCGCCGGCTTGAAGGCAAGCTGCGACGGCACCTCGATAACAGGCGCGGTGAGCCGGCGGCCGTCCTGGTTGAACGGCACGCCCGCGAGGAAGGCGTCGAGCTCGGCGGCACTTTGCGCGAGACCCTCGTATCTGTCCCATTCGTGTCCGGGCCGGATGTTCTGGCTGTCGCGATATTTCTCCATCTGCGCGACCGTCATTAGGCCGGCATGATTGTCCTTGTGGCCCTGGAACGGCAGGCCGACGCCCTTGATGGTGTAGGCGATGAAGCAGACCGGGCGGTCGTGGTCGATGGATTCGAAGGCGTCCAGCATGCTCGCCATGTCATGGCCGCCGAGGTTCGACATCAGCGCCAGCAGCTCGTCGTCGCTGCGCCTGTCGATCAGCTTGGTGATGGGGCCCTGATCGCCGATCTCGTCGTGCAAATGCTTGCGGAACGCCGCGCCGCCCTGAAAACACAATGCGGCGTAGAGTGCGTTCGGACAATTGTCGATCCAGCGCTTCAGCGCCTCGCCGCCAGCTTCCGCAAAGGCCTCGCGCATCAGGCGGCCATATTTCACGATCACCACGTCCCAGCCGAAATTGCGGAACACGGTCTCGAACTTCTCCCAGAGGCCTTCGCGGACGACGGCGTCGAGCGACTGCCTGTTGTAGTCGACCACCCACCAGGTGTTGCGCAGGCCGTGCTTCCAGCCCTCCGCCAGCGCCTCGAAGATGTTGCCCTCGTCCATCTCGGCATCGCCGACCAGAGCGATCATCCGCCCTTCGCGGCGATCCTTCATCCAGCCATGTGCCTTGACGTAGTCCTGCACCAGCGAGGCGAACAGCGTCTGCGCCACGCCAAGGCCGACCGAGCCGGTGGAGAAATCGACGTCGTCGACGTCCTTGGTGCGCGAGGGATAGGACTGCGCGCCCTTGAAGCCACGAAAATTCTCCAGCTTCTCGCGGCTCTGCCGGCCGAACAGATACTGGATGGCGTGGAACACCGGGCTCGCATGCGGCTTCACCGCGACGCGATCTTCGGGCTTCAGCACGTGGAAATACAGCGCCGACATGATGGTGGCGAGCGAGGCCGACGAGGCCTGATGTCCCCCGACTTTCAGGCCGTCCGCATTCGGGCGGATGTGGTTGGCGTGATGGATGGTCCATGACGACAGCCACAGCGTCTTGCGGGCCAGCGCGGTCAAGGTGTCGAGGCGGGCGGTATCAACGGGCATGGCAATGCTCCCGGAAAACAGGTGCCCGATGATACCCCTGCAGGAAGCGCCAAACTTCTCAATTTTTCGCGCGCTACCAGCCAATATTGGGATAGCTTACCAATCAGCCGACAAAAACGACAGGTTCATCCCAATGCCCGACCTCGACGCCATTGACCGAAAAATCCTCGCTCTGCTCCAGAACGACAGCCGCCTGACCATGCAGGAACTGGCCGACAAGGTCGGGCTGTCGGTGTCGCCATGCCATCGCCGGGTCAAGCTGCTCGAGGAACGCGGCGTCATCTCGCGCTACATCGCGACCGTGGACCAGAAGGCGCTGGGGCTGCATGTCAGCGTCTTCATCTCGATCAAGCTGGCGCGGCAGAAGGAGGAGGACCTCAACCGCTTCGCGCGCGCGATCTCGAAATGGGACGAGGTGCTGGAATGCTATCTGATGACCGGCAATCGCGACTATCTCTTGCGCGTGGTCGCCGCCGACCTGGCCTCCTACGAGACTTTCCTGAAGACCAAGCTGACCCGGCTCGACGGCATCGCCTCGATCGAGTCCAGCTTTGCGCTCAGCCAGGTGAAATATTCGATCGCGCTGCCGGTGTAAGGCATCACGGCCACGGCTGCACGATGATCTTGGTGTGAGCCTCAGGATTGGCGAGATCGGCGAAAGCCTTTGCAACGCCGTCGATGCCGACTTCCGCCGTCACCATTGCCGCCGCATCCACCTGCCCCTCCGCGATCAGGCGCAGTGACGCCGCGAATTCGTCCGGCGTGTAGCCGAGCACATACTGGACGTTGAGCTCTTTCATGATGCCGAGCATGGGCTCGCTCCTGTCGGTCTCCATGCACACACCGACCACGACGATCCTCGCATCGCGCGGAGCGCCCTCGAACACCTGCTGCAAGAGACCGGGCACGCCAACGCATTCGAAGATGATCGCGGGTTTGAGCGCGGGCAGCAACGGCGGCCGCGCGGCCTTCTCCGCCTCCGACATCTGCGCATGCTCGGCCCAGGTCAGATAGGGCTGCGACACCCGTGGATCCACGACGACATCGGCGCCGAGCTTTGCCGCAAGCGCGCGCCGCGCCGGCGAATAGTCGGCGGCGACGATCGGATGCAGGCCCTTGAGCTTCAGCGCCGCAATCGCCGCGAGCCCGACCGGGCCGCAGCCGATCACGAGCGGCACTTCGCCGCCTCGGATGTTGGCCTTGGCGACCGCGTGAACGCCGACCGCGAGCGGTTCGGTGAGCGCGGCATGCTCCGGCGCGAGACCGTTGGGCACCTCGAGCAGCAGCGCTTCGCTCAACAGCATCGCCTCGGCATAGCCGCCAATATTGTCGTTGGAGTAACCGATGCCTTCGATGCCCTGCGGCGTTACGAGGGCTGGCAGCGAGCAGACGCGCGTGCCCGACTTGAGCTTGCGCACGGTCCCCGGGCCGAAGTCGACGATCTCGCAGCAGAACTCGTGGCCGAACACGACGTCGCGGGCGAGATCCATCGGCTTGCGGCCGGTCTTTCGCGCCATCTCCGCCATACGGTGGGCGTGCTGGCGCGCGTGCAGATCGGAGCCGCAGATGCCGCAGGCGAGCGTCTTGACCAGCACCTGGCCGGGGCCGGGCTTCGGCTCGGCCATCCGGTCGACGACAATCTCACCGTTCCTGAAAATCGCAGCGCGCATCCGGCTCCTCCCGTCTTGTTGGAGCCGTCGATAGCACGAAGCGGACGCGCGAACTTGCGTCAGGGGTTCGGGGAACGCTCTTCCAGGATCAGGAGCTGGGCGCGGCGGATGCGCTCGCGATGGGCGATGTAGAGGCCGCTGGCGACGATGAAGGCCGCACCGGTGACGGTCCAGACATCAGGCACTTCGCCGAACAGGAAGAAGCCGAGGATGCTGACCCACAGCAACTGCGTGTAGGAGAACGGCGCCAGTACCGAGGCATCGCCGTAGCGATAGGCCAGCACGATGATCCACTGGCCGACGGTGGAGGCGACGCCGATCACGATGCCAAGCCCGATCGCCGTCCAGGTCGGCGTGACCCAGACGAACGGTACCATCAGGGAGAGGATCGCAACGCCCGTCAGCGCCGAATAGGCCATCGTGGTGAGGACGGCTTCACGCCCGCTCATCATGCGCGTCAGGATCAGCGCCGCGGCCCAGCAGAACGCCGAGACGATCGGGAAGAAGGCGGCGGCGTGAAACGCGCTGGAGCCCGGGCGCAGGATGATCAGCACGCCGGTCAGGCCGATCGCGGTCGCGATCCAACGGCGCATGCCGACCTTCTCGCTCAGGAAGACGATCGAGAGCGCGGTGACGAACAGCGGCGAGACGAAGCCGGTCGCGGACGCTTCTGCGATCGGCAGGAAGCTCAGGCCGGTGATGAAGAACAGCGAAGAGCCGAGCAATGCCGCGCCGCGCATCAACTGCAGGCCGAGGCGCTCGGTGCGCATCGCATGGAGCGGCGAGCCCGGCAGCATCACCGGCGTGAACATCAGCGCAAACGTCACGAAGCGGATCCAGGTGATCTCGATCGACGGCAGGCTCGACGACAGATATTTCGCGGTAACATCGGAGCAGCCGAGAAAGATCGTCGACAGCAGCACCAGCGCGATGCCTTTGAACGGGTGATCGACGCGCGCCGGCGCCCGTCGCGCCTGCGGCTTCTTTTCCGGCATGGGCATGGGAATACTGTCGAGCCTTGCGGCTGCGGCGGGCGGCGGGGTCACGGCTGGAACCTAGGAATGCGAATCGGGAATGATCGTAAAAAACGATAATTGCGCCGCTTTCACAACTTCCGAAAACAGGATGCCGATATGCGCTCACGTCCGCGCACGTCAAGACTCCATTAATAACGGGCGTTTGTGCACTACAGCATGGGCAGGCCGCGCGGCTTCGGACCGCGCGGAAACGCCGCATCGAGCGCCGCGATCTCGTCTTTCGTCAGCACCAGATCGCCGGCCGCAGCATTGTCGCCGGCATGTTCCGCGGACGACGCCTTCGGGATCGCGAACACCGTAGTTGCACGGGTGAGGAAGCTCAGTGCGACCTGGCGCGGCGTCGCGCGACGCGCCTCCGCGATGCGCGCCAGCACCGCGCCGCCCTTGCTGTTGCTCGCAGGGAAATCATCGTGGCCGAATGGCGAATAGGCGACCACGGCGACACCATGCCGTTCGCACCACGGGATCACCGCGTGCTCAATCGCGCGTTCCTTCAGATGATAGAGCACCTGATTGCAGGCGATGCGGTGTTCGCCGGCGGCGTCGAGGATCTCGTCGAGATCATCGGCATCGAAATTGGAGACGCCCCAGGATTTGATCTTGCCGGCCTTCACCAGTTCCTCGAATGCGGCGACGGTGTCCTCCAGCGGATACGAGCCGCGCCAATGCAGCAGATAGCAGTCGAGCCGATCGGTTTTCAGCCGCTTCAGCGAGCGCTCACAGGCGGTGATGGTTCCGCGGCGCGAGGCGTTGCTCGGCAGCACCTTTGACACCAAGAAAACCTCGTCGCGTCGGCCCGCGATCGCATCCCCAATGACGAGTTCGGCATCGCCATACATCTCGGCGGTATCGATGTGGGTCATGCCGAGGTCGAGCCCGCGCTGAAGCGCCGCGATCGCGCGCTTGCGATCGCCATGGTCGAGATACCATGTGCCCTGCCCGATGACGGAGACGCTGGCACCCGTTTTGCCGAAGGGTTTCGTGTTCATATTTGCTCCGATACCACTCGTTCGCTGAGGCAACCGCCGTCGCGCTCAAGAGTTCAATACGCCGATGTCAGCGACCAATACGCTACCGGTTGCGGACTCCGTGATGTAGAGCCGATCCTTCTTCGCGCCACCAATGGCGACATTGGTGCAATTCGGACCTGCACACGACTTGACCCGCGCAATCAATTCGCCGTTGGGCGCGAACACGAAGACATGGCCGAGTGAGGCGTGACCGACGAACAGGCGGCCCTTGGCATCCATTGTCATGCCATCAGGGCCGCTGGTGCCGAACAGCGAGCAGAAGCGGCCAACCTTCGACACGCTGCCGTCCTTCATGAACGGCAGCCGCCACACCGCGTTGTCGCGCGTCATCGCGACGAACAGCACGGTCTCGGTTGGATCGAGCACCAGGCCATTCGGGCTGATACCAGTGTCGATCAGGCAATCGAGCCGGCCGCTTTGCGTCAGGCGATAGACGCGGCCGCTGGGGTCATGCAGGCCGGTCTGTCCCTGGTCGGTGAAATAGATGTCGCCGTTGGACGCGAGATGCAGATCGTTGCAGCCCCGGAAAGACTCCGAGTTGCGCGAGGTCAGCACCGGCGCAATGCGCCCTGCCCTGGCGTCGAACTCCATGATGCCGTGCCTGTAGTCGGCGACCAGGATGCGGCCGTCGGCCGCGATCTTCAGCCCGTTCGGCCAGCCCTCATATTCAATCGCCAGCGACCACTCGCCGTCAGGCGCAATGCGGAAGATGCGGCCGAAGGGAATGTCGACGATGTAGAGATTGGCATCCTTGTCGAACGACGGCCCTTCGATGAAGGAATCCGTCGGCACACCGGGCCGGTTGGCATCGGCCCAATCGGTGCGCTCGCCCTTGCGGCGGAATTTGTCGGGCATGGCGGAAAAGAGCCTGGTCTCGATCAGGCGCGGCGGCGTTTCCAGGTACATCATTGTTGTTTTTGCGTGTTGAGGGCGAGAGCGCGGCACCATAGGGCACAATGAGGCGTGCGTCGATTGGGCCGAAGCATAGCGCCCCGCCCTCGCTGTCATTCCCCGCGAAAGCAGGGAATCCAGTACGCAGTGGCCTTAGCGCTTGATCACAGGCGTCTCGGCGTACTGGATCGCCCGGTCAAGCCGGGCGATGACGGCGGAGTATGCGCGACGACCGAGAAAGTCGCCCCTACCCCGCCGCGCCCGCGTGCTTGGCATGCTTCGCCGGCGCAATTTCGGTCGTCGCGATCAGGCGCTTCAGCTCGGGGATGCAGGAGCCGCAATTGGTGCCGGCCTTGAGCTTTGCGCCGATCTCGGCGGCTGTGCGCGCGCCTGCGGCGATGGTGTCGCAGATGGTGCCGCGGCCGACGCCGAAGCAGGCACAGACGACAGGACCGGTCGAAGCCGCGCCCTCGCTCGACTTGCCGGACAGCAGCATGCGCCGCTGCTCATCGGTGACGTGATCGGCCACGAACAGGCTCTTCACCACCTCCCAGTCCCCGGCATCATGCGCGGGGCCGACGAACAGGCAGGTTTCGATGCGGTCGCCGGCAAACGAGGCCGCGCGATAAACGCCGCCGCCGAGGTCGCGATAGTCGGCGACGTCCTCGCCGGCAACGCCACCGAGCCAGGCCGGCCAGCGCGACAGGTCCGCATTGTCGGCGAAGAGGTAGCCGAAGCCGCCGGTAACAGTGACGCGGGTCCACATCAGGTTCGGTGGCAGCTCCAGCTGCTTGCGCGACAACGCAAAGCCGCGGAAAACGTATTCATAAGGCGAAATCGCCGCCGGTGTCGCCTTCGACTCCGGCTGCCCCGAGAACGGATCGGTGAACGGTGCGACCAGCGCCCCGACGCGACCGTGCGAGGCGTTCATCGCACTCCAGTGGATCGGCGCGAACAGCGTGCCGCGCTGCTGGTGGTCGCTGACGACGACCTTGAGGGTGCACTGGCCGTAGTCGGTGGTGATGCGGGCATAGCCGTCATGAACGACGTTGTATCTGCCGGCGTCATCGGGATGAATCTCGACGAACGGCTCGGGCAGATGCGCGCCGAGCCGCGGGCTGAGGCCCGTGCGCGTCATGGTGTGCCACTGGTCGCGGATGCGCCCGGTGTTGAGCCGCAGCGGCCGCGACGGCCCGGTCTCGCCGCGCAGCGCCGGCACCTCCGGCGCGACGAAGCGGCCCTTGCCGTCATTGGTGAAGAACCCGCCGGCCGCGAAGAAGCGCTCGCCGGGCGCCTGGCCTTCGCGCGCGGGCCACTGCACGGGCTTCAACGCGTCGAAGCCCTCGTCGGACAGCGAGGTCAGCGCGCCGATATCGAAGTCGCGGCTGCCATCGTTCTCGAACGCCGAGAGCGCGGCGTGCTCGCGAAAGATGTCGGCTGCGGATTTGTAATTAAAACTGTCGCCGAAGCCGAGGCGTTTTGCGGTTTCGCTCAGGATCCACCAGTCCGGCCGCGCCTCGCCGGGCGCCGGCAGGAACGAACGCTGGCGCGAGATCCGGCGCTCGGAATTGGTCACGGTGCCCGACTTCTCGCCCCAGGCGAGCGCGGGCAGCAGCACGTGCGGGCCAGCATCGACCGTGTCGTTGGAGAGCACGTTCTCGGAGACCACGAACAGCTCGAGCTTCTTCAGCGCCTCGCGCACGAAGTCCGCGTCGGGCAGCGACACCGCGGGGTTGGTGCCCATCACCCACAGCGCCTTAACCTCGCCGCGGTTGATGGCTTCGAACAGCTGCACCGCCTTCAACCCTTCATGGGTGGCGATGCGCGGCGCCTTCCAGAACCGCCGCACGCGATCGATGTCCGGCGGCGTGAAGTTCATGTGTGCGGCGAGCTGGTTGGCGAGGCCGCCGACCTCGCGGCCGCCCATCGCGTTGGGCTGGCCGGTGAGCGAGAACGGCGAGGCACCGGGCTTGCCGATGCGCCCCGTGGCGAGATGGCAGTTCAGGATCGCGTTGACCTTGTCGGTGCCCTGCGCCGACTGATTGACACCCTGCGAGTACAGCGTGACGACGCGGGGCGTGTCACGGAACATCTTGAAGAAGGTGGCAACGTCCTGCTCGGAGAGGCCGGTCGCCAGTGCGGTCGCCGTGATGCTGCCGGCGATGCTGCGTGCGCGCGCCAGCGCGTCGTCAAAACCCGACGTGTTTTGCCCGATGTAGTCCTGATCCAGGGCCCCATTGTCGGCGAGGTGAACGAACAGGCCGGAGAACAACGCCGTGTCGGTGCCGGGCTTGAGGCCGAGGAACAGATCGACGTCGGTCGCGGTGTCGGTGCGGCGCGGATCGATCACGATCATGCGCGCGCCGCGCTCCTGCCGGTTCTTCAGCATGCGCTGGAACAGCACGGGATGGCACCAGGCGGCATTCGAGCCGACGAACACCAGAAGATCGGCCTGGTCGAGATCCTCGTAGCAGCCGGGCACGGTGTCGGCGCCGAAGGCGCGGCGGTGACCGGCGACCGATGACGACATGCAGAGCCGCGAATTGGTGTCGACGTTCGCAGTGCCGACAAAGCCCTTCATCAGCTTGTTGGCGACGTAATAGTCCTCGGTCAGCAGCTGGCCCGAGAGATAGAATGCGACCGCGTCGGCGCCGTCGCGCGCGACGATGTGCTGCATGCGGTGGGCGACGTGATCGAGCGCATCGCTCCAGGCGACGCGTTCGAGCACGCCCTTGCAGCGGATCATCGGATAGAGCAGCCGGCTTTCGAGCCCGACCGTCTCGCCGAGCGCCGAGCCCTTGGAGCACAGCCGGCCGAAATTGGCAGGATGATCGGGATCGCCCGCGATCGCCGCGCCGCCCTTGCCGTCTGGCGTCGCCAGCACGCCGCAGCCGACGCCGCAATACGGACAGGTCGTTTTGGTAGCGCGGAGCGTGGGATCGATCGCCGTCATATCGAGCCGCCTCAATCAAGCCGCTTTGGAGGGACGCGCGAGCGCGCGGCCGAACATCATGTCGGTGCGGATCGCCGCCACCTTGTCACGATTGCGGATCAGCTCGAGATACCAGAGCGCATCGACGGTATCGCCGATCAGCACCGCGCCGGTGAGCCGGCCGTCGGAGATGACGAGCTTCTTGTAGGTGCCGCGCCTGCGGTCTGACAGCACGAGGCTCTCGCTGCCCTCCCCGCCCATGAAGTCGCCCGCGGAGAATACGCTGACGCCCGACACCTTCAGATTGGTCGAGACCACGCTGCCCTGATAGGCCGCGGGACGGCCCGCGAGATGCCGCGCCAGCACGCGCGCCTGCTCGTAGGCAGGCTCGACGAGGCCGTAGCAGGTGCCGCGATGCTCGGCGCATTCGCCAAGCGCGTAGATATCGGGTGACGCCGTCTGCATCTCGTCGTTGACGACGATGCCGCGGTTGACTGCGATGCCGGCGTCCTTTGCGAGCGCAATGTTGGGCCTGATGCCGGCGGCGAAGATCACCGCATCGGCCTCGATGCGGCTGCCGTCGGCAAGCTCGACCGCTTGGACATGACCTTCGCCGTGGATGCGCGCTGTGGATGCATTGAGCAGGATACGAATGCCCTTGCGCTCGACCAGTGTCTTGAGCAGGTCCGCGGCGGAGGCATCGAGCTGGCGCTCCATCAGCCGGTCCATCAGGTGCAGCAGCGTCACCGGCGCTCCGGCCTTGGCGAGGCCGTAGGCCG
>NZ_JADPJF010000148.1:143966-144244 GCF_023073295.1 Bradyrhizobium sp. 23 | reverse complement strand
TTCGAGTCCGAGCAGACCACCGCCGACCACGACGACGCGCTTCCTGGCGGCCGCGAGCGTCAGCAGCAGGTCGACGTCGCGGGTATCGCGAAAGGTGTGCACGCCGGCGAGATCGGCGCCGGGCACGTTGAGCCGTAGCGGCGTCGAGCCGACGGCGAGCACGAGCTTGGAATATTCCATGCTCTCTTCGCCTTCGATCTTGAGCTCGCGTCGGCCGGTGTCGATCTCGGTGACCCGATAGCCGTAGCGCACCGTGACACCGCGATGGCGCCACCAGT
>NZ_JADPJF010000148.1:124346-143890 GCF_023073295.1 Bradyrhizobium sp. 23 | reverse complement strand
GGGTCGGAGCTCGATCTCGTGCGAGCCGGTCTCGCCGGCCAGCACGGAGGAGAGCAGAACACGGTTGTAAGCGAGCCGCGGCTCTTCGCCGATGACGGCGACCGCGTAGCGGCCGAGTGCGGTCTTGGCGAGCTCGTCGACCAGACGCGCGGCCGCCATACCGTTTCCGACAATGACCAGCGGTTCACTCACAACGCATCTCCTATTCAGCGGCCTGCGACTGTGCGCCGTAGGCCTCGGACATCATGTAGCCGGACAACACGCCGTAGGCGTCGGTCCAGGCGGTAGCGAGTTCGGGCGTCCAGGCCTCGCCAAGGCCCTTCTCCAGGGTCCACAGCAAGGTCGCGCCAACCACGGGGTAGTGCTCGGCCTTGGCGCCGTAGCCGACGTGACGCTTCGCAAGCGCGGAGGCCGCCGGAAGAATCGAGTCCAGATTCGACAGACCGCCGACGACGGCGGCGAGCATGCCCATCAGCTTCTTGCGCTGCTCGGTCATGTCCTCGGGGAACATCGCGCGCACGGATGGCGCCACCTCGAACAGGCGATCGTAGAACAGCACCGCGGCCTGCGCGGAAATCGGCGCGACCTTGGCAAAGCTCTGCTGCACGAGGGTGATCTGTTCCGGCGTCATGATGTTCTCCTGCCTGTTGGGTTTGCCTTGGTGCGCGCCATTGCGAACCAGGTTCATTGTCAAACTGTCGGGCAATGCTTCTCCCCGCGTATGGGGAGAAGCGAGATTCGTACCAAGTATTAGACACGCGCGCCGGCGAGGCTTGACGCGCCTTCGCCCTGCGGGCTGCGACGCAGATAGAACCACCAGGTCAGCGCGAGGCAGGAGGCGTAGAAGCCGAGATAGATCGCGAGCGCGAGCTGCGGCCCGCCGGTCAGCGCGATCGACTTGCCGAACCCGGTCGGGATCAGATAACCGCCAACGGCGCCGACCGCGCCGATGAAGCCGACCGCAGCACCGCTCTCGATGCTCGCCGTCTTCAAGGCGACCGCGCGCTCCGCATCGCCCTTGCCGCGCACCCTGAACAAATTCTGCTCGCGGAAGATCGACGGGATCATGCGGTAGGTCGAGCCGTTGCCGATGCCCGTCGTCACGAACAGGACCAGGAACATCGACAGAAAGCCGATGAAATCCTTGTGCCCGACGAAGTAGAGCACGCCGATCGTCGCGCCTGCCATGACAATGAAATTCCAGAACGTGATGACCGAGCCGCCGATCCTGTCGGCAAGCCAGCCGCCGAGCGGCCGCGACAGCGAGCCGACCAGCGGCCCCAGGAACGCGATCGCAATCGTCACTTGCGGGAACTGGGTCTTGATCAACAGCGGAAATGCAGCCGAGTAGCCGATGAAGGAGCCGAACGTGCCGATATAGAGATACGCCATGATCCAGGTGTGCTTGCGCCTGACCACGGCGAGCTGGTTCTTGATCGACGACTTGGCCGTGGTCAGGTTGTTCATGAAGAACACTGCGCCGAACACCGCGATCGCGATCGGCAGCACCCACATCAGGCCGGCGTTCTGGAGGAAGACGCCGTCGACGGGCGATGCCTGGAACAGGTTGATGACGGCGAGCGTCATCAGGATCGGGGTCAGGAGCTGCACGCTGGAGACGCCGATATTGCCGCCGGCCGCATTCAGTCCGAGCGCCCACCCCTTCATCCGGTCGGGGAAGAAGAACGAGATGTTCGTCATGCTGGAGGCAAAATTGCCGCCACCGAGACCGGCGGTCGAGGCAATCAGCAGCATCAGCCAGAACGGCGTGTCGGGCTGGCCGACGAAATAGGCCAGCGAAAGCGTCGGAATGAGCAGGATCGCCGCGCTGAAGATGGTCCAGTTGCGCCCGCCGAAGGTCGTCACCGCGAAGGTGTAGGGAAAGCGCATCAACGCGCCGATCAGCCCGGGCACCGCGACGAGCTGGAACAGCTGGTCGGTGGTGTAGTGGAAGCCCGCCTGCGGCAGCTTGGTGGTGACGATGCTCCAGATCAGCCAGACCGAGAAGCCGATATGTTCGGCCACGATCGACCAGATCAGGTTGCGTCGCGCGATAGTCTTGCCAGTCGCATTCCAGAACGCCTCATCTTCGGGGCGCCAGTCTGAAATCCAGGTTGGATTCTTCGTCATTGAGTATCCCTTCTTGCCTCACCGCTGCGTCGTTGCAGGCTCAGCCTCCGGCCACGGAGGCGCGCGCCGAGGCCAAGCCCCGGTGGCGAGTTCACGATGCTGATTGATGATGTTGAGGGACGTCGTCGTTGGCGTCGCGGTCGGTGTTTCAATTTCCGTGCCAACTGCGCGCATTCCGGAAACGCAGGAAATTCAGGAGCTTGTTCGTCGTGCCCCAAATTCTTGCAGCACTATTTCGCACGCAAATTTTGCGATTCGCTCAATCCCTGTGCGCCGCACAAGGATTGAGCTTGATGATTCAAAATTAGGCGTTGCGTGAGCACCTGTTGGTGACGCGCCTACGCGGCTTCGACGAAGCGATGACGCTCATAGAGGAATTCGAGCACGCGCTGCCGGCACTTCAGGTAAGTGACGTTGGTCGCGAGTTCGAGCCGCTTGCGCGGCCGCGCCAGCGGCACCTCCAGCACCTCGCCGATGCGCGCGCTCGGCCCATTCGTCATCATGACGATGCGATCGGACAGCAGCACCGCCTCGTCGACGTCGTGGGTGATCATCAGAATGGTGTTGCCGAGCTTCTGATGCAGCGCCATCACCGAATCCTGCAAATGCGCGCGGGTCAGTGCGTCGAGCGCGCCGAAGGGCTCGTCGAGCAGCAATACTTTCGGCTCCATGGCAAGCGCGCGGGCAATGCCGACGCGTTGCTTCATGCCGCCGGAGATTTCCGAGGGCCGCTTGTCCTTGGCATGGGCCATCTGCACGAGGTTGAGATTGTGCATGACCCAGGCGTCGCGTTCGGCGCGCTTCTTGGTCTTGGCGAAGACCTTGTCGACGCCGAGCCGGACGTTCTCGTACACGGTCAGCCATGGCAACAGGCTGTGGTTCTGGAACACCACCGCGCGATCCGGTCCCGGCGAGTTCACCTCGCGGTTCTCGAGCAGCACGCCGCCCATGGTGGCGTTGGTCAGGCCTGCGATGATGTTGAGCAGGGTCGACTTGCCGCAACCGGAATGGCCGATGATCGAGACGTATTCGCCCTTGTCGATGGTGAGATTGATATCCTTCAGCACCTCCGTGGAGGCTGCGCCGCGGGTGAAAATCTTGTCGATATGGTCGAGCTTCAGATAAGCGGTCATGTGCTTCCCCTTTAATTCAGCGCGGTGCCGCGGGTGACGATCTTGCCGGCGCCTGCGATCAGGCGGTCGAGCACGAAGCCGATGATGCCGACATAGAACAGCGCCAGGATGATTTCGCTGATATGCGAGGAGTTCCAGGCGTCCCAGATGAAGAAGCCGATGCCGACGCCGCCGATCAGCATTTCCGCGGCGACGATCGCGAGCCATGACAGGCCGATGCCGATGCGAAGTCCCGTGAAGATGTAGGGCGCGGCGGCAGGGATCATGATCTTGGCAAAGAACTCGAGCGGGTTGAGCTGCACCACTGCGGCGACGTTGCGATAGTCCTGCGGAATGTTGCGGATGCCGACCGCGGTGTTGATGATGATCGGCCAGACCGAGGTAATGAAGATGACGAAGATCGCCGACGGCTGGCCGTCACGGAAGGCCGCGAGCGAAAGCGGCAGCCAGGCCAGCGGTGGGATCGTGCGCAAGACCTGGAACAGCGGATCGAGCCCGCGCATGGCCCAGACCGACTGGCCGACTAGGACGCCGAGCGCGATGCCGGCGATGGCGGAGAGCGAATAGCCGAGCGCGACGCGCTGGAGACTGGCGGAGAGATGCCAGAACAGACCCTTGTCGATGCCGCCATGGTCGAAGAACGGATCGAGGATCAGCTCCTTGGTGTCCTTGAAGACTTTTGACGGCGGCGGCAGCGCCGAGCCGGCGCGACGGCAGACCAGCTCCCATATCAGCATGAGCAACGCGACCACGACGAGCGGCGGGATGACGCGCACGGCGGTCTCCCGCGCCATCCGCGCGTAAGTCTCCGATCGCGGCGGCCGCTTCAGTGTCATCGCGACGACCGGCGCGGCAGCGCTCGCAGGCTTCGCGGTCTCAACCTCGATCTTCGTGGCGGGCATGTTCATCGCAATATCTCTCCGGCTGCAAAAGACGATGCGGCCGCCCGGAGGCGGCCGCTGGCGCCATCAGACTTCGACGCGCTTGATCGCGAGCGACTTCAGATAGGCAGCGGGATTTTCCGGATCGAACACCTTGCCGTCGAAGAAGGTCTCCTTGCCGCGCGACGTAGAGGCCGGGATCTCCGCACTTGCGACGCCGAGCGTCTTGGCCGCATCGCGCCACATGTCCTCGCGGTTGACCTTGGCGATCAGCGCCTTGGTGTCGAAATTCGCCTCGTACTTGCCCCAGCGGATGTCCTCCGTGAGGAACCAGAGGTCGTGGCTCTGGAACGGATAGGAGGCGAAGTCGCGCCAATACTTCATGATGTGCGGGGAGTTCTCGACCACCTTGCCCGGGATGCCGTAGTCGAACTTGCCAGCGGTGCGGTCGAGCACGTCTTCGACGGGGCAGTTCATCCACTGCCGCTTGCCCATGATGGCGGCAAGCTCGGCCTTGTTCTCGGCCTTGTCCGACCATTGCTGCGCTTCCATCACCGCCATCAGCAGCGCCTTCGAGGCCTTTGGATATTTATCGACGAAGGCGGCGCGCATGCCGAAGGATTTTTCCGGATGCTTGTTCCAGAGTTCGCCGGTGTTGATGGCGGTGTAGCCGATGTTCTGATGGATCAATTGCAGATTCCAGGGCTCGCCGACGCAGAAGCAATCCATGGTGCCGACCTTCATGTTGGCCACCATCTGCGGCGGCGGCACCACGATGGTCTCGATGTCCTTGTCGGGATCGATCCCGCCGGCGGCGAGCCAGTAACGGATCCAGAGGTCATGCGTGCCGCCGGGGAAGGTCATCGCGGCCTTCACGGCCTTGCCCGAGGCCTTCTTCTTCTCCAGCGCCGCCTTGAAGGGCGTGGCGTCGACGCCGAGCTTCAGGTCGGCATATTCGTTGGCGACGGAGATGCACTGGCTGTCGAGATTGAGCCGCGCCAGGATGTACATCGGCGTTGGCTGATTGTTCTGCGTCACCTTGCCGGCCGAGATCAGATACGGCATCGGGGTGAGGATGTGCGCACCGTCGATGCCGTTGCCTTCTGAGCCGAGCACGAGATTGTCCCGCGTGGTGCCCCAGGAGGCCTGCTTCTGCACGTCGGTGTCGGGCATGCCGTATTTGGCGAACAGGCCCTTGTCCTTGGCGACGAACAAGGGGCCGGCATCGCTCAGCGCGATGAAGCCGAGCTTGGCACCCTTGACCTCGGGGCCGGCGTCCTGCGCGAAGGCGCCAGCGGGGAAATTGAGTTTTACGGCGGCCAGGAGTGCGGCGGTCGAGCCGGCGGCCTTCAACAATTGACGGCGGCTGAGGCCAGTGTCCGACGGCCGGCGGGTGCGCTTGGTCATAGGCGATATCGTCCTTTGCGTCGTTGCAGAATGATTGCGTCAGTGCACACGAGCAGCCCATCCGGTCCGGTGACGCCTGAAGCAGCGCATGCGAACGCGCGACGGGGAGACCCCCGTCTGGTGACGTCGGCAATTCGGATGAGAAGTCTCGCGGGACGGCTTCAATGGCGTCGGCCTGGAACTATTCAAGCTTCATGCCAAGCGCCACAACGCAGAAAATCTCGAAAGATCAATACGCTACAGGCAGCGCGCCAGTCTGTCGCAGGCCCGTTCCGCTCGCGAAATTTGCGGCCTGCTCAATATTTGTGCGGCGCACAACAGTTGTGCAGCAGCTCAAGCAAAAGGCCGCATCAAGCGCAAAAGCCGGGGCAGCCAAAGCTCTATCAGATTGATGTTGCTTGCTTTTTATGAGCCCAGCACGCGGCACGCAACTTGCTTCTCCATTTACGTCAATGAAGACTGCGGCTTTGCCGCATTGATGCAGGCGCTGGCGGCTGCATCCCGGAAGCTCAACTGCTTCGCGGCCCTCCTCGGCTCGGTCGTCGTGACGCAATCCCAAAGGCTTCCAACTCTCCATCGCCTCGTGCGCGGCAGGTCAGCCCGCACGGGCAGTGACGTTCAATCGCTCTCGCAGGAGGGCGAGATCTCTTTCTTAGGAAGCAAAAGGAACCATCGATGTCGTATCTCGCGCCTTCGGAATTCGTCACCAAGATGGTGGATGCGGGCGAGTCCAAAGTCTTCATGTCCACCCGGGATACCATCATCCGCGCCTACATGGCCGGCGCCATCCTGGCGCTCGCGGCATGGTTCGCCGTCACGATCAACGTGAACACGGGGCAGCCGCTGATCGGCGCGCTGCTGTTCCCGGTCGGCTTCGTCATGCTGTATCTGCTGGGCTTCGACCTCCTGACCGGCGTGTTCGTGCTCTCCCCGCTCGCCCTGATCGACAAACGCCCCGGCGTCACCATCGGTGGCGTCTTGCGCAACTGGGGCCTCGTCTTCGTCGGCAACTTCGCCGGCGCCTTCACCGTGGCCTTCATGATGGCTTTCGTCACGACCTTCGGCTTCACGCAGGACCCCGATAAGATCGGCACCGCGATCGGCAATATCGGCGAAGGCCGAACGCTGGGCTACGCTGCGCATGGCGCGGCCGGCATGGCGACGCTGTTCCTGCGCGGCATGCTTTGCAACTGGATGGTCTCGACCGGCGTGGTCGGCGCCATGATCTCGACCTCGGTCCCCGGCAAGGTCATCGCGATGTGGATGCCGATCCTGGTGTTCTTCTACATGGTGTTCGAGCATTCCGTCGTGAACATGTTCCTGTTCCCGTCGGGCCTGATGCTGCACGCAAAATTCTCGATCATGGATTACCTGATCTGGAACGAGATCCCGACCGTGCTCGGCAACCTCGTCGGCGGCCTCGCCTTCACCGGCATGACCCTCTACGCCACGCACGTCATGACCAAGCCGAAGCGCCAGGCCGGCAAGGCCACGTCGCCCCGCGTCGCGGCCTGATACGTCTCGACAGGAGAGCCTCGCCCGATCAGGGTGAGGCTCCCCTTTGCCGGTGATGACGATGACCCGCGGACTTCAGATCTCGGTCGGCCAGCATTCCGACAAGGGTCGCAAGCCCATCAACCAGGATTTTCACGGCGTCCTCGTTCCGGACGAGCCGATGCTCAGCCTGAAGGGCATTGCGGCCGTCCTCGCCGACGGCATCTCCAGCAGCACGGTGAGCCAGATCGCCAGCGAGTCGGCGGTCAAGAGCTTCCTGATGGACTATTATTGCACGTCGGAATCCTGGACGGTGAAGACCTCCGCCCGCCGCGTGCTGGACGCGACCAATTCCTGGCTCCACGCGCAGACGCGCAAGAGCCAATATGCCTATGACCGTGACAAGGGTTATGTCTGCACGCTGAGCGCCATGGTCATCAAGGCGACCACCGCGCACATCTTCCACGTCGGCGACTGTCGCGTCTACCGCGTGGCCGGCAAGGCGCTCGAACAGCTGACCGACGATCACCGGATCATCGTGTCCTCGGAGCAGACCTATCTCGGCCGTGCGCTCGGGATCAATCCGCAGCTCGAGATCGACTACCAGAGTTTCGAGATCGAGACTGGCGACACGTTCCTGCTGGCGACCGACGGCGCCTATGAATTCGTCGACGCGCGTTTTGTCACGAGTGCGCTCAGCGACCATGCAGCCGAGCTCGACGGAGCGGCGAAGGCGATCGTCGAGGAAGCCTACCGGCGCGGCAGCGACGACAACATCACAGTCCAGATCCTCCGCATCGATGCGGTGCCGCAGCGCGAGCCGGCCGGCATCTTCAACCAGACCTCCCAGCTGCCGCTTCCCCCGCTGCCGGAGCCGCGGGCCATCTTCGACGGCTACAGAATCGTCCGCGAAATCCACGCCAGCAGCCGCAGCCATATCTACCTTGCCGTCGACGCAGTGACCGAGGAGCCGGTCGCGCTGAAGCTTCCGTCGATCGATTTGCGCGACAATGCCGCCTACCTGAAGCGCTTCCTGATGGAGGAGTGGATCGCGCGCCGGATCGACAGCCCGCACGTGCTGAAGCCGCTGTCGCAGTCGAAACGGCGCGGTTACCTCTACGTCGCGACCGAATTCGTCGAAGGTCAGACCTTGCGGCAATGGATGACGGACAATCCGCGCCCCGATCTCGAAACCGTGCGCGGACTGGTCGAGCAAATCGCCGCGGGCCTGCGCGCCTTCCACCGCATGGAAATGCTGCATCAGGACCTCAGGCCCGACAACATCCTGATCGACAAGACCGGCACCGCGAAGATCATCGACTTCGGATCGGTCAAGGTGGCAGGCGTCGCGGAAGCCGCCCCGCAGGACGAGACCGACGAAATTCTGGGAACGGTCCAGTACACGGCGCCGGAATATTTTCTTGGGCAAGGCGGCTCGCCGCGCTCCGACATGTTTTCGCTCGCCGTGATCTGTTACCAGATGCTGACGGGAAAGCTTCCCTATGGCACCCAAATCGCCAGGATCCGGCGCAAGGCGGACGTGCGGAGGCTCAAATACCGCCCGGCCGATGACGACAGCAACGTGCCCGCCTGGGTCGACGGCGCGCTCAGACGTGCGCTGCATCCGGATCCCTACAAGCGGCACGAGGATCTGTCCGAATTCGTCTTCGAGCTTCGCACACCCAATCCGGCCTATCTCGACACGCGGATCACGCCGCTCTTGGAGCGCAGCCCGCTGATGTTCTGGAAATTGACCACGGCGGCGCTCGCCTGCGTCGTCGTGGTCCTGCTTGCGATGTTGCACGCGCGCTGATCCGGGTGTCGCCACGCAAAGCATCACCACGTGATCAGCGGAGACCGATGCAGCCAGGTATCGGCGCGCACTTGATCCAGCACGAATGTCGCAACGTCTTCGCGCGCGATGCTACCGCCATGGAAGCCCGAAAGATCCGTCAGGGCCCGGACCGAGCCGCGGCCGGGCTTGTTGTTCAGGATCGAGGGGCGAACCAGGACCCAGTCCAGCCCGCTGTCTTTGACGATTGCTTCCTGCCGGTCCTTGTCGGTGTACACCTTCTTCAGGAGAAGCGGAAAGATCACATTGTCGGCGACAAAGCCGCCGTGCCCGGCACTGTCGCCGGCGCCCATTCCGGTGATGCAAACCAGCCGCGAGACCTGCTCGGCCTTCATCGCGCTCACGAGTGCGCGCGTCGCGGTCGAGAGAAGCGTCACCTCGCGGAACGGGCTTACCGGTGTACCCAGCGCACTGACCACGGCCTCACGGCCTTTGAGGGCTGCGCGCAGGGCTGTTTCATCGCGGGCGTCTCCGACGATGAGCTTCGCCCCCGTGATGTCACGTGCCTTCTCGGCGGAACGCACCAGCACGGTGACGTCGTAGCCTCGCGCCACCGCCTGGTTGACGATCAGGCGACCGGTGGCACCGGTCGCTCCAAGCACCAATATCTTCGTCGCACCTTGCGGATCCGCCGGAACAGTGGCGATTGAAGAGGTCATGATGGGAGTCCTCGTTGTCGTGATGGGGACGTGCCCATGCCGTCAGGCAGAGGCCGCGATTTCGGAGACGAAGTCGCGATAGGAGCGCAGGGGGCGGCCCAACAACGCGGTCAGACGCTCGACGTCGCCGGCTTCGGGGACCATTCCCTCGGTGAGGAAACGCTCGCTCATCAGCCGCATGTCGTAGGCCATCCAGCTCGGCATGAACTGCCGGAGATTCTTCTCGAAGCCGGCGGTATCGTCACCGGGATAGGCGACCGTGCGGCCCAGCACCTCCGACCAGACCGCGGCGGCTTTCGCGCCGGTCAGCGTATCAGGACCGACGAGATTGATGCGCGTGAGCGGAAGCGGTGATGCGGCGCGCTCACGACGGATGAGCTCGAGGGCCGCGATCTCGCCGATGTCGCGCGCATCGATCATCGCGAGCCCCTTGCTCCCGATCGGCATCGGATAGATGCCGTATCCGGTCACCACGTCCTTGATCGTGACGTCGTTGTTCATGAAGTACGCCGGGCGCAGGATGGTGGCGTTGAAGCCCATCTGCTCGATCATCCGCTCGACGCCGAACTTGCCGGCAAAGTGCGGGACGTTCACGTAACGATCGCTGTGGATCACCGAGAGGTACACGACCCGCTCGACGCCAGCCTCGCGGGCGACGTTGAGCGCGATCAGCGCTTGCGTGAATTCATCCGGCACCACTGCGTTGAGCAGGAACAGGGTCGAGACGCCCTTGAATGCGCTGGGGAGCGAGTCGACGTCGAGCAGGTCGCCCTGCACGACGGTGACGCCTGCCGGGAGGTTTGCCTTGGCTGGATCGCGGGCGAGAGCACGGACATCGGCGCCGCGCTTGACGAGCTGTTCGACGACGTGGCGGCCGATGGTGCCGGTTGCACCGGTAACGAGGATGGTCATGGGGATCACTCCGGGTTGGGTCAGAAGACACCCGGAAATTAGCGATCCACAAACGAACCGATAGCCGCTATATCTGGACAGACCGTCTCACTGGTGGAACGATGGACCTGCTCGCACTCGCCGATTTCAATCTTGTCGCCCGGCACGGCGGGTTCGGACGGGCCGCGCGGGCCGCCGGACGCCCGAAAGCCACCCTGTCCCGGCGGGTCGCCGAGCTGGAAGCCGCGCTTGACCTCCGCCTGTTCGAGCGTGGCGCGCGGGCCCTGAAACTCACGCAGGAAGGACGTGCCCTTTACGAGCGGACGGGAGCCTTGCTCACAGAGCTCGACGAGACGGCGACAGCGATCGCGTCGGGTGGGGACAGGCCGCGGGGGCGCTTGCGGATCAGCGCGCCTATGCTGTTCTCGCAGACTGCAATGGGAAACCTCGCGGCCGGGTTCGCGCTCAGATACCCGGAGGTCCGTCTTGAGGTCACGACGGAAGATCGCTCCGTCGACATGGTGGAGGAAGGGTATGACCTCGTCATCCGGGTCAATCCCGATCCAGATGACAGCCTTGTCGGACGAATTTTTCTGCGCGATCGGCTGGTGGTCGTGGCAAGCCCGGACCTGAAACGACCGAGGGAGGGTATCGCTGTGCCGGCTGTCATGCGCGGACCAAGCGACCAGCTGACAAGCTGGGCAGTGACGATGCCAGGCGGAAGATCGCGGATCGCGATTGATCCGGTCCTTCGCCTGTCATCGCTCGTCATGGTCCGCGACGCGGTCCGGGCCGGCGTCGGCGCCGCGCGCCTTCCGGTGTCACTGGTCAGTCACGACCTGACTGTCGGCACGCTGGTACATTGGGGCGACATCGACGGACCAGAGATCGCGTTGTGGACGCTCTATCCATCACGCCGGCTCCTGAGCGCGCGGGTATCCGCCTTCCTCGACTTCATGAAAGAAGCCTTTCCGATGGGGACGCCTGACGAGCTGGCAGCCTTTATCGGGAGATGAGGCGCGGCGCTCGCCGCTCGCGCCTCACGGTCAGGCCGGCTCCTCCGCCTTCATCCCTAGCGGCTTCGGCGCCATGCCGCCGCCGGGCTTGAGGTGGAATTCGTAGCTCATCAGGTGCCACTGCCCGTTGGCCTTGGTGCCGTCGGGCATCGCCGCATCGTTGCGCGGCTCGACCTTGGCGACGAGGTCGTCCTTCACGCCGAACACAACGTCGGAATCCAGATATTTGTCGCCGTCCATGAAGACGTGGGTGATCAGCGGCTCGTAGCCCTTGGCATTGACCAGGAAGTGCACATGCGCCGGGCGCATCGGGTGGCGGTTGGTCTGCACGATCATCTCGCCGACCGGCCCGTCGGTCGGGATCGGGTAGCTGCACGGCAAGATGGTGCGGAAGAAGAAGCGGCCGTCGCTGTCGGTGATGAAGCGCGCCCGCGCCGAGGCGCCGACCTCGTCATAGTTCGGCTTCTGCGAGTCGTAGAAGCCGTCATCGTCGGCATGCCAGACGTCGACGGGGACATTCGCGAGCGGCTTGCCCTTGAGATCGGTGACACGGCTCTGCACGAACATCCGTTCGCCGGTTTGATTGTTCGGAGAGATGTCGGTGCCGTGCGCCGTCACCTTGTGCTCGCCGACATAGAACGGCCCGAGCACGGTAGTCTGGGTGGCGCCCTCGCGCTCGCGGTGGTTGACCGCATCGACCAGCATGGAGACGCCGAGGACGTCGGACAGGAGGATGAATTCCTGCCGGGTGTCCGTGCATTTCTGGCCGGTGCGGGTCAGGAAATCGATGGCGTATTCCCACTCCTCGAAGGTGAGGCCGGTCTTGGTCACGTAATCGTGCAGCGACTTCACCAATTCCTGGAGCAGGAATTTCGCGCGGGGGTCGGGTGTCCGGTCAAAGCTCCGGACGACGGCTTCGGTGAGTTCGGTCTCGTTGAACTGGGTCATGGTGCGTTTGCCTGCGTTTTCTCATTGGCCCGTCGGGGATCTTTTGGGCTGCTTGGAGGCGTTCCAACGTGAAGCCTACACCAAACAGCCGGCCGGCGTTAAGCGCGACCGGGTTGGAATGAGACCGCCATATCGGCTATCAACGTCGGACAAAACTGCCCGGAGGAACTGATGCTCGCCCCCACCCCCGCCTCGCCCGAATCCGTGGGCATGTCCAAGGCCGCGCTCGACCGCGTCGATGCGCATCTGAAGAGCCGGTACATCGATGCCGGTCGCTTCCCGGGCACGCATCTCCTGGTCTATCGCCGTGGCAAGATCGCCCACAGTACGGTGCAGGGTTTTGCCGACGTCGAGCGCAAGCTGCCCGTCAAGGACGACACGATCTATCGCATCTATTCCATGACCAAGCCGCTCACCAGCGTCGCCTTCATGATGCTGGTCGAGCAAGGCCTCGTCGCGATCGATGAGCCGGTCGCCAAGTACATTCCGGAATGGAAGGATCTCGGTGTGTTCGTCGCCGGCACTGCGCCTTCCTTCCTGACCCGGCCGCCGTCGCGGCCGATGCTGATCGTCGACCTCCTGCGCCACACCTCCGGCCTCACCTACGGCTTCCAGCAGCGCTCGAACGTCGATGCCGCCTACCGCGCCGAAAAGATCGGCGAGGTCGAGAAATCCGGCACGCTCCAGACCATGATCGAGAGCCTTGCAAAAATCCCGCTGGAGTTCTCGCCGGGCGAGGCCTGGAATTACTCGGTTTCGACCGACGTGCTCGGCTACCTCATTGGCAAGATCTCCGGCATACCCTTCGAGCAGTTCCTGAAACAGCGCATTCTCGATCCACTCGGCATGACCGACACTGATTTCCACGTGCCGGCTTCCAAGGCCCACCGGTTCGCTGCCTGTTACTCGGCCGACCCGGGTGGCGGCATGACCTTCCATGCCGGCCAGCGCCGCGAGGGCCTGACGTTGCAGGATGATCCAACCAAGAGTTCGTTCCTCTCACCGCCGTCCCTGATTTCGGGCGGCGGCGGGCTGTGCTCGACGACGGCCGACTATCTCACCTTCTGCCGTGCGCTGCTCAATGGCGGCGAACTCGGCGGCGTCAGGTTGATCGGGCCGAAGACGCTGGCGCTTATGACGACCAACCACATTCCGGGTGGACGCTCGCTGCCGGAAGTGTCGCGCTCGCTGTTCGCGGAAGCCGCCTACAACGGCATCGGCTTCGGCCTCGGCTTCGCCGTGACGATGCGCCCGGCCGAGACGCTGGTCGCCGGCAGCCCCGGTGAATACAATTGGGGCGGCGCGGCCACGACTTCGTTCTGGATCGACCCGGCCGAAGAATTGATCACCATCTTCATGACGCAGGTGCTGCCGTCGAGCGCCTACCCGCTCCGGCGCGAGCTGCGCAGCATGGTCTACGCTGCGATCACCGAGAGCAATCTCTGAGAAAAATGCACCGATTCCGCGGCATCAGAGCCGCGGGATCAAGCCCCGCTCATTTCAACATCTCCGGCACGATCAGGCGCGGCAGGAACAGGGAAACGCTGGGCCAAATAATGAGCGCCGCCAGCACGAGCAGCATGGGGATCAGCATGATCACCGTGTCCTTAAGCGCATAGCGCAGCCGTACCCCGGCGATCGAGCAGGCGATCATCAAGCAGAGGCCATAAGGCGGCGTCACCAATCCGAAGGCGAGCGAGACGATCGAGATGATCGCAAACTGCACCGGATGAAGGTCGACCGATTTCGCCAGCGGTTCGAGAACGGTGCCGACGATGATGATCGCCGGAATGGCGTCGAGGAAGCAGCCCACCACCAGAAAGCAGAACGCGATGAAGAAGCCGGCCCCGATCGCGCCCATGCCCCAGGTCGAGACGTTAGCCAGCAGTTCCTGCGGAATCCTGTAATAGGCCAGCAGCCAGCCGAACGCGCTCGCGGTACCGACGCAGAACAGCGCCACGCCGGCAAGGCGCCCGGTATCGAGCAGCGCCTTGTAGAGTTCGCGCGCGCCGGTTTCACGGTAGAAGAACGTCGACAGCGCCACGGAATAGAGCACTGCGACGCAGGCGGATTCGGTCGCGGTGAACCACCCCAGCAGGATGCCGCCGACAATGATGAACGGCGTCATAAGCGCCGGTATCGAGCGCCAGATGGCGCAGCACATCTCCCTCCAGGTGTCCTTCGGATAGGTCGGATAGCCCCGGCGCACGGCATAGATATGCACTGTTGCCATCTGCGCGCCCGCGATTAGCAATCCCGGCACGATGCCTGCGAGGTACATCGCGGCGATCGAGGTCGAGATCAGTCCGCCCCACACGATCATCAGGATCGAGGGTGGGATGATGACGGCGAGCACGGCCGAGACCGCGGTGATGGCGATCGAGAACGAGAGGTCGTAGCCCTCCTTGGTCTGGGCATCGATGAATATCTTGGACTGGCTCGCCGCGTCCGCGGTGGAGGATCCGGAGATGCCGGCAAAGAACACCGACAGCACCACGTTGATCTGCGCCAGCGACCCCGGCCAGTGCCCGACCATCGAGCGGGACAGCGCGACCAGCCGGTCGGTGATGCCGCCGATGCTCATCAGATTGGCGGTGAGCAGGAAGAACGGGACCGCTAGCAGGATGAATGAATTGTAGGCGTTGAAGGTTTCCTGCGCGAGCGTCATCAGCGACAGATGCGGCTCGATCCGCAGGATCGGCACGCAGGCAAGGCCAAGCGCGAAGGCGACCGGGACGCGGATGATGAGCAGGCCAACGAAAGTACCGAACAGGACCATTGCGGCCTGCCCGGCAGAAAGAACATTGCCGCTCATTGATTTGCCCCAAACAAAATCCGCATCTCGTCGACGATCTGTTCACCGGCGAACACGATCCAGGTCACGCCGGAAATCGGCCAGGCGACGTGGATCAGCCAAAGCGGCAGATCGGCCAGCTCCGAAGTTCTGTTCCAGGCAAAGCGGGTGAACTCGATTCCGGCGGTTACGAACACCAGTGCCAGCGCCAGCACGCCGAGCCGCGCGAGAATCCGGACCATGGCTTCGCTTCGGCGTGACAGGTCAGGCCAGACGTCGACTTCAAAATGCTGCGACTCTCTGATGCCGACCATGGCGCCAATCATGATCGTCCAGATGAACATGAACCGCGCCATCTCCTCGGTCCAGATGTAGGACGGAATCAAAGGCGTGTAGCGCGAGATGATCTGCAACGTGACCGGAATGACCAGCATACCGACGGAGGCGGCGAGCAGGATTTCCAGCAGTTTTGCATAGGCCGCCGTTGCTCGGCGCCATGGCGACGGGTTCGGTGGCATCGATATTTCAGTCATCACGACTCCGGGGGATCACAATCACGCAATGGGGCAAGCCGTCTGGCTTGCCCCGACGTCCTGTCGCGTGGGCGGCGACAGTTTTCAGACGACGTTGATCTTCTCGAAAATGCCTTCCGCGCCAATTTCCTTGGCGTAGGTGGCCATCACGGGATCGGCGAGCTTCTTCATGGCGTCCCGTTCTTCGAAGGGAACGCGCTTGAGCTTCCCGGCCTTCTCCAGCGTGTCGAGCTTGACGACTTCTTCACTCGACTCCAGTTGTCGGCCGTAGTCGCCGGCCTCCTTGCCGGCCTTCATGATCGCGTCCTGCAACTCCTTCGGCAAGGTCTTTAGCGTCTTCACCGAGAAGCAGATCGGCCGGATCGACACGGCGTGTTGGGTCAGGTTGAGATGCGGAGCCACTTCGTAGAACTTCATCGCCTCGACGCCGGCCGCCTCGTTCTCGCCGGCCGCAATCACGCCGTTCTGGATCGCGTTGTAGATTTCGTTGTAGGCGATCACCGTCGGGCTCATGCCCACGGCCGCAAAGGTCTTCGACCAGATCGGCGCGCCCTGTACGCGCACCTTGAGTCCCCTAAGGTCGGCGAGAGTCTTGAGCGGCTTGTTGGCGAAGATATTGCGGATGCCACCGCCGGAATAGCCGATCAGAACGACCTCGGCCTTGGACGCGACTTCGTCGGCGATCGGCGCCAGGATATTGGCTTCGACGACCTTGTTCATGTGGTCGATGCCCTTGAACACGAAGGGCGCGTCGATGAACGGGGCCGCCTTGGCGAAGGTCGACATGTGAGCCGGCGAGACGATGCCGTAATCGACGGCTTTGCCCTGCGACATGTACTCGAAATATTGCTTTTCGAGGCCAAGCGAGGAATTCCTGTGCAGTGTGAAGTTGACGGGCTTGCCGTAGTACTTCTTGACCAGCTCTTCGAACCGGAGCAGGGCCCGGTTGAAGGCGTGGTCGTCGTTGAACTGGACCGCGCCGTTCAATGTGATCGGCGACTGTGCCCTGACGATTGACGGCATGCCCATCGCAGCCGCCGCAGTGGTCGCGCCGAGCCCAGCGAGAAATGATCTTCGCTTCATCGTCTCCCCTCCTTTTGATGCTCCGGCCCTGTCGCCGGGCCGTGAGCGCAGCCGGTATGCGGCTTGCGAGTGGGAAGCGTATGGAAAACCTCGGCGGGACGGAAGTCATTTCACGCGCGCGGGAGGCCCTCTTCGTCGCAGGGCCACCCCTTTCGCGAACTGCTGCACTGCAACTTGCGCTCCTGCCGGTGCGTGGCAGGCCGAGGGGAGCAGCCTCTCTTAGCAGACAGACGGCGTGCGGGCCCGTGCGCTGCACGCACAGACCCGCCTTCCACTGCCGCTTAGTGCATGTGGCCGATCAGATAGATGCCGCCGCCGATCACCAGCACGGCCGGCACGGCCCAGAGAATCAGAACTGGCATTTGTCATCCTCCTCAGTTGGACGTGCAGACCTTGACGGTCTTCATGCCGGCTTCAGCTTCGGTGCGCGATTTGTAGATCGCGCCCGATGGGCTGACGACGGTCATGGACGTGTCCGTCGGCTTCTTGTCGACGATTGTGCACTTCTTCGTCTTGACGTCCTGCACGACATAGAACTCGTCGGCCGCGAACGCCGGCAGGGATATTGCGGAAAGCATCAATGCTGCAGTTACTATCTTCAACTTCATTTGTAGTCCTCCTCCAGAGCCCGAGCCGTCAGCCCGGTCATCTACAAACGGGAAAAAGCGGCAATTAGTTCCCTGAGCCGGGAACGCTGTCCGCAATGAGGGGTTGTTGCGGCGCATGTTCAAACGAGGAGAACGAGATGAAGAAGTTGTTCCTGCTTTCCGCCGCGGCGGTCCTGATGTCGACCGGTGCTTTCGCGCAATCGACCGTCGTGACGACGACCGGGACGGGCCACGCGGCGGCCGTCCAGATCGAGCCGCAGTACCGAACCAAGATCAAATCCTACGTCACCGAGCATCGCATTCGCCCGGTGACCACGAAGGAAAAGATCGTTGTCGGTGCGGCGGTGCCGAGCGACGTCGAGCTTGAGGCCGTTCCCGCAGACTGGGGTCCGTCGCTGACGAAGTATCGCTACGTCTACTCCGGCGATCGCGTGATGCTCGTCGATCCCGGTACGCGCACGGTCGTTCAGGAAATTGATTGATCCAGGTGTAAGGGGGCCGCCTTGAGGCGGCCTCCCTCTCTGGGAGTTGACATTATGAAATCGCATCGAGAGGCCCGGATCGCCGGGCTCAGCCTGGCGGCCGTGTACGCCATGTGTCTCCTACTGACCGCAATCAGCATGAGCTGAGGCGCAGCCGCGGACCGCGCTGCAAAATCTTCTTCCTGGGCGGCGCGTCCGAACGCAAAAATTATTGGCGTAGCGCAAATCCCGCCCCTATGGTCTCCCAAAATCATAAATCCGGCGCTCCCCTGCGCTGGAACCGGGACGCCCGCGTTTGTCAAAGCTCACTTTGCCGGTCCGGCTCGCTCTTCTGGTGACGGGAACGATGTTGCCGCTGATCGTCTTCGCGGTCGGCATTGCCGTCTACAATTACAAACAGGACCGCAACGACGCGACCCGCCGCGTGCTGGAGAATGTGCGCAGCATGCGCCTCGTGCTGGACTCCGAGGTGCAGCGGATGACCGGCGGCCTGCAGGTGCTTGCACTGACGAATTCGCTGCGCAACGACGACTTCCAGAGCTTCCGCCGCATCGCGCTCGGCTTCGTCGACCAGTACGGCAAAGGCGGCCTCGTGCTGATCTCCGATCGCAAGGGCCGGCTGTTGTTTTCCTCCGCGACCGAGGACACCGCAAGCCTGCCGCCACGCGGTCATCTTGAGATCATCGAGAAGGTGTTTGCGACCAGGTCGCCGCAATATTCCGACCTGTTCACCGGCGCGATCAACGGCCGGCAGGTGCTTACGGTCGAGGTTCCGGTGCTCCGCGACGGCGAAGTGATCTACGACCTCTGCTTCAGCCCGCCGGTCAGCACCTTTCAGGACCTGGTGGAAAAGCAACGGCCCGACCGGGATTGGACGGTCTCCCTGCTCGACACCAAGGCTATCGTGTTCGCGCGCACGCCGAACCCTACGGAGATCTTTGGCAAACGGGCTACCGGCGCACTGTACGAGAGTATGTTGCGCACGCCGGAAGCCGCACTCTCGACGGTTTCGCTCGACGGCGTCGCGTTGTCCACCGTCTATACGAGGTCGCGGCTGACCGGCTGGACCATCGTGGCCGGCGTCGCCGAGACCTCGCTAATCGCTCCGCTCTGGCGCAACATCGCGATCACCAGTTTTATCGGCGGCGTCCTGCTGCTGACCGGCCTGACCTTCGCGGTCCGGATGGCGACCACGATCGCGCGCGGCGAGATGCTGCACGATCTCCTGATCGACGAGCTCAACCATCGCGTCAAGAACACGCTCGCGTTGATGCAGGCGATCGCGGTGCAGACCTTCCGCAGCGCCAGCCGGGACGAGCGGGTAAAATTCGAGGGCCGGCTCGGCGCGCTGGCCGAGGCGCATAATTTGCTCAGCCAGGAGAAATGGGCGGGCTCCGAGCTGCGGGACGTGATCGCCCGCGCGCTCCAGCCGTTCCTGCTGAATAATCCGGAGCGCATCCGCATGGCCGGACCCGCGGTGCCGCTGTCGCCGCGGCTCGCCGTGGTGCTGTCGATGATCGTGCACGAGATCGCCACCAACGCGGCGAAATACGGCGCGCTATCCAACGAGACCGGCCGGGTGACGCTGGAGTGGCAGGTCGTCGCCGATGCGCCGAAGCCGCGGCTGCGCCTG
>NZ_JADPJF010000148.1:112335-124259 GCF_023073295.1 Bradyrhizobium sp. 23 | reverse complement strand
TCGGCGGACCGCCGGTGACGGCGCCGGTGCAACGCGGCTTCGGCTCGCGCCTGATCGAGCGCAGCGCGCGCGACCAGCTCGGCGGCGAGGCAACGGTCGACTTCCTGCCCCGCGGCGTGGTCTGCACGGTGATTTGCGCGCTGGACGAGGCGCGATGAACGGAGGCCGGCAATGAAGATCACTAGGGTTCGCACGCACATTCTCGAAGCAAAGCTGTCGCAGCCCTTTGCCTATTCGCGCGCCTGGTACGACACGCGCACCGCAATGCTGGTCGAGATCGAGACCGACAATGGTCTTATCGGATGGGGCGAATGCTACGGTCCGGCACGCATGACGGCGGCGGTAGTTCGCAGCATCGAACCATGGCTGATCGGCGAGGATCCGTTGGGCACCGACGTGCTATGGCAGATGGTCTACGCGCGCTTGCGCGATCACGGCCAGAAGGGCGTCGTGATCCAGGGAATGAGCGGCATCGACATCGCGCTATGGGACATCAAGGGCAAGCATTTTGGCGTACCCGTGCATCAGCTTCTCGGCGGCGCCGCGCGCAAGCAGGTTGCCGCCTACGCAACCGGTCTCTACCGGCGCAAGTCAGGCGATCCGCTGACCTATCTGTCGGAGGAAGCGGCGGGTTATGCCGCCGAGGGATTCCGTGCCGTGAAGTTGAAGGTCGGTTTCGGCATCGCCGAAGATGCCGCAATCACCCGCGCGGTGCGCGAGGCGATCGGCCCCGATGTCGCGCTGATGGTCGATGCGAACCACGCCTATGACGCGGTCGCGGCGATCCGGCTCGGCCGCCTGATCGAGCGCCATGACATCGGATGGTTTGAGGAGCCGGTGCCGCCGGAGGATGTCGCGGGCTATCGCGCGGTGAAATCCGCGCTCACGATTCCGGTCGCCGGCGGCGAGTGCGAATTCACGCGCTTCGGCTTCCGCGAGCTGTTCGTCTCGCACGCGCTCGACATCGCCCAGCCCGACACCTGCGCGGCGGGTGGTTTGAGTGAATGCAAGAAGATCGCCGACATGAGTGAGGCGTTCGGCATCCGCTACAATCCGCACGTCTGGGGCACCGGGATTGCGATCGCCGCCTCGCTCCAGCTCCTCGCGGTGCTGCCCTCGCAAACGCCGACTTCGCTGTCACCGCTCGAGCCGATGCTGGAATTCGACCGCACTGAACATCCGATCCGGCAGGCGATTTTGCAGGACCCGATCGAGCATGCGAGCGGCGTCGTGCGGGTGCCCGAGGGGCCGGGCCTCGGTATCGAGATCGACCGCGCCGCGCTAGCGCGCTTTGATGCGGAGGCCTAACCGATCGTCTGCAACGTCGGAAACGTCTCCAGCAGCCAGATGCTCACGTTCGAGACCGCGCCGGTGAGGAATCCAATACCGGTGATCACCATCAGGACGCCCATGGCACGCTCGACATTGACGAGATGGCCCTTCATGCGCGCGAACAGGGTGGAAAACTGCTCGATCATCAGGGCAGCGATCAGGAAGGGAATGCCGAGCCCGGCCGAATAGACCGCGAGCAGGCCGGCGCCTCTCGTCACTGTCGCTTCGGCGGCGGCGACCGAGAGGATCGCGGCGAGGATCGGGCCGATACAAGGTGTCCAGCCAAAGGCAAAGGCCAGCCCCATCACATAAGCGCCCCAGAGGCCGACGGGCTTGGGCGCGGTCAAGCGTCCCTCGCGCATCAACAGGCCGATGCGCGTCAGGCCGAGGAAGTGCAGGCCCATGACGATGATGACGATGCCGGCGAGGATCGAGAGTTCGGCCGACCAGGCCCGGATCAGCGCCCCGATCAGCGAGGCGCTGGCGCCGAGCGCCACGAACACCGTGGAGAAGCCGAGCACGAACAGGAGTGCCGACATCATGATGGCGCGTTTGGAGGCCGATGCGGGCTCTTCGCTTTCGACATGCTCGATCGTCGCGCCCGTCAGATAGATCAGGTAGGGCGGGACCAGCGGCAGGACGCACGGGGAGAGGAAGCTGACGAGGCCGGCAATCAGCGCCGCCGGGATCGAAACATTTTGCATGATGCAGTCGGAACCATCTCTGGCGCCGATGCGGCGCGCGGGGAATGCGCGCGGCCCGGAGCCGAACCGGCTCTGGTGTAGCCGATGCCAGCGAATGCGCAACAGAGGCGCACAAAACCAGGGCTCCTCCCGATGCCGTCTGTGATCACAGATGCGGCACCGGGACACGCACAAATCTCGCCAAAAAGCGAAACTCGGCGGCGCGGCTACTTCACCACGCGGAGCAGCGGACGCCGGGGCTGGTCCTGCGTCTGCTTGGAAGGGGGCTGCGGTTCGTTCGTGGCCGTCCGCAGCATTTCGTCGCACAGCGCCTTGAGATCGGCACTGTCAATTCCTTTGAGCTTCATCCGCACGTCCAGGATGACAATGGACAGCAGCTCGGCCGACTCACGGCTATTGCTCTCGTTGAGCACCCTGCGGCACTCTTCGAGCGTTTCCAGCACCGACTGCAACTGTTCGTCTGAATGCGACACGGCGTTCTTTCCGCTAATTCGGCCTGTGAGACGTGGTTGTGACGACCCCTTTGGCCCCCATGGAGCGTCGAGGATAACACGAGGCCGCTACGCCCCCGAACATGATTTCAGTGTGTTTCTGCCTTGAAACCGCGGTTCCGGCGCGTATCGCGTCGCGCCGCCGGCCGTCGAAACGCTCAGTCGTAAAGCGCTCGATCGTAAAACGCTCGCTCGTAAAACGCCTGGCGTGCTGCAATTGATCCACCGCGGAAGGCACCTGCTCTCGCGCAAGGACGTTCATTGCGGACAATGCCGACAATCCCGCAGGCAAGTCACGGCTCACAACGGAACTCACGCCACACCCCTCATACGGGCGATGGTTTGCCCGATTCCTAGCCCTTGTTCCTAGGCTTGGCAGCACCCGAATACCACCTGCGGCGTAGTAAGGATGACGTTCAAAACTCGTCGTTCCCCAACCCGCCGTGGTTGTGGTTTGCCCGAGATTCTGCCAGTTTAGCGACCCGAAGGGACTTGTATGCACTCCTTGGCGGAAAGGGGCGTTCCTCTGGAGGAACGCCCAAAGACAAACGTCAGCGGCCTCTCGGACTGGGATGCGGCGCGCATTTTCCTGGAAGTTGTCCGATGCGGAAGTTTCCGCTCGGCGGCCGAGCGCCTGTCGCTGTCGATCAACGCCGTTCGCCGCCGGATCGATGATTTCGAACGCCAGACCGGCACCACGTTGTTCACCCGCGACGTCCACGGCACCCGTCTGACCGACGAAGGCGCGCTGGTGGTCTCCGCCGTCGAGCAAATGGAGGCGGCTGCCTTCGACGTGCTGCGCACCAGCGATTCGACGGCGAACGCCCTGTCCGGCGAGGTCCGCGTCGCCGTCACCGAGGGACTTGGCACATTCTGGCTCGCCCCGCGACTGGTCGAATTCCAGCAGACCTATCCGAAGATCCTGGTCGATCTGCATTGCGCGATGCGTTCGGCCGACGTCTCCCGCCATGAGGCCGACGTCGCCATTCACCTGTCGCGGCCTTCGGCGCTCGACGTCAAGCTGGTGCGGCTCGGCCGCATGCATCTGATGTTCTGGGCCTCCGAGAAATACATTTCGAAACATGGCGCGCCGCGCTCGGCGATGGAGTTGATCAAGCACCGCCTGGTGCTGCAGTTCGCCGACCAGCTTGCTGCCAAGCAAACTTTCGAGAGCTTCTTCCCCGGCGTTCCGGAACGTGACCTTCTGGTCATGAAGACCAACGTCTCGAGCGCCAACTACTGGGCGGTCGCGAATGGCGCCGGAATCGGCGTGTTTCCGAGCTACGCCATTGCGCTTGGCGGGAAGTTGATTCCACTGGAGGTCGAGCTGAACAGACCGCTGGATATCTGGTTGTCCTACCATCCCGGTAGCGGCCGGATTCCGCGCGTACGACACATGATTGACTGGCTGATCGAAGCCTTCAATCCGGCGCGTTTCCCGTGGTTTAAGGAAGAGTTCGTGCACCCGCATGAATTCAAGGACGAGTATATGGGCGAACCCCTGACCCAGCTCTTCGGGGGGTTTTCAACCGAAGACCGATGAGAAAAAAGATGAAGACAGCGGCGAAGAGAATGAAGCAGCGCAGTGCCGGCAAGCCGGACATTGAGCTGGGCAAGCGAATCCGTCTACGGCGCGTCGAGATGAAGGTCTCGCAGGCCGAGCTCGGCGAGAAGCTCGGCGTCAGTTTCCAGCAGGTCCAGAAGTACGAGAAGGGCGTCAATCGCGTCGGCGCGGCCCGGCTTCAGCAGATCGCCACCGCCCTCGATGTGCCCGTGACCTTCTTCTATGACGGCGACAACAAGGCGCGCGAAGTCGAGAGCCTGCTCTTCCTGGACTCGGCCTTCAGCCTCCGCCTGCTGCGCGCCTACAGCAAGATCAAGGACCAGACGGTGCAGCGTCAGCTCGTCTCGCTGATGGAATCGATCGCGGCGAACGAAGCCTGAGCCGATCGGCATTCGTGCCTTTCTGCCCGATGTTCAATCCGCCGCGCCACGGGGCGCGGCTGGATTGGACGAGATCCGGACGAGATATCTCCGGCCGCGCGCTCGCGCGGACTTCTCGGGGCGGCATGACCGCCCCTTTTTGTTGACCATTTTTCCCGCCGTCGCCCGCGGTTTGCGCGAACCCATTCCGGCCCTCTCGCGACCCAATCCAGAGACCGCGTGCCTTGCGCATGGGGCTCGCGATGCGCCGTGCTTAAGGGAGCCGCAACCGGGAGGCGCTAGCCTCCCGCCGATTTCTCGAATCAGCCCGACGAACCGGGAATTGCCGATGCGAGCGCCTGTCCGGGCCTCGCTCTCATAGGGAAGATGGGACACATGTCGAAGCGCCATGCGATAATCATTGCCGTCGGCATGCTTGCGAGCGCCTCTGCGCTTGCTCAGACCGAGACCATTGGACAGGCCGGGCCCAAGCCGGCGACTGCGGCTGGCACGGTGCCGGCCATCGCCAATCCGGCCCACGCAGCCGCACCGAAAACCGCCGCGCCGGCGGCCGCATCTACGGCGGAGAGCCGTTCGGCCGCAGCGCTCGCGCTGACGCATGAGCCGACCTATGACGAAGGCTCCGCCCAGCGCATCAAGGATGCGGCGCTGAGCTATTCCGATCTGGCCGTGCGCGGCGGCTGGCCGACGATCCCGGCGGACGCCAAATTCGCGCCCGGCGCCCAGGGCGCCAATGACGATCTCCTGCGCAAGCGGCTGATCGTCTCCGGCGATCTTTCCGCCGACAAGGCGAGCGGCGCCTTCGACCAGGATCTCGCCGACGCCGTGAAACGCTTCCAGGCCCGCCACGGCCTCGCGCCGACCGGAACGATGACGCCGCGCACGATCGCGGCGATGAACGTGCCGGTGCAGAAGCGCATCCGGCAGCTGGAGGCTTCGCTGCAGCGGCTCGAGAACATGAATTTCGGCTTCGGCCAGCGCTATGTCGTGGTCAACATCCCCGCCGCCTTTGCCGAAGCGGTCGAGAACGACGTCGTGGTAAGGCGCTATCGCGTGATCGTCGGCAAGACCGAAAAGCCCTCGCCGACGCTGACGGCCCAGATCAGCAGCGTCGTCCTCAATCCGACCTGGACGGTGCCCTCCTCGATCGCCAAGACCGAGATCTCCGCGCATATGCGCAAGGATCCCAGCTATCTGTCGCGCATGCACATGGAGGTGCTCGACGCCCACGACAATCCGATCGACCCGAATTCGGTTGACTGGTCGGGCACCCATACGCCGAATTTCACCGTGCGCCAGCACAACGGCACGTTCAACGCGCTCGGCGCGGTCAAGATCGACATGCCGAATTCCTATTCGGTCTACATGCACGACACCAACCAGCGCAATCTGTTCAGCGATGATTACCGCTTCGATTCCCACGGCTGCTCGCGCGTCGACAATGTGCGCGATCTCGCCGCCTGGCTGCTGAAGGACCAGCCGAAATGGAGCCGCGCCGCGATCGACGCGGAGATCGCCAGCGGCCAGCATCTCGACGTCGCCATGGCGAAGAAGGTGCCGGTGGCCTGGATCTACCTCACGGCGTGGATGACCAAGGACCAGACCGTCCAGTTCCGCAACGACGTCTATCACCAGGACGAGCAGTTGCTGGAGGCGACCGCCGAAGAGGCGGCCTTCTTCAGCAATGCCGGCAGCCACCCGCTGACCGCGCACATGACCAGATAGATCGCGCCATGCAATCGCGGCACAGGCGGCTGCAAAGCCAGGTCCGTTGTCGCGGTTGACCCTGGCCTCGCCCCGGCCGAACATTGCGCCTCGCCAACGAAAGCGCCCGCGATGTCCGACATGTCCAGCACGACCGAAATTCCCTACGCCGACGGCAAGATCCTCAAGCACACAGCCAGTGGCGTCGGCGTGATCACGTTCAACAATCCCGACAAGCGCAACGCGATGTCGCTGGAGATGTGGGAGGGATTTGGCGAGGCGCTGACCGCCTTACGCGATGACGCTGCCGTGCGCGTCGTGATCCTGCGCGGCGGCGGTGGCAAGGCATTCGTGTCGGGCGCCGACATCAGCCAGTTCGAGAAGACGCGCCATAACGCCGCCGCTTCCGAGGAATACGCAAAACGCAGCGCCGCCCAGCGCGCGCTGCTCGCCGATTATCCCAAGCCAACGATTGCCTGCATCCAGGGTTTTTGTCTCGGCGGCGGCATGCAGGTGGCGATGCTCGCCGACATCCGCATCGCCTCCCATGGCAGCCAGTTCGGCATTCCCGCGGCGAAGCTCGGCATCGCTTATGGCTATGACGGCTTGCGGCACTTGGTGTCGCTGGTTGGCCCGTCCTGGGCACGGCTCCTGATGTATACGGGCATGCGCATCGATGCGTCGGAAGCGCTGCGCATCGGGTTGGTCGAGCGCGTGCTTCCGGAGGATCAGCTCTGGGGCGAGACCATGGCCATCGCCGAGACGATCTCGCAAAATGCGCCGCTCGCGATCAAGGCCGCCAAGCTCACCATCGCGCAAGTGTTGAAGGACGAAAGCGCGCGCGACATGGACGCGATCAGGGCGGTCGGCACGGCCTGTATGGACAGCGTGGATTTTCGCGAGGGCCGGCAGGCCTTCATGGAGAAGCGCAAGCCGCAGTTCCAAGGACAGTGATTCCGTCGCCAGCGAGCAAAATGAAACAATCCAGAGTGCCTCTGCCTGCTTGGCTCTTCGCGATGACGGCGGGCAAACTGAACATGCATTCAGGAAGATTAAATTCCCACGGCCCCGCAACACCATAGCAACCAGCTGATTTGCTGGAAGTTCTCTCGCCATCAAACGAGGGAGATTGCGATGAAACTGAAATTTGCTGTTGTTGGTCTGGCTGCCCTGGGCGGCGCCGCTCTCGCATCAGGACAGGCACTCGCAGCGATGCCGAACGGCATTCCGCAGGCCGACCGTATCGCGAGCGGCCCGGCAGCCGACGTCGATCAGGTGCGCTGGGTCTGCAACCCCTGGGGTCGCTGCTTCTGGCGTCCGAATTATTACGGCGCCTACGGTTTTTACGGCGGCCCGCGACGCTTCTACGGCGGCCGTCCGTGGGGCTGGGGCGGCCACCGCCACTGGCGTCGCTGGTGAATTGCGAGGGGCCGCGAGGCCTCTCTTCCTTGACTACAGCGCCGCAAGCACCGCCTTCGTGATGTCGGCGGTTCCGTTGCGGCCACCAAATTCCATCGGCTTGAGACCGTCGGCATAGACCTTGTCCACCGCACGCTCGATGGTCTCGCCGGCCTCGGCCGCTCCTTCGACGCCGTGCTTGTCGGCGAGCCAGTCCAGCATCATTGCAGCCGACAGGATCATCCCGGTGGGATTGGCTTTGCCCTGCCCCATGATGTCGGGCGCGGTGCCGTGGCACGGCTGGAACACGGCGTATTTGTCGCCGATGTCGGCCGACGGCGCCATGCCCAGGCCGCCGATCAGGCTCGCGGTGATGTCGGAGACGATGTCGCCGAACATGTTCTCCATCACCATCACGTCGAAATCCCAGGGACGCTTCACCAGCATCGCCGAGCAGGCGTCGACATAGAGCCGGTCGGTCTTCACCTCCGGATGACGCTTGGCGATCTCGTCGAAGATGCCGCGGAAGAACGCAAAGGCCTTGAACACGTTCGCCTTGTCGACGCAGGCCAGCGCGCCGGGCTTGCCGCGCGCCTTGCGCCGCTCGGCGAGACGAAACGAGAACTCGAACAGGCGCTCGGACGTCTTGCGCGTGATCAGCATGGTCTCGCGCGCCTCCTCATGGGTGACGACGCCCTTGCCCATCGAGGCGAACAGGCCTTCGGTGGACTCCCTGATCACGACGAGATCGATGCCGCGCTGGTCGGCGCCGACGATCGGGCTCGGCACGCCCGGAATGAGCCGCGCCGGGCGCACACCGGCATAGAGATCGAAGATGAAGCGCAGCTCGATCTGCGGCGCGATCTCGGTGTTGTCAGGATAGCGCACCGACGGCAGGCCGCAGGCGCCGAGCAGGATCGCGTCCGCCTCCTCGCACAGCTTGATGGTGGTGTCCGGCATCGACTTGCCGGCGGCGAGATAATGATTGGCGCCCGCCGGCGCCTCGGTGAAGCGAAAGCTCAGGCCGGATTTCGTCTCGATCTTGCGCAGGACTTCGATGGCCGGCGCCATGACTTCGGGACCGATGCCGTCACCGGCAAGCACGGCAATGTGGAAGGCGTTATTTGCGGACATCGGTTTCCTACTCTCTCCAACGTCATGCCCGGGATCGTCCCGGGCATCCACGCCTCGATACCAACTCCATGGCAAGACGTGGATGGTCGGGTCAAGCCCGACCATGACGACAAACTAGCAGCGTTGGTTACGGCGTCAGCACCGTGCGGCCAACCACCGCGCCCTGCTGCAGCTGCACCAGCGCGTCGTTGGCCTTGGCGAGCGGCTGCCGCGTCACGGGGATCGGCGCTATGTTCTTCGCTCGCACGAGGTCGAGCAGCTCCTGCGTCTCGCGCAAATTGCCGACATAGCTGCCCTGGATCGTCACCGCCTTGATCGGAATCAGCGGCAGCGCCCAGGTCGCACCGCCGCCGAACAGGCCGACGAGGACGAGCTTGCCGCCCTTGGTCAGGCAGTCGAAGCCGAGTTGCGTGGTGGCGGCGTTTCCGACGAGATCGAGCACGGCGCGGATGGGACCACCGGCTTTCTTGGCAAGCTGCTCCAGCGCGTCGGGCGCCTTGGGATCGACGGTCGCGAGCGCGCCGGCTTGCTCCGCCGCTTCGCGTTTCTTCGCGTCGATGTCGACCATGATCGCGCCCTTGCCGCCCATCGCCTTCAGCAGCGACAGTGCCATCAGGCCAAGTCCGCCGGCGCCGAACATCACGATCGGCGTGTCGAAGTGCTGCTCGAGCTTCTTCAGCGCGCTGTAGGTCGTGACGCCCGAGCAGGCGTAGGGTGCAGCCGACGCGGGATCGAGGCCTTTGAGGTTGAGCAAATAGCGCGGATGCGGCACCAGCATGTGGTCGGAATAGCCGCCGTCGCAATAGACGCCGAGCGAGCGCGGCGTCAGGCACATGTTCTCGTCACCGGCGAGACAGGTCGCGCATTTGCCGCAACCGATCCAGGGATAGACCAACCCGACATCGCCGATCTTCACGTCGCCCTGGTCCGACGACTTCACGTCCGGGCCGAAGGCGAGCACCTCGCCGACCGTCTCGTGCCCCATGGTCAGCGGCAGGTTGATGCCGCGGTCCTTCAGCGAGAGCGGCTTGCGGCCGTGGCCGAGATCGTAGCCGCCTTCCCAAATGTGAAGGTCGCTATGGCAGACGCCGGCGGCCTTCACCTTGATCAGCACCTGCGTGCCGGACGGTTGCGGCGTGGCCTCGTCGAACTCCTGCAGCGGCGCCTTGAAATCGGCGACCTTGAAACTTTTCATTGGCGTCCTCTCGGATATTTTTGTTGTCGTCGCCACCATGGCATGGGCGGCAGGACGAGACAAACTCGGACCTGTCTAATTTAGGCTGACGGATGATGGCAAGCCGGCCACGCGCAACGCCGCATTGCTTGCCACAGCGTGGTATCCGTCAGACTTCCCGTGAGACTTGCCGTCAGCCTTGCCCTCAGCCTTGCACGGCTGTTTTGCCTGACGGAATTGGCGCATTGTCGGTGAGCCCGATCTCCGCGCGCAGTCCGTCCGTGTGCTCGCCAAGAACGGCTATCGTCTTGCCCGGTGTTGTATCAGCACCGGTCATCCGGAACGGCAGATTGAGGACCTGGAACGAGCCGCCTTCATCCTCGACAGACGAGAGCGCCTCTCGGTGCGCGAGCTGCGGATCGGCCAGTGCTTCGGACACAGTGCGGTAGGCCGAGGCCGGCACGCCGGCCGCACCTAACGCGACAAGACAGACATCGGTCGAGAGCTGCCGCGACCAGGCCTCGACACCGTCCATCAAGTCGGCCCAATGATCGCGACGCGCGGCGTAGGTGGAGAAGCGCGGATCGGAGATCCATTCGGGGCGGCCGATCACTCCCATCAGTCCCTGAAACGTCTTCTCGCTGGCAACCGTGATCATGACATAACCGCTCGCCGTCTCGGTCGGCCCGAACATCGGGCGCGGCGGCGGCTTCACGGTGAACTGCGAGTTCTGCAACTCGATCAATGTCAGCGTCAGCATCGATTCCAGCATGGAAACGTCGATATGCTGGCCGAGCCCAGTCAGGGTGCGCTGGTAGAGCGCCGACGCGATCGCGCCGAACCCGTAGGTGCCGGTGACGACGTCGGCATGGTAGATGCCGCAATAATCCGGGCGGCTGCGGCCGGGCTGATAGGCGAGATGCGCCATGTCGTAGCCCGAGGCTGCATGGATCACCGGCGCATAGGCCGGCAGCTCGGCCGACGGGCCGCTCTGGCCGTAGCCGGAGATCGAGCAGTAGATCAACTTCGGGTTGACCGTGCGTATTCTGTCATAGTCGAGCCGCAGCCGATGCATCACGCCCGGGCGGAAGTTCTCGACCAGGATGTCGGCAGTCGCGGCCAGCCGGCGGACCGCCTCCTTGCCGTCCTCGGACTTGAGGTCGAGCACGACGCTCTTCTTGCCGACGTTGAGCTGGCCGAACACGGTGCTGCAGCCCTTGCGCAGCGGCGGCCGGGTCCGCATCGTCTCGCCGCCGTCGGTCTCGATCTTGATGACCTCGGCGCCCATGTCGGCGAGCATCCGCGCACAATGGGGACCGGCGATGGTGGTCGAAAAATCCAGGACCCTAAGGCCGGCGAAGGCCTTTGGCGTGGTCCCCTCATGCTTATCTGATAGCTGCATGCCTGCTTGCGTCCTTGAGTCACTTAGGAACTTATCGAAGTTCTCTGTTGTTGGTGCGCCGACCCTAGAGGGCGGCCGCTGAGTAGGAAAGTCTTTACCGAACAGACACGTCTCGCGGGCGGGTTTGGGAATTCCAGGGCAACTGGACCCGTTCTTGCATAGCAGCAATCGGGCTCCGGCAGAGGGCAGCAGTTCTTGAGGGTCTTGTTCGTTACGACAGAAATGGACGACTTTGTCCGCGTCGGCGGACTTGGAGCCGTTTCCGCTGCACTCCCCCGAGCCCTTCGTCCTTTCGCCGACATCCGGATCATGTTGCCCGGCTATCGCGACATCATCGAACAACTCACGCATATTCAGGTCGTTGGCCGCTGTCCGGCGTTCGCGGAGATGCCGGCCTGCTCGCTCGGCCGCGCCGCGACCAAGGACGGCCTGCCGGTCTATGTGCTGTTGTGCTCGCAACTCTACGACCGGCCCGGCAACCCCTATGGCGACGAGTCCGGGCGCGACTGGCCCGATAACGACATCCGTTTCGCGCGCTTTGCCTCGGCCGCCGCTGAGCTGGCGATGGGCACGCTGGACAAGGATTGGGCAGCAGACCTGATCCACGCCAATGACTGGCAGGCTTCGCTCGTGCCGGCCTA
>NZ_JADPJF010000148.1:90065-112256 GCF_023073295.1 Bradyrhizobium sp. 23 | reverse complement strand
CCTCGCCTGGCGCGGCTCCAAGCTGCCGTCGATCCTGACCATTCACAACCTCGCCTATCAGGGCCTCTTCCCGAAGGACTCGCTGCGGCGGATCGGCGCGCCGGAGAGCTCCTTCCACATCGACGGCGTCGAGTTCTACGACCAGCTCTCCTTCCTCAAGGCCGGGCTGGTCTACGCCTCGCATCTCACCACAGTCAGCGGCACCTATGCGCGGGAGATCACCACGGATGAATTCGGCTGCGGTCTCGAAGGCCTGCTTCGAGTCCGCTCCGACGCGGCCGAGCTCACCGGCATCCTCAACGGCATCGACGAGAGCTGGGACCCGCGTTCCTGCGCCCAGCTTGCCCAGCAGTTCGGCGCCGGCGACTGGGTCGGCAAGAAGGCCAATGCGGATTACGTGCGCAAGCAGTTCGGGCTTGCGGTGTCGCGCGGCCCGATGTTCGGCATCGTCGCCCGCCTCGTGCACCAGAAGGGCATCGACCTCGTGCTGGCGGCGGCCGACGAGATCGTCGATGCCGGCGGGCAGATCGTGGTCACCGGCTCCGGCGAGCCGGCGCTCGAGCAGGCGCTAATCGACGCGCATCGCCGGCGGCCTGACGCGATCGGGGTCGTGATCGGCTTCAACGAGGCCCAGGCGCGCCGCATCTTCGCCGGTAGCGACTTCACATTGATGCCGTCACGCTTCGAGCCCTGCGGGCTCAGCCAGATGTACGCCCAGCGCTTCGGCTCGCTGCCGATCGGCCACCAGACCGGCGGCCTCGCCGAGACCATTACCGACGGCGAAACCGGCTTCCTGTTCTCAAAACCTTCGCATGAATCCTTCCTCGGCGGCGTCCGCCGTGCGTTCTCCGCCTTCATGGCGCAGGACCAGCTCGACACCATGCGTCGCAGTGCGATGGGACGGTCGTTCTCCTGGAGCATCCCGGCCGGCAGCTACAACGCGCTGTACCGGAAGCTGGCGGCGGTGTGAGGCCTGCGTGTCCTCGTCATTGCGAGCGTAGCGAAGCAATCCAGACTGTTTCCGTGGCAGCAGCCTGGATTGCTTCGTCGCAAGAGCTCCTCGCAATGACGGTGGTTTGTGGCAACGGCGGAGGACTTCACCCCCTCCCGCGCACATCCATCTGCGACCGTCCGATCCAGGCACGGTTGAGGCACCGCGTCATCCAGTCGGGCTGCGGCTCTCCGCGCAGCCGCGCTTGCGCTTCCTGGTAGGGACCGACATAGCGCAGCCGGTCTGGCAACCTTGGATAGACCCGCCGTATCCATCGCAGCGCCTTCTCGGCGGATCTGGTGTCACGCTCGTCAAGCTCGAACCCGAATCCCACACGCAAGCTTTCCGGCAGCAGGCTCGCGGTGAGCGCGCGATACCAGCGCGGCGGACGCAACCACGGGCGCGCTCCACCAAAGATCTGCGCGGCGATCTCGCGCGCGGCCGGGCTGACGGTCAGCGTATCCGACTGCGTCATTGCCGCGGTGTAGGCCGCAAAGCCGGACCAGTCCGCCGGCAGATCGTGCGCCGTCAACCCGAACAACGCACCGAACAACCGACTCTCGGCCCAGTAGCGTTCGCGTTCGTCCGCCGAGAGCGGCGGCAAGACCAGATCATGCGCCATCAGCGCGGTCTCGACCAGCGTGGCATGAACCCAGCGCAGCGACGGGATGTCGTTGGCACAGTAGCGCGAGCCTGCCGCGAATGGACCGACGGTCTCGGGCATCTCGCCGACGATCATGCTGTGGCGCCGGTGCAATTGCCGCGACGACAACAGCGCGCGGTCAAGCGAACCGAACACCATGGCAAAGACGATGTCGAAGGTGCGGTGAAATCGTCCGATCGGATCAGCGAGGGTTTTCGAATGCTCGGCGATGGCGGCGGCGACCCAGGGATGCGCGAGTTGAAGGAGCAGCGCCCGGCCGGCGCCGAGAAAGATCACGGCCTCGCGGTCGATTTGCCAGGTCACCGTGTCAGGGCCGAACACGCCGGCGACCGGTCCCGCCGCGTTGGCGCGGACGGTATCAAGGGCAGATTCAAGTTCGCTCCCGGACACCACCTGCAGGGACTTTCGATTGCGGACCAGGACCGACAATCCGCAAGGCATGTGGCAATTCGATGAAGGGGACGATCGCTTGCGGCCCTACTCCGCCGCCATCGGCATCTCGTCCATATGTTCGTGCAGCACCACGCTCGCGAGCGGATCGAACTCGCCAACCCACGGCCTTCGCTCAAGCACTGACTTTGTGTGCGAATAGCCGGCATCCCAGCGCCGCATGATGCCGGACGGACTGAAGTCGATATCCTTGGTGTGGCTCTCGCGGTCGAGCTGCGGCGCAAGCAGGCGCACGACATGCATCCTGGTCGGGCAGCCGTAGTCGATCAATTCCCTCACCGCCGGATTGCTGCGCTCGCTTTCAGGCAGTCGCGCGGCGAGCTGGCTAATGACGTGGCGCAGGCGATGGGTTTGCTGCTGGCGCGTGATCTGGCTCGCGATCCGGCTGGAATATTGCACATCCTTGTGCCGGTTCAGCACCTCCGCCATCGTGGTCGGCTCGGCGCCGGCGGGATTCCACAAATGCACGGCGAGGATCAGCGAATTTTTGCGCGGATTGTCGTCGAAGACGGCCTCGGTCGGCGTGTTCGACAGAATGCCGCCGTCCCAATAGAGCTCGCCGTCGATGCGTACCGCCGGAAACGCCGGCGGCAGCGCGCCCGAAGCCATGACATGCTTCACCGTCAGCTCGCCGTCGCGGCTGTCGAAATAGCGCATCTGGCTGCTGCGGACGTGAGCGGCGCCGACCGTCAACCGTGGCGCGCAGCGGTTGATCCGGCCGAAATCGACAAGCTCGAGCAGCGTCCGCTCCAGCGGCGCCGTCGAATAGAAGCCGGCGTGATCGGCTCCGAGCGGATAGGAATCGCCCGCATGCGCCAATGGATTGGGACGGAAGAAGCCGGGAATGCCGTGGGTCAAGGTCGACCAATAGGCGAGCTTTTCATTGAAGCCGGCAAACGGGGTGCGCAGATTCCAGACCGGATTCTGCTCCATCCGTTTCCAGAACTGCTTCAGGCGCAGCAGCCGCTGGTCAGGCGCGTTGCCCGCAATGAGCCAGGCATTGATGGCGCCGATCGAGGTGCCGATGATCCAGTCCGGCTCGATGCCGGCCTCGTGCAGCGCCTGGTACACCCCGGCCTGATAGGATCCGAGTGCACCGCCGCCCTGAAGCACCAGCACCACCTGGCCGGGCAGATCCTTCGACACGCTGGTATCGCGCTTCACATCGTTCATATTCTGCTCCCTGAGAGCCCGTACCCTTGCCATGTTCGCTCCTAGCGACCCTATGTTACGCGCTCGCCTCAATGCGCGGTCCAGCCTCCGTCCACGGGCAACGCAATCCCGGTGATCGTGGCCGCTGCGTTGGTGGACAGAAATACGCTGAGCGCACCGAGCTCCTCGACGGTCGAGAAGCGCTTGTTCGGCTGTTGCGCCAGCAGCACGTCACGGATCACCTGGTCACGCGAGATTCCATGCGCCTTGGCCTGCCCATCGATCTGCGCCTCGACCAGTGGCGTATAGACATAGCCGGGACAGATCGCGTTGCAGGTAATGCCCTCTTCTGCCGTCTCCAGCGCGGTCACCTTGGTGAGCCCGACGATGCCGTGCTTGGCGGCGACGTAGGCCGCCTTGAACGGCGAGGCGACCAGGCCGTGCGCGGAGGCGATGTTGATGATCCGCCCGAACCCGTTCTGTCGCATTGCGGGCAGCGCGAGCCGCGTGGTGTGGAAGGCCGACGACAGATTGATCGCGAGGATCTGGTCCCATTTCTCGACCGGAAACTGCTCCAGCGGCGCAACGTGCTGGATGCCGGCATTGTTGATCAGGATATCCAGGCGGCCGGCCTGCGCAACCGTCGCCGCGATCATTTCGGCGATCGAATTCGGTCTGGTCATGTCGGCCGGCGAAAACCTTGCCTTGACGCCGAACTCCGCCGCGATCTGCTCGCGCGTCCGGTCGAGCTCGGCCGCCACACCAAGGCCGTTCAGCACGATGTCGGCGCCGGCCGCGGCAAGTGCCCGCGCGATACCGAGGCCGATGCCACTGGTTGAGCCCGTGACCAGCGCAACCTTGCCCGCGAGCGCCCGGGAGGCGGACGTCTGCGGTTTGACGGACATATTCACGGGCAAACTCCTTTGACATGACGACTTGTGCTGAGCCGACTGTGAAGCATCGCCGGGTTTGACGGAAATGCCCGTTGGCTTCCGAAACCATGCCTGTGCGCTATTGCGGTCGGGATGTCATTCTCCGCGCCGATCGGCTAGCTTTCGGCTGATCTTGCTGGGAGCCGATCCATGGAAATGCACCAGGTCCGCTATTTCCTCGCGGTGGCGCAACTCTTGAACTTCACGCGTGCCGCCGAGGAATGCAACGTGACGCAGCCTTCGCTGACGCGCGCGATCAAGCAGCTCGAGGCCGAGCTCGGCGGCGATCTGTTTCGCCGCGAACGGCCCGCGGCGCAATTGACCGAGCTCGGCCAGCGCATGCATCCGCTGCTGAAGCAGTGTTTCGAAGCGGCCACCGGCGCCCGATCGCTGGCCTCCTCGTTCCGGAGCGGCGAGATCGGCGCGCTCCGCGTCGCGCTGACGCATGCGATCGACCTGTCGCTCCTCATTCCGCATCTCAACCAGATCAAGCGGCAGTTCAACCGGCTCGAATTCCGCTTCCTGCGCGGCTCGAGTCGTGAAGTGGCCGAGTTCCTGAAGAAGGGCGAGGCCGAGCTAGGGATTGCCGCGGACATCGACGAGGCCTGGGAGCGGCTCGATGTCTGGCCGCTGTTCACCGAGAGCTTCGAGCTCGTGGTCAGCGACGGACATCGCCTGGCCGGCCGCAGCAGCATCGCACTGGACGATCTGCGCGCGGAGCAGCTGCTGAGCCGGACGTTTTGCGAGCATTCCGCCCGTATCTCGGCGAGCCTGCGCGAGCACGGCATCGCGATCGAGCAGGGTCACGAAATCTCGAACGAGCGCGATTTGATCGAGCTGGTCGAGGCCGACATCGGCGTCGCCATGCTGCCGCACACCTCGCCCGTTCCGGAGACGTTGACGCGCGCTGCGGTCGCCGGGCTGGACGCCCGTCGCACCGTCAGCCTCTACGGGGTGGCCGGCCGGCAGCGCACGGCGGTGGCCAATGCCGTTATGCGCATGTTGCGCGGTGCGGATTGGCGGGAGATTGCGGGGTAGCAGCCACGCTCGCTCCTCACTCTTTCAGGCCTCCCTGCTCGCGCCTTCCAACGCTTCAAGCAGATCATCGATCTCGATTCGCTTGCGGAAATCCGGATCGACGAAGCGGGCTTTCACGAGACCGTCGCGACCAACGACGAACACGGCCGGGATCGGCAGCATCCAGCCATCATTGCCGTGGAATTTCGCCATGTCCTGATAGGACAACAGGTGCTGGATCTCGGCACCGAGCCAGATCGCGAGATTGAGCGACAACGCATAGCCGTTGTCGAGGTCGGTCAGGATCGGAAATGGGGCACCAGCTTCCGCCTTGAGCTGCTGGGTGTATTCCTGCGTCTCCGGCATGATCGCGACTATGCGCGCACCCATGGACTCGACGCGGTCCAGCGCCTGGACCACCGCGCGGACATTGAGCCGGCAATAGGGACACCAATGGCCGCGGAAAAACATCACGGCGACCGGGCCGCTCTCCAGCAGTGAGGACAGCGCGACGAGACGCCCGCTCTCGTCCGGCAACATGAACGGCGGCATCGACTCGCCCGGACGCGGCGCGGTCTCGCCGCCGCCGTTTCCATTCAATCTGGTCACCAGATTGTCGACTGCCTCGCCATAGGCCGGGAACACGTCGCGGCTGGCGTCGGCATAGGCGCGGAGCTGCTCGTTCAGCGTGCCATCCATGTCACGGCAGCGCTGGAAGGCGTGTTTAAGCCGCTCGGCATCGGCCGGCGAGAGAGAGGTCATCTTGCGCTCCAGCGTTCAGGGGACGAATATTAGGTGCCCGATCCGGCCGCCCGCAAGGGGCGGCCGTCATGCGCACGCGATCAGTTCACGTAGAAATTGCCGGTCGGGTCCAGCCGCCCCGAGGTGGAATACAGCGATCCGTTGTCCATGAAGAAGACGGTGTTGTCGGGGACTTTCTTGGCGTTCTTCATCATGGCCTCGTGGTTCTTCTCCGCCGGGGCCATGGCCATCGCCGACATCTTGCCGGGTCCGCCATACATATAGGCCATGCCGGCCTTGAAGTCCCATGTGGCTTCCGCGAAGGCCGATGTGGCGATGACCACGAACGCAGCCGTGGCAATCAAGGTCTTGGACAATTTCGTCATGAGATGTTCCTCCGGAGTGACGTGAACGCCCGCCAACCGGGCGCCCCACCATCGAACGCCAGTCGCTCGGGAAGCGGAAATGCCAATCCCCAATCGGTTCGATAGCGAGCGCCTATCGGGCCCGATAGCGCCGGTCTATCGCAGCGAGAGCGAAAGAGCATTTCAGAACGAGCGCTCTCTCGACGAAAGTCCCAACATAGCCAGCGACCATTGCGGTTGCGGCCAACACAGGAGACGTCCCGATGTTCAAGCATCACACATTGTCGCGTGCGGTCTGGCCCGGCTTGGCCATCCTCGGCGTATTGACACTCTCGGCGCAGCCAGTCTCCGCCGGCGAATGCCCGGCCGACAAGATCAAGCCGAACGCGCAGCAGATGGTCGACTACAAGCCGGTCGGCGTCACCGACGTCACGCTCGGCGCCATCGACCTCGGCAAACAGCCGGCGCATATCGAAGGCCGCGAGCTGCGCTTCCGCAAGCTGACCATCGAGCCCGGCGGCATCGTGCCCTGGCACAGCCATGACGACCGCCCTGCCCTGATCTTCGTGCAGCAAGGCGAGATCGTCGAACACGTTTCCAACTGCGTCGATCCGATCGTGCACAAGGCCGGCGACATCCGCCCGGAGGTGTCCGGCACCTCGCACTGGTGGAAGAACCTCGGCAAGGAAACGGTCATTCTCTATGTCGGCGACGTCCGCAAGGACCCGCACGACCACAACATGTAACGGGTGCGCGACCCCAGCGCACGCGTGACGGAATGTGGCGCCCGCGATCCCCATGCTGCCCCGCATGCGGGCGCCACATTCATCACAAGGGAGGCCTGCCATGACCGATCTTTCCGCGCCGATCAAACCAACCGCGATGGCGATGGACGCGCATTCACCAGGTCTTGCGCTTCGCTCTCTCGTGATCGGCCTCACTGCGTTCCTGACGGTCGTCGATCTCTTCGCGACGCAGGCGATCCTGCCCTCGCTGACGCGCCGCTACGGCGTCACGCCGGCCGCGATGAGCCTGGCCGTCAACGCCAGCACGTTCGGCATGGCCGTCGCAGGCCTCGTCGTCGGCCTTCTCAGCCCGCACATCGACAGGCGGACCGGCATCCTGCTCAGCCTGACCCTGCTCGCGATTCCGACGAGCCTGCTGGCGACTGCACCCAATCTTGCCGTCTTCACCGGCCTGCGGGTCGCGCAGGGTCTCTGCATGGCGTCCGCCTTCGCATTGACATTGGCTCATCTCGGCGAGCAATGCAGCGCAATGGATTCCGGCGGCGCCTTTGCCGCCTACATCACAGGAAACGTCGCCAGCAATCTCGTCGGCCGGCTGGTCTCGGCCGCGATCGCCGATAGCCTTGGCCTGGCATGGAATTTCTACTTCTTCGCGGCCCTCAATCTGGCCGGTGCCGCCCTGGTCTATTTCACCATTGCGCGCGTACAGCCGACGCGTGCAACGACGTCGACGGCATCGGCGTTTGCCGCGACGATCGCGCAGTGGCAGGATGCACGGCTGCGTGCCGCCTACGGCATCGGCTTCTGCATCCTGTTCGCATTCATCGGCACCTTCACATTCGTCAATTTCGTTCTGGTTCGACCACCGCTGTCGCTGGGCATGATGGACCTCGGCTTCGTTTACTTCGTCTTCCTGCCGTCGGTGGTCACCACGTTGCTGGCTGGCAAAGTGGCGTCGCGCCTCGGAACGCGTCCGACGATCTGGGGCTCGCTCGCCATCGCCGGGGTCGGCTTGCCGCTGATGTTGGTCCCGCACCTGGGCGCGGTCCTCGCCGGGATGGTTCTGGTCGGAACCGGCACCTTTTCCGCGCAAGCGGCTGCGACAGGATTCGTCGGACAGGCTGCGGCTGTAAACCGCGGCATCGCCAGCGGCACCTATCTCGCCTGCTATTTCTGCGGTGGGCTCGTCGGCACCGCCGTCCTCGGCCGGCTGTTCGACGCGTATGGCTGGCATGCCTGCGTGGCCGGGGTGGGCCTGGCGCTCGCTGTCGCGGCCCTGCTGACGCTCGCCTTGAAGCGCTAGCGCTTGGCCGGCGCCTCCTGCGGCGGCTCGTCGTCGGCGATGGCGCGCCAGGCGGCGCCGTCGAGATCGTCGTACTGGCCGCTTCGAAGCGACCAAAGGAAAGCGGCCAGACCGGCGAGACCGAGCATCAGCGCCAGCGGCACCAGGATGACCAGGATTTCCATCACACGATCTCCCGCGGGGCGCCGCGCGCACGCAGCGAATTCAGCATCACCAGGATCGACGATCCGCTCATGGCGGCAGCCGCGATCAGCGGCGTGACGACGCCGCTGATCGCGACCGGCACCGCGAGGAAATTGTAGCCGATCGCCAGCCAGAGATTCTGCCGCATCAGGTGCAGCGCCTTGCGCGAAGCATCGATGGCGGCGACAACCGGGGCCAGCGGCCGACCGAGGAAGACGAGATCGGCGGTCGCTTGGCTCAAATGCGCGGCCGAGATCGGCGATATCGAGACATGGGCCGCCGCCAGCGAGGGCGCATCGTTCATGCCGTCGCCGACCATCAGGACCTTCATGCCCCGCTGCTTCAGGACCTCGATCCGCGCGATCTTGTCGGCCGGGGTCACCCCGGCGCGCCATTCGGAGATGCCCAGCGCGTGGGCCGCCGCGATCACCGCCGGTTCACGGTCGCCGGAGAGAATCTCGATGCCGATATTGCGCGCCTTCAGCGCCGCGATCACAGCCTGCGCATCGGGACGGAGGCCCTGGCGCACGGAGAGGATGAATTTTTCGCTGCCCTTGCTGAAAGCCACGACGGAGGCTTCGGGGTCGAGATGTGTCACGTCCGAGACCAGCGTCTCGGCGCCGCAGAAAGACGGACGGCCGAGGCGAATCTCGATGCCATCGACCACAGCGCGCACGCCCTGGCCGGCCTCCTCGACCGCGCCAACGATCGGCGATCTGGCGTCGGCGGCCTGCGCGACCGCGGCGGCGACCGGATGATGGCTCGACAGCGCGAGCCGCCCGGCAAGCTCGAAGATGTCTGCTGGAATATCGGCCGCATTCATCACTTCGAGATCGGGCAGCGTCAGCGTGCCGGTCTTGTCGAAGACGACGTGATCGGCTTCCGCGAGACGCTCGATGGCATCGCCGGAATTCAGCAGGACACCAGCCTTGAACATCGCGCCAGAGGCCACGGTCTGTACCGTCGGAATGGCGAGCCCGAGCGCGCAGGGACAGGTGATGATCAGCACCGCGACGCCGGTCACGATGGCATCATGCCAGCCGGCGCCCGCGATGACCCAGCCGAGGATGGTGACGAGCGCGGTGGCATGCACCACCGGCGCGTAGAGTCGCGAAGCGCGGTCTGCGAGCCGCATGTAGCGCGAGCGCGCCTGCAGCGCATTGTCGAGCAGCCGCGTGATCTCGGCGAGCAGCGTCGCCTCGGAGGCCGCCGAGACCCGCACCCGCAAGGTCCCCGAGATGTTCATCGATCCCGCATAGACCGGCGTGCCCTGGCCTGCCGTGACGTAGAGCGTCTCGCCGGTGATCAGGCTCTGGTCGATCTCGGAACGGCCCTCGATCACAGTGCCGTCGACCGCGCAGCGCTCGCCGGGCCGCAGCAGCACGATGTCGCCGGGATAGATCGCGGCCACCGGCACTTGGGATATCTCGTCGGGCCCGACGAACTTGGCCGCGGTCTCCGCCTTGAGCGCGGCGAGATTGCCCGCGACCGCGCGGGTCCGCCGCCGCATGTTCTGGTCGAGGAAGCGACCGACCAGTAGGAAAGTGAGCAGCATGATCGCCGCGTCGAAATAGGCGTGCTCGGCGTGGTTGATGGTCTCGACCACGGACATGCCGAGCGCCAGCGTCACGCCGATCGAGATCGGCACGTCCATGTTGGTGGTCCTGGCCGACAGCGCGCGCCAGGCCGAGCGGAAGAACGGCTGGCCGGCATAGGCCGCCGCCGGCAGCGCGATCAGCGCCGACAGCCAGTGGAAGAAATCGCGCTGCTCCGGCAGCATGTCCGAGACGTTGCCGGACCACACCGGGATCGACAGCATCATCACGTTCATGGTGGCGAACGCGGCGACGCCGAGGCAACGCAGCAGGAAGCGCGATTCGGCGACCTCGGTCGCCTCCGCGCTCTCGGTTTCGTAAGGATAGGCCTTGTAGCCGAGCTCTTCGAGGCGATCGATGAAGCTGATAGGATCGAGCGTGCCCGCCTTCCATTCCAGCGCAACGCGCCGGTCGGTGAGGTTCACGCGCGCCAGCGTGACGTCGGGAATCGCGGACAGCCCGCGCTCGATCTTGGCCATACAGCCGGCGCAGTGCACGCCCTCGACCGCGAGATCGATGTGCTGGACGCCCTCGCCCGCAGTCCGGACGTAATGCGAAAAGTCCCGCGAGACGTGCATGGCAAAATCCTTCAGTTCAGGATCACGCGGTTGCGCGACATGAACACGCGCGTTCCCCGCGCCTCGCCTTGGATCACCAAGTCCCACTGGCCCGACGCGACCGATGCGGCATCGCCGCGATAGAGGCCGATACCGGCCTCCGAGAGCTCGATTGCGAGATCGGCGCGCTTGTCGGTCGGCCGCTCCAGGCGGCCGCCGAATTTCAGTCCGGCGATCGGCTGGCCGCTCGCGTCGCGCGCCTCGACCTGAAGCACGGCGCCGCCATCGGCGCGGCGCTCGACATGGGCGTTGACCTTCCATTTGCGCGCAGCCTGGTCCTGCGCCGCCGAGATCTCGCGGTCATAGGCGAGCCCAGCGGCATAGGGGCTGTCGACGTCCGTCCCTGGCAGCGTCGCGATCGCGAGCTTCATCATGGTCGCGTTGACGCCGATCACGACGCCGAAGAAGGCGACCAGCATCAGAAACACTTTTGTTCCGGTCAGCGGCTTGGTTGCCATGGCGAACTCCTGATCCTAGGGCGCGACGAAATTGTCGGTGGCGCTGGCGACTTCGCCGAGGCCGATATCGGTGACGTGAAAGTGAACCGGGATGGACTTTTCCGGATTGCCCTCCACCGAAGCGGTCACGAGCAGCCGCAGCTCGCTGGTGGAGTCGCGCGGAACCACGATCATCGGCCGGTCCGGCGTCACAGAATCGATTCCGATGACATGGATTGTCGCATTGACCGGGCCGCTCGCGTCGATCGCGATGACCCGGTCGTAACCGCTCTTGTTGAGCAGCCGCACCGTGTAGGCATTGCGGATCGAGCCGTCGCTGAGCCTGACCGCGACCGGGTTGCGGTCGTGCAGCACGTTGACGTCGAGCAGGCTGCGAGTCGCCAGCGTATAGATCATGATGCCGCCGACCGCCGCGATGATCGCGCTGTAGGAGACGGTGCGGGCCCGGACGATGCGGTAGATCGGCGCCTTGCCTTCCTGGCGGCGCTGGATGTTGACGTCGTTGTCATAGCCGATCAGCCGCTTCGGCCGGCCGATTTTCGTCATCACATTGTCGCAGGCATCAATGCAGAGCCCGCACTGGATGCATTCCATCTGCGGTCCGTTGCGGATGTCGATGCCGGTCGGGCAGACCGCCACGCACTGGTAGCAATCGACGCAATCACCAACCTGCTGCCCGAGCGCGCGCAGCTCGGCCGCCTTCTTCACCGACGTACGCTTCTCGCCGCGGTCGTAGCGGTAGGTGACGTTGAGCGCCCATTCATCGGTTAGCGCCGCCTGGATGCGCGGCCACGGGCACATATAGGTGCAGACCTGCTCGCGCATGTAGCCGGCGAGCAGATAGGTCGTCGCGGTGAGAATGCCGATCCAGACATAGGCGAGCATCGGCGCCTGGAACGTGACGAGTTCCTTGACCAGCGTCGGTGCGTCGTTGAAATAGAGCACCCAGGCGCCGCCGGTCCACCACCCGATCAAGAGCCAGATCGAATGTTTGAGCACGATCTCGGAGATCCGCTCCAGCTTCATCGGGTCGGACGATTTGTCCTTCTTCATCCGCTCGCGCCGGTCACCCTCGATCAGACGCTCGACCGCATAGAACAGGTCGGTCCACACCGTCTGCGGACAGAGATAGCCGCACCAGATACGGCCGCCGACCGAGTTCATCAGGAATAGCGCCACCGCGGCGACGATCAGCAGGCCGGTGAAGTAGTAGACCTCCTGCGGCCACAGCTCGATGAAGAAGAAATAGAAGCGACTGTTGGGAAGATCGATCAGCACCGCTTGGCTGGGAGCGCCGAGTCCGCGGTTCCAGCGCACGAACGGCAGGAAGTAGTAGACGCCGAGGCAGAAGGCCATCAGGCCCCATTTGATCCGGCGGAAGGTGCCGGAGGTGCTCTGGGGATAGACTTTCTTCTGGGCCACATAGAGCGGCCCGTTGTCATCGTCTAATGGGAGCTCTTTTGGGTTCGCGGTCCTGTTCATCGCCTGCAGCTTTTCGAGAGGTGCGATAAAACCTAGACCCGACGCCGCCGCGTCAGTTGATCCAGCGCAAGCGGGAGCTTTTTTGTTCGCCCCCGCGTGTCCCGGATTGGCTATTTTCCGCCGCCCAGCGAGTGGACGTAAACTGCCATCGCCTTGATGGTGGCGGGATCGAGCCGCCCTTCCCAGGCCGGCATCACGCCCGCGCGGCCCTGGCTGATGGTCTCGATCAGCGTCGCCTCGTCCGAACCATAGAGCCAGATCTTATCGGTCAGGTTGGGGGCACCCATCTCCGGGTTGCCCTTGCCGCCGCCGCCATGGCAGGCGACGCAATTCTCCGCGAAGATCTTCTCGCCCTTGGCCGCGTCATAGCCCTTGCGGGTCGGAAGGCCCGACAGTGCCCGGACATAGTTGGCGGCCGTGACGATCTCATCCGGCTTCAGCACGCCGTCCTTGCCGAATGCGAGCATCTGGCCTTCATGCGTCTTGGCGTGGCCGGAACGTGCGCCGAACTGGATGGTCTGCATGATCTGGTCGAGCGAACCGCCCCACAGCCAGTCGTCGTCGTTCAGATTCGGATAGCCCTTGGCACCCGCGCCGCCTGAGCCGTGACATGGCGCGCAATTGTCGCCGAACACGGTCTTGCCCTTGGCGCGCGCGAGCGCCAGCAGCGCCGGGTCCTTCTCGATGTCGGCGAGCGAGGCCGCGCCCAGCGCAACCATCTTGGCTCCGCGGATCTTCTCGAGATTGGCGAGCTCGACCGCGACATCGGCGCGTGTCGAGTAGCCGAACAGGCCCGTGGTATTGCTGGAGATCAGCGGCCAGGCCGGATACACGATCCAGTAGCCGATCGACCAGACGATGGTGAGGTAGAAGCTGATCACCCACCAGCGCGGCAGCGGCGTGTTGAGCTCCTTGATGCCGTCCCATTCATGTCCGGTCGTGGACTTGCCGGTGACGGAATCGATGTCGCTATGATGATCGGTCATGGTCTCTCACTCCTCCCGCAACGGCAGGTGTGCTGCTTCGTCGAACGCAGCCTTGTTACGGGGCCATAATGCGTAGGCGATGATCGCGAGAAAGATCGCGACGAACACCGGCGTCCAGATCGTGGTCACGAGACCGGACGCGAGATTGTCGAGTGTCAGGATGGCTTTCATCGTGGGTGCCTTCTCAGCGAAGATTGGCTTTCTCGTTGTAGATCTTGAAATCGACCAGCGTGCCGAGCATCTGGAGATAGGCGATCAGCGCGTCCATCTCGGTCGGCGTGCCGGCCTTGCCGTCGAAGTTGCGCACCACGGCCTTGGCGTAGCGCTTGGTGAAAGCGTCGGAGCCGGCATTGTCAGGATCGGCCTGGGCCTTCATGTCGGCGCCCGCATTGGCGATCTGGTCGTCGGTGTAGGGCGTGCCGACGGTCCGCAGCGTGCGCATGTGGTCGGCGATCGTGTCCGGATCGACCTCGGTCTGGCTGAGGAACGGATAGCCTGGCATCACCGACTGCGGCACGATCGCGCGCGGATTGGCCAGATGGGTCACATGCCAGTCGTCGGAATATTTGGCGCCGACGCGGGCAAGGTCGGGACCGGTGCGCTTCGAGCCCCACTGGAACGGATGGTCGTACATGCTCTCGGCGGCCAACGAGAAATGTCCGTAGCGCTCGACCTCGTCGCGCAAGGGCCGGATCATCTGCGAATGGCAGAGATAGCAGCCCTCGCGGATGTAGACGTTGCGCCCGGCGAGCTCCAGCGGCGTATACGGCCTGATCCCGTCGACCGCCTCGATCGTGCTCTTGAGGTAGAACAGCGGGGTGATCTCGACGAGACCGCCGATCGCGATCACCAGCAGGATGCCGACGATGAGGATGATCGAGTTCTTTTCGAAGATTTGGTGGCGTGTCCAGAACGACATGGAAGACTCCTCATTCCGCCGGCTGAAGAGCGACGGGCATCTGGACTTCCTGTTCGCCGACGCGAACCGTCATCCAGAGATTATAGGCCATGATCAGCGCGCCGATCAGGAACAGCCCGCCGCCGGCGGCGCGGATGATGTAGAAGGGATGCATCGCCTCGACGGTCTCGATGAAGGAATATTCGAGGAAGCCGAGCGAGGTGTAGGCGCGCCACATCAGGCCCTGGAGGATGCCGGACACCCACATCGCCGAGATGTAGAGGACGATGCCAAGCGTCGCGATCCAGAAGTGCCAGTTGACGAGCTTGAGGCTGTAGAGGCCCTTCCGATTCCAGATCCAGGGCACGAGGCAGTAGAGCGCGCCGAAGGAGACGAAACCAACCCAGCCGAGCGCGCCGGAGTGCACGTGGCCGATGGTCCAGTCGGTGTAGTGGCTGAGCGAGTTGACCACCTTGATCGACATCATCGGGCCTTCGAAGGTCGACATGCCGTAGAAGGCGACGGAGACCACGAGCATGCGCAGCACGGGATCGGTGCGCAGCTTGTCCCAGGCGCCCGACAGCGTCATCAGGCCGTTGATCATGCCGCCCCAGGACGGCATCCACAGCATGATCGAGAAGGTCATGCCGAGCGTCTGGGTCCAGTCCGGCAGCGCCGTGTAGTGCAGATGGTGTGGGCCGGCCCAGATGTACAGGAAGATCAGCGCCCAGAAGTGGATGATCGAGAGACGGTAGGAATAGATCGGCCGCTCGGCCCGCTTCGGAATGAAGTAATACATGATGGCGAGGAAGCCGGCGGTCAGGAAGAAGCCGACCGCGTTGTGGCCGTACCACCACTGGAACATGGCATCCTGGATGCCGCCCCAGGCGATGTAGGATTTCGAGCCGAACACCGAGACCGGCAGCGCCGGGTTGTTGCCGAGATGCAAGACCGCGATCGTCACGATGAAGGCGAGATAGAACCAGTTCGCAACAAAGATGTGCGGCTCCTTGCGCTTGATGATCGTGGCAAGGAAGACCAGCAGATAGGTGACCCAGACGATGGTCAGCCACAGATCGGCGTACCATTCCGGCTCGGCATATTCCTTCGACTGGGTGACGCCGAGCAGATAGCCGGTGCCGGCGATCAGGATGAAGAAATTGTAGCCTACGACGACGAACCAGGGCGCGAGATCGCCTGCAAGGCGCACGCGGCAGCTCTTCTGGACGACGTAGAACGACGTCGCGATCAGGACGTTGCCGCCGAAGGCGAAGATCACTGCGGACGTGTGCAGCGGACGCAGGCGGCCGAAGCTGGTCCAGGGCAGATCGAAGTTCAGCGCCGGCCACGCCAGTTGCGAGGCGATGATGAGGCCGACGAGAAAGCCGGCAATGCCCCAGAACATCGCCATGACGGAGGAGAACTTGATCGGCCCCATGTTGTAGTTGGGCCGGCCGTTGATCTCCGCAGGCGGCAGCGCCGCCGGTCGGTCGAGGTAACGGTTGATGATGCAGAAGACCGCGGCCAGGCTCGCCGCCGCGCTCAGCGCGGCATGGAAGGCGAAGGGCGCATCGAGCGCCTTGGCCGAGGCAATCACGCAGAGGAAGGCGGTGACCGCGAACACGACAGCCAGGCCGCTTTCACCTGACGTCATGGACTTGGAGATGGAGGGCTGGCTCATGCGGACTCTCTCTGAAAGAACACAGGGCCAGAAACCACATTCGCCCTCGCGGGGAATTGATTGAAATCAAGCTATGTGGATTTCTGTTAATGTGAGACCGATGTAGATCGCAGAGCGATATCAGTCGCTTGGGCACCGCAGAGCATAAACGGCAGCCCACCGCCTGCGTGACATGGCGGAGTCGAGAATTGCGAATCTGCAGCCGCCTCCTCAGTCGCGTGCCGTCGCCTTGAGCGCCGCGATGACGTCCTCGCGCGCGACGATTCCGATCAGCTTCTGCGCGCCGTCGAGCACGATGATGCTCCTGATGCGGTGCTCGACCATGATCTGGAGCACGCGCGTCAGCCGCGTGTCGGGGCTGACATAGATAAAGTCGGGCGTCATGACGTCGCCGATTTTGCGGGTCATCAGGTCGTGGTAGCGCGGCAGCATCTGGCTCGGCGTGAAGGCGAAGCACTTCAGGATGTCGAACTTGGTGACGATGCCGACGACCTGTCCGTCGTCCTCGACCGGATAGGAATTGAAATCATCGCGCTCGAACATCTCGCTCAGCGCGAGCAGGTCGAGGTCGCGCCTCACTGTCCTGACGTCCTGCGTCATGTAGCTTTCGACGGTCTGTTCAAGGAATCTGTACACGGCGCGTCCTCTTTGATTGGTCTTGTATCGCTCCAGCGTCAGTGCGACAGCAGCACGCAGCGGGCAGATTGAGTGACCAGATATTGGGTGACGCCGCCGAGGATCAGTTCGCGGAAGCGCGAATGACCGTAGGCACCGGCGACGATCATGCTGGCGCCGACGTCGCCGGCAATTTTCTCCAGTTGCCCGGCGACGGTTTCGTTCCGGGCCGCTTCGGAAACGCGCGTGATCGCGGTCACGCCGTGGCGGGCAAGCCACGCCGTCACGTCGGTCGCGCCAGCGACCGCGGCAGTGCGGTCGTCGTCACCTTCGGGAATTGCGAGGACGGTGACATCCCTGGCCTTGCGCAGTAATGGCAGCGCATCGGCGAGCGCCCGCCGCGCTTCCGGCGTATCCTTCCACGCCACCAGGACGCTGCGCAGATCGAGCCAGTTGACCCCGTCAGGCACGACCAGGATCGGTCGGCCGGCTTGCATCACCAGATCCTTTGGGCTCGCGAGCGCGAAGGCGTCGGAGAAGGCCGGGCTCTGCCCGCCGGCGACGACGATGTCGGCGCAACGTGCCTGAGCGAACGTAAGGCGCGCCGGGAAATCCATGGCGCTGCGCCATTCCACATGCCCGCCGCGATTCCTGATCGCGGCGCGGAATTGCGCCTCGAGCCTGCTCAGGCGTCGCTTGACCGAGGCTTCTCCCTCATCGATCAGTCCCTGCGCTGCGGCGCCATCGCTGTAGTAGAGCGGCGGGGCGAACTGCGCCGCAGCAACGCCGATGATCGACGCCTCAAATCGTTCGGCAAGCTCGCCCGCGACCTGAAGCCGCGCCTCGTTGGGCTGATCGAGCGCCAGGCTGACCATCACGGTCGCGTATGTCATCGGAGTCTCCGGGGCAATGAGCTTTGATCCGATCGTAAGCCCACCGCCGCCGGGGCAGGATGAGATAGATCAAAACCTTGGATCACCGCGCCGGCCGGAAATCTGCCGATGGTATAAGACATCGGAACTTGCCTCTGGCCCCTCCTTGGGTACATTGCCAACGGTAACGCTGTGCGGTTCCCCGCATCAGAATGGGAGTGATCGTTTGGCGCCGACCCGCGTGATTCATCCGCAAGATGACGGCCGGGGCGAACATTTCCGCGTTCGAATCGAAGGATTTGGCGTCGGGACCTGGGACCTCGATCTCAAGACACTGGAGTTGGAGTGGTCGGAGACGGCCAGGATCCTGTTCGGAATCGAATCTGGCCAATCGGTGAGTTACGCGCTGTTCCTGTCCCGGCTGGAGCCGAACGACCGCGAGCGGATCGAGAGTGCGATCCGACACGTCTCCGAACGGGGCGGCAGCTTCGACGTGTCGTTCAGGGTCGCGGGGGCGTTGGGCAGAGCGCAGTGGATCCGTGCGCGCGCGGGGCTGATTCGGGACGACGCCGGCGCCGCCCGACATCTCAGCGGCATCTTTCTTGACGTCGATGAAGAGAAGCAGGTCGAGGAAACCCTGCGCACGCGCGAGAGTCACCTCCGCTCGATCCTCCAGACGATTCCAGACGCCATGATCGTCATCGACGGCCACGGCGTCATCCAGCTCTTCAGCGCGGCGGCCGAGCGCCTGTTCGGCTGGGTCGAGTCGGAGGCGATCGGCCAGAACGTCCGCATCCTGATGCCGGAGCCCGACAGCTCACGTCACGACGGCTACATCGCGCGCTACCGGACCACCAGCGACCCACACATCATCGGCATCGGCCGCATCGTGACCGGCAAGCGCCGCGACGGCACGACCTTTCCGATGCACCTGTCGATCGGCGAGATGCAGTCGGGCGGCGAGCCCTATTTCACCGGTTTCGTCCGCGATCTGACCGAGCATCAGAAAACCCAGGCGCGGCTCCAGGAACTGCAGTCCGAACTTGTCCACGTCTCGCGGCTGAGCGCGATGGGCGAAATGGCGTCCGCGCTCGCTCACGAGCTCAACCAGCCGCTGGCAGCGATCAGCAACTACATGAAGGGGTCGCGGCGGCTCCTCGCCGGAAGCCAGGATCCGAATACGCCGAAGATCGAGAGCGCGCTGGACCGCGCCGCCGAGCAGGCGCTGCGCGCCGGCCAGATCATCCGCCGCTTGCGCGACTTCGTCTCCCGCGGCGAATCGGAGAAAAGGGTCGAGAGCCTGTCCAAGCTGATCGAGGAGGCCGGCGCGCTCGGGCTCGCCGGCGCGCGCGAGCAGGACGTGCAGCTTCGGTTCAGCCTCAATCCAAATGCCGATCTCGTGCTCGCCGACCGGGTGCAAATCCAGCAGGTGCTGGTCAACCTCTTCCGCAACGCGCTGGAAGCGATGGCGAAGTCGCCACGGCGCGAGCTCGTCGTCACCAACACCCGCGCCGCCGACGACATGATCGAGATCGAGGTCTCCGACTCCGGCTCCGGCTTCCAGGACGACGTCATGCCAAACCTGTTTCAGACTTTCTTCACCACCAAAGACACCGGCATGGGCGTGGGACTTTCCATCAGCCGCTCGATCATCGAGGCTCACGGCGGCCGGATGTGGGCCGAGAGCAACGCATCGGGTGGGGCGACATTCCGCTTCACCTTGCCGGCAGCCGACGAGAACTGATCCATGACGACCAAGGGAACCATCTACGTCATTGACGACGACGAGGCGATGCGGGATTCGCTGAACTTCCTGCTGGATTCAGCCGGCTTCGGCGTCACACTGTTCGACAACGCGCAGAGTTTTCTCGATGCCCTGCCCGGCCTCGCCTTCGGCTGCGTCGTCTCCGACGTGCGGATGCCCGGCATCGATGGGATCGAGCTTCTGAAGCGCCTGAAGGCGCAGCGCAGCCGGTTTCCGATCCTGATCATGACCGGTCATGGCGACGTGCCGCTCGCGGTCGAGGCGATGAAGCTCGGTGCGATGGATTTCCTGGAAAAGCCGTTCGAGGATGACCGCCTCGTCGCCATGATCGAATCCGCGATCCGCGAGGGCGAGCCGGCCGCCAGGAACGAGGCCATGGGCCAGGACGTCGCCGCTCGCGTCGCGTCCCTGAGCCCCAGAGAACGACAGGTCATGGAGGGGCTGATCGCGGGCCTCTCCAACAAGCTGATCGCTCGCGAGTACGACATCAGCCCGCGCACCATCGAGGTCTACCGGGCCAACGTAATGACCAAGATGCAGGCCAACAGCCTGTCGGAGCTGGTCCGGCTAGCGATGCGCGCCGGAATGCTCAATGATTGAAGTCAACAGGAGTTGAGGCAAGTCAAAACCCTCCGCTCGCCCTGTGCTACCAGATCGGAATGATTGCGATCAGCTCCCATCCCGAGCGGCTCCAGATGTCGTCACCCGCAAAGCCAACTGTCTATGTGGTCGACGACGATGCCGCTGTGCTTGGCTCGCTGAGGTTTTTGCTGGAAACCGACGGTTTTGCCGTACGGACCTTCAGGAACGCCACGGCGCTGCTCAATGCGGCGCGCCCGTCCGGTGCAGACTGTTACGTGATCGACTACAAAATGCCTGACATCAACGGCATCGAGCTGGCCGGGCGACTGCGCCAGTCCGAGGGCGATACCCCCGTGATCCTGATCACCGGCTATCCCGACTCGAATATCTCGGCCCGGGCGGCGGCCGCAGGCGTGAATGAAGTGATTCTGAAGCCGCTTCTGGACGAAAACCTGGTCAAACGCATTCGCCACGCCATCCAGAACCGGGTCCATAGCTGACCTACGGGATTCTACGTAAGGCAATCTCCTTAAGATATCTCGCGAAATTTTCGAGGCACCCGATACCGCGTACCTAAGCGTCATCACAACGGAGATGGCGCAGATGCTGACCCAGACCTTCAACGCCCCGGCGATCAAGACCCAGATCGGCGGCAAGATCGCACCCGCCCATCCCGTCTCTGACCAGTTCGGTGCGATCGCCGGCCATGTCGGCCTCGTTGCCACCGAGTTCTCCTACCGCAAGGAGGAGGAAATCTATGGCGAGGACGAGTCGGCCGAGTATGTCTATCAGGTCGTCACCGGCGCCGTGCGCAGCTACAAGCTTCTCTCCGACGGCCGCCGCCAGATCGGCTCCTTCCACCTTCCCGGCGACGTGTTCGGCCTCGAATCCGGCACCACCCACCGCCTTGCTGCTGAAGCTATCATCGACACCACTGTGCGCCTCGTGAAGCGCGCGAGCCTCGAGAAGGCCGCAGCCACCGACGTCCAGGTCGCCCGCAAGCTTTGGGCGATGACCGCCGGTGAGCTTCGCCACGCCGAGGACCACATGCTGCTGCTGGGCCGCAAGACCGCGATGGAGCGCGTCGCAACCTTCCTGCTCGAAATGGACCGCCGCCTCGCGGTTGCAGGCATGATGGCGCTGCCGATGTGCCGCCGCGACATCGGCGACTATCTCGGTCTCACGCTCGAGACCGTCTCGCGCGCGCTGTCGCAGCTTCACGCCCAGGGCATTCTCGGCTTCTCCGGCGCCCGCCATATCGTGCTGCGCAACCGCGCACGCCTGCACAATCTCGACGCCTGATCTCCCCTCTCCCACCCCCTCATGGCCGGCTGATTGATTCAGCCGGCCATTTCTTTTGCTGCGATCATGCCCTTGCGCCGCGTCTCCGGCATGACAAGCAGAATAAGCAGAAGTCCCGTCGCCGCGACGCCGGACAGTCCGGTGAACGCCATGGCATTGCCGAATTTATCGCTGACATAGCCGCCAAGCGCGGTGCTCAGCGACGCGCCGATGCCCATTGCCGTGCCGACAATGCCCTGCGCGAGGTTGAAATGGCCGCTGCCGAAGGCGACGTCGGCCACGATCAGCGGGATCATCACCGCGAACACCGCCGCGGTGAGGCCGTCGAACACCTGCACCAGCACCAGCAGATACGGATCGCGCACTGTCGCGAACAGCAGACCGCGAATCGTCAGCGCCGCGAATCCGATCAGCAGCAGCGGCCTGCGGCCCCATACTTGCGCCTTGCGCCCGACGCTCGGCGACAGCAGCGCCACGATCGCCTGCGGCACGACGATGCAAAAAGCGACGAGCACCGTCGCCCACTCGCTCGATCGCGCTGTCACCGCGCTTGCCATCAGCGGCATCATCGAGGCGTTCGCGAGCTGCAACAGGAGCACGCTGAGTGCAAAGACAATGAGCGGCCGCTGCCGGATCAGATGCCAGATATTGGTGTCGCCGCGATCCTCCGCCTCGCGCGGCATCTCGCCGTGACAGCGCGCGATGTCGACTTCGTGCTCGCGGATGCGAGAGAGTGCGATCAAGGTGGGAATTGCGAGCAGGAAGGTGACCAGGAACACCGACCGGCTCGACAG
>NZ_JADPJF010000148.1:75351-89967 GCF_023073295.1 Bradyrhizobium sp. 23 | reverse complement strand
TACCCATCACGGCGGCCGCAACGCCGTTGCCGAGCGAAGCAAAGCGCGCGTTGCGGCCGAGACGCTCGCCGATCGCGAGCGGGCCGACCAGACCGAGGCTGATCGCCGCGATCGCCGGTCCGAGCACGCAGCTCGCTGCCGCGTGCAAGGTGGCCGCAGCCACCACCACGGGGAAGATCGGCATCGCCGCATAGGCGAGCGCGCAGCAGCCGATCGTGCCGATCGCGAGGCCGGCGACCAGCCGCTCGGATTTCGCGGCATCGATGATGGCGCCGCCCGGCATCTGACCGATCAGGGCAACGATGCCGCCGATCGACAGCACGAGGCCGATCTCGACCTGGGTCCATTTCTGGGTCGTCAGATAAACTGCGATGAACGGCCCGAATCCGGTCTGCACGTCGGCGAGGAAGAAGATGAACCAGTCGAGGCCACGCAGGCTCTGGCGCGACGGAGCCGGAATGCCGGCAGGCGACGGCGCCGAGAATTTATCCTGCTCAACGCGGCCCTCGCGGTCTGCATCATTCGGCTTCCTCGACAACAGCACCGGCGGCCATCCCTCCCCGCGCCTCACTGAACAGCTTGCAGCGGCTGCAGGCTGCCGGACGCGCCGAGTACCACCATCGGCGTGTCCTCCTTGTATTCCGGCGCGGCTGCGACCTGTGCCTTGGTCAATTCCAGCGTGATGCTGTCCTTCTTGTTGGTGATCTTGCCGAATCGGAGCGCGTTCCAGTCCACCACGATCTTGCGGCTGCCGACGCCGAGGAAGCCGCCGAAATCGATCACGGCGGCGCGCACGTGCCCGCTCCGATCGACGATGACGTCGACGATGCGGCCCATGTCTTCGTTCGCCGCGCTGAGCACGTCACGGCCAAGCACACCGTGCGCATCGCTCGCGCCGATGATCGTGACCGACGGCGGTGGCGCGGCATTCTTTGGCGTGACGGGGACCGATGACGCCGGCGGCTGCGCCGTCGGCGGTGCATTCGCTTCCGTCGAGGGTGCGGGCGACTCCTCCGCGGCGCGTGACACGGCGAGAGTCGTTCCGCAGACGATCACGACGCCCAGAGCCAACCATCCGGCGGTACGCATGCACCCTCCTTCCGGCGCGCCGCTAGCGCGCCAGCACGATCGAGACCTGAATCTGGCCACGCGTGCGCAACACCTCCAGCGCCACGTCGTCGCCATGGCGGCTGACGCGCAGGTCCACGCTGGACTCGCCCAGACGCAGATCGCGCAAGATCACCTCGTGCAGGAACGCCGGCAGATGCGGATTGCGCAGCCGGATCTCGCCGCGCGCCACGTCGAACTCGATGCCCAGCGCCGCCTCCAATAGCGTGAACGCCGTTGCGCTGGCCCAGGCCTGCGGCGCGCAGGCGACCGGATAGAGCGTCGGGCCGCGCCGCTTTTCGCGCCGGAAACCGCAGAATAATTCGGGCAACCGGCGCAGGTCCATGTAGGTCGCGGCGTCGAACAATCCCTTGAAGACATGCGCGACCGAATGCTTGAGCCCATAACGCGCGAGCCCGAGCGCGATCAGCGCATTGTCGTGCGGCCAGATCGACCCGTCATGATAGGACATCGGATTGTAACGCACCTCGCCTTGCGCGACGGTGCGGATGCCCCAGCCCGAGAAGAAATGCGGCCGCATCAAATCGGCGGCGACGAGGCGCGCGCGGTCCTCGCGGATCATGCCGCTGAACAGGACCTGGCCGGCGTTGGAGGTCCGCACCTTGCAGGGCCGCTTCTTGCCGTCGAGCGCAAGCGCATAGGTACCGAGCTCCTCGCACCAGAACGCGGCCTCGAAACGCTCGGCCAGCGTCTTGGCCTCGGCCTCGAGCTTCTTGGCGAGATCAGGCTTGCCCAGCCGAAGCGCGCAGCGCGCGGCGAGCCGCTTGGCCGCAAAGACGTAACCTTGCACCTCGGCCAGCGCGAGATTGCCTTCCGCGAGCTGGCCATCAGCATGGAAGATCGCGTCGTAGGAATCCTTCCAGCCCTGGTTGGCGAGGCCCTTTTCCGTGGCGCGCTGATATTCGACGAAGCCGTCCTTGTCGGGGTCCCCCGGACCGTCGATCCAGGCCAGCCCCGCCTCGATCGCCGGCCACAGCTCGGTCAACGTCGTCTGGTCGCCGGTGCGCTCGAAATAGCTTCCCGCCAGCAGGACGAACAAGGCCGTGGAATCGACGCTGCCGTAATATTGCGCGAACGGTACCTCCCGCAGCGCCGCCATCTCGCCGCCGCGCATCTCATGCAGGATCTTGCCTGGCGCGGCATCGGCGAGCGGATCGACCGCCTTGGCTTGGAAATGGGCGAGCCGCCGCAGCACGCCCTTGGCGATTCGCGGATCGACCCACAGCATCTGCAACGCGGTGATCAGCCCGTCACGGCCGAACGTCGTCGAGTACCAGGGAATTCCCGCATAGGGATAGCGGCCCTGCGGCGTCTCCGTCATCAGCATGTTGAGGTCGGCCATGGCCTGGCACAGCACCTCGTTGAAGATGTTGTTGGAGGTCTCGATGCTGGCCGCCCCCATCGTCGATTGCCGCATCTCGCGGCGATGGGCGAGCAGGCTTCTGAAAAAGCGCGCAGGCTTCTCCGCGACCGGCCGATTGCAGGACACGGCCACGAACAAGGATTTCGACTCATGCGGGTCGAGTTCGAGCTGCCAGGTCGCGGCATTCACCGACAACTTGGTTGGGCGCGGGTCGAAATGCAGGCCCGTGGTGCGCTCGGCGTCATCGAGACCGCGGTAATCGAACAGCACGTCGGTCGGTCCCAACAGCCGGCTCGAGCCGATGCCGCGGCGCGGGCGCCGTTCGCCGCGGACCTCGAACAGATCGGCGAAATCGTTGTCGAACAGCAGCGTCAGCGCAAAGCCGGCTGGGCGGTCGCCGTGGTTCTGCACGCCGATGCGCTGATACGCGGTGCCGCGCCACAGGAAGATCGTGCGCACGATGTGCAGCAGGTCCTTTTGCAGCACGAGGCTGCCCTGCCGGTAGATGTCCGGATTGGTGAGATCGACGGTAAGGGCTGAGTTGTCGTCGCGCAGGTTCGAGCCCAGCAGTAACGGCTGGAGATCGTCGAGCACGAGCTCGAGCCTCGCAAGGTAGCGCGTGTCGTGATGAAACAGGCCATCGGGCCCGCCGGCCGAAGCGCCGATGTCACCATGGCTGTCGAGCACGATAAAGGTGTCGTCGTGCTTGAGCGAACGCCGCGGCCGCGCTGACGGTCCCGTCATCGGAATATAGAAAGGCTGCTCCGCGACCTGGTCCACGGTCCGCGTCACGGAGACGAATTGGGTAACGGCTTCAGCCGACATCAGCAGCTCCCCTGCGCTTGTTTCGACACGCAACCGACTCGAACGCGACTATTGGTTTACGCGGCGGCTTGGGCGAGCCGGCTCATTTCCTGCGTGACCAGCTCACGATAGGGCCCGTGGCCCTGCATCAGACGCTCGGGCGACCCGTCCTCGATGATCTTACCACCCCTCAACACGACCACGCGATCGAAATTGCGCAGGGTCGCGAGGCGATGCGCGATCGCGATGACCGTCCGGCCGCGCATCAGCCGCGACAACGCCTCGCGGATCGCCTCCTCGGATTCGCTGTCGAGCGCGGCGGTCGCCTCGTCCAGCAGCAGGATCGGCGCGTCCTTCAGGAAGGCGCGCGCGATTGCGATGCGCTGGCGCTGGCCGCCGGACATCTTGACGCCGCGGTCGCCGACCATGGTGTCGAGACCACCAGGCAGACTCTCGACGAAATCGCAGCGCGCCGCAATGGCCGCACGCAGCACCTCGTCGTCGGTCGCGTTCGGGCGACCATAGCGGATATTCTCGCGAATCGAGCGGTGGAACAAGGAAATGTCCTGCGGCACGACCGAGATGGCCTCGCGCAGGCTCAGCTGCGTCACCTTGGAAATGTCCTGGCCGTCGATGGTGATACTTCCCTCGTCGGTATCGTAGAAGCGCTGGAGCAGCGTGAACAGCGTCGACTTGCCGCCGCCGGACTGGCCGACCAGGCCGACGCGCTGGCCGGGTTGCAGCCGCAGGCTGAAGCGCTCGAAGATCTTTTCGCCGCCGGGATAGCCGAAGGTGACATTGTTGAACGCGATCGCGGCGCCGCTCTTCACCAGCGGCTCGGCCTCGGGGTGGTCGCGCAATTCATGCGGCACCAGCAGTGTGGCGATCGCCTCGGTCAGCCGCGCAACGTGCTGGGTGACGTCGACCAGCGCCACCGCGAGATCGCGCGTCGCGTTCAGTATGGAGAGACCGAGGGTGCAGACCAGCACGACGTCGCCGGTCGTTGCCCTGCCGTCCTGCCAGAGCATGATCGCCCAGGCCATCAGGGCGATCGTGAGCACGACTGTGACGCCGGCATGGATAAGCCGCAGCTTCTCCAGATAGCGCAGGCTGCGGCCGCGCGCGGTGAGCTCCCGGTTCACGGTCGCGTCGAACCGCTCATGCTCGTGCCCGATGCCGCAGAAGGCGCGCACCAGCGGCATGTTGCTGATGACGTCGATCATCTCGCCGTCGACGACGGCGGCTTTGTCGGCGAAGTCGTCATGCAGAGGTTTCCCTGCGGCCGCAAGGCGGAACATCGCAAGCACCATGCCGCCGGCAATCACCATCAGGCCGAGTGCCATGTAAGGGCTGACGGTTCCAATCAGCGCGATGGCCGCAACTGTTGCGATGCACGGCGGCAACACATTCCAGACGAACATGTTTTCGACCGTGAACACCGCATTGGACGTCGCCGTGATGCGGCTCGTCAGCATGCCGGGCATCCGGTCGGAGAAGTAGCTCGGCGCGTGGCCGGTCAGATGACGAAATATGTCACGGCGTAAATCACCCGTGACACGGACGAAGGTGAAGCTGGCGGTCCAGCTCGCGATCCGCCAAAGGAAATTATCGGCGGCGATCAACGTCATGAGGAAAATGAATGCCAGCCATACGCTCCCACCATGCGAAGCGCCGGCCGACAAGCTGTCGACCAGGGATTTGACGCCATACTGAGTGCCTACTGAGCAGGCAACGGCCGCCACCACAGCGGTCAGGATCACGAGATGCGACGCGAGCCGACGCCGAAGATAGCGCAAAACAAAGGCAAACGGCCGGTGCGCATACCCAGAAAGATGATCCATGTGACTATTGACCCCGTCGTGATGATTCAAACTTTTGTTGTTAGCCGACTGAACATCGACCACTTCGCCTCGGTTCCCGGGCAACGCTATCACGACATGCGGATGCGGGCGTTCTGCGAAGATGTGATGGCAGCATCGCGACAGGCGTCCGACGTGTCGAAACAGGCGTCCGACGTGTCGAATAAGTAACGTTCGGAAGGAGGAACTTCGCAAGTGCGGGAACGTTCCCTTGTCTGGCGTGCCGGTGCTGAACAGGCGGGGGCTTTCTACAATCATGATCGCACAGAGGAGATGGTGAGATGCGCATCGCGCAGGTAGCTCCGTTGACGGAGGCTGTTCCACCCAAGCTGTATGGCGGCACCGAGCGGGTGGTGCATTGGTTGACGGAAGAGCTGGTGGCCCTTGGGCACGACGTAACGCTGTTCGCCAGCGGCGACTCGCAGACCTCGGCGAAGCTGGACGCGTTATGGCCCCGGGCGCTCCGCCTCGACGGTTCCGTGCGCGATCCCAATGCGCTGCACATGGTGATGCTGGAGCGGGTGCGGCAGAAATGTGACGACGAGGAGTTCGACTTCCTCCACTTCCATCTCGATTATTATCCGTGGTCGCTGTTCTACCGGCAGCCGACACCGTTCCTGACCACGCTGCACGGCCGGCTCGACCTGCCGGAGCATCAACCGGTCTTCAACACCTTCTCGAAGGTCCCCGTCATCTCGATCTCGAACGCGCAGCGCCGGCCGGTGCCGCAGGCGAACTGGGTGAGGACGATCCACCACGGCCTGCCGGAGAACCTGCTGACGCCGAAGCCGGCGAAACAGGAATACCTCGCCGTGCTTGGCCGCATCGCACCGGAAAAGGGCGTCGACCGCGCCATCAAGATCGCGACGCATTGTGGCATTCCGCTCAAGATCGCCGCCAAGGTTGATCGTGCCGACCAGGATTACTATGACGAGCTGATCCGGCCGATGATCGAGAACAATCCGCTGGTGGAATTCATCGGCGAGATCAGCGATCACGAGAAGTCGGACTTTTTGAGCGGCGCGCTGGGCTTATTGCTCCCGATCGACTGGCCGGAGCCGTTTGGCCTGGTGATGATCGAGGCCATGGCTTGCGGAACGCCGGTCATCGCCTTCAACCGCGGCTCAGTGCCGGAGATCATCGACGAGGGCCTCACCGGCTTCGTCGTCGAGGACGTCCTCAGCGCGGCCGGCGTCGTCGGCCGCCTGCAGCAACTCGACCGCTCCGTCATTCGCAAGCAGTTCGAGACGCGTTTCACGGCGCGTCGCATGGCGCTGGATTATCTCGCGGCCTATCGCAGCCTCGGCGAGGAACAGGCGCCGCGGATCAAGCTGGTGAGCAGCGCGGAGTAGCCACTGTCATGCCCCGCATAGGCGGGGCATCCAGTACCCCGCGGCAGCAGTTTGCTCACGCAACTCCCGCCGCGGAGTACTGGATCGTCCGGTCAAGCCGGACGATGACAGTAGGAACGCGGTGACGGCTGCCCTACCTCACCACGGCCCGCTTCGGCTCGACGATCTCGAACATGCGCGGGAATTCGTCCATCAGGCCCATCAGCTCGGCGAGGCGCATCGGGTTGCCGGCGAATTTGACCTTGCCGGCGGCCACGGCCTCCGGGAAGCTGGTCAGTTTTGCGATCACCTCGTCGAGCGTCGACCGCGCCAGCGTGAAGCTGGCATCGGCATTGTGCGCCTGCATGCCCTCTGTGTAAGTCAGCGCGCAGTTCTCCAGATTGAGCACGAAGGTCTCGCCGGTGTCGGAGAAGCTCCAGTTCAGCACGATGTGCTTTCCTTCCGCCTTTGGTCCGTTCAGGCGGATGCCGAGCACGTCCCAGAGCTGTGAGGTGCGCAGCGCCGCCAGCGTCTCGCGCGGCATCGGCGGGCGCGCCGGCACCTTCGGCATGCCCTGGCGCAATTCCTGCGCGCCGAACAGATAGGCATTGCGCCAGGTCGCGCTTTCAGCAGCGTAGCCGAGCTGCTCCAGCGTATCCGCCAGCAATGCACGCGCCGCCGCGTTGTCCGGCTGGGCAAAGACGAGATGGCCGAGCGCCTGCGCCACGAAGCGGAATTCGCCCTTGTCGAAATCGGCACGCGCCCGCGCGAGGATGGCGTCGGCGCCGCCCATGTACTCGACGTATTTCTTGCCCGACTCAACCGGGGGCAAGGGATCGAGATTGACCGGATTGGCGTCGTACCAGCCCAGATATTTTTGATAGATCGCCTTCACATTGTGCCGGATGTGGCCGTAATAGCCGCGGCCGTGCCAGGCGCCCTCCAGGCTCTTGGGCAGCTGGATCGTTTCAGCGATCTCGGCCGCGGTGAGGCCGTGGTTCATCAGGCGGATGGTCTGGTCATGCGCGAATTTGTAGAGGTCGCGCTGCTGCCGGATCATCGTGCCGATGCGTTCGTGTCCCCACACCGGCCAGTGATGCTGGCCGCACATCGCCTCCGCCTTGCCATCCCAGAGCTGCAAGGCCTCGCCCAGATATTTCGACCAGGCCAGCGCGTCGCGCACATCGGCGCCGCGGAACGGCAGCAGATTGTGGAAATTGTGGGTGCAGTTCTCGGCGAGGTTCAACAGCTTGTAGCGCGGGATGAAGAAATGCATCTCCGCCGGCGCTTCGCTGTTCGGCGCCATCTGGAATTCGAATTCAACGCCGTCGATTACGCGCCGGTCGCCGGTCGCCATGATCAGGTCAGTCGGTCGCAGCAGCGCCACCGAACCTGCCGCCATCGACTTGCCGAGGCCGCAATCGACCTGCCCGCGCGCGCCCTTGGCGAGGAGCGGCCCGAACTGGTACTGCGCCCGGCGCAGCATCGCAGGTCCCGCGATGATGTTCTCGGAGACGGCATGCTCCATGAACAAGTTCGGCGCGATGATCGGCACGCGGCCGCTCGCGAGTGCATCCTCCTCCAGCACGCCGCGCGCACCACCCCAATGGTCGGTGTGGGTATGGGTGAAGATCACGGCCGCGACCGGCCGCTGGCCACGATGCCTGTAGTAGAGATCGAGCGCGGCGCGCGCGCCCTCGATCGAGGTCAGGGTGTCGACGACGATGACGCCGCTGTGGCCTTCGATCAGCGTCATGTTGGCAATGTCGAGCCCCCGCACCTGGTACACGCCGGGCACGACCTCGAAAAGGCCGTGCTGCATGTTGAGCCGCGACTGCCGCCACAGGCTCGGATTGACCGTGGTCGGCGCCTGCTCGGCGGCAAGAAAGGCGTACGGCTCGAGGCTCCAGACCGTCCGCCCTTGCGGATTGGTGATCTCCGCGTTCTCGATCGTGCCGAGGAAGCCGCGCGCGGCGTCGTCGAAATCGCGCGTGTCGGAAAACGGCAGTGCATTCAGCATCGCCGTTTGCTGCGCGATGACGGACGGCGTTGCGCCCTTCGGCTCGTTGCTGGACGTGTCCGTCATCTCGATCTCCTCCCCGCCTGTTGCGCGGCATCTAACCGCATCCCGCGGCCGATTGCCATGACGGGAGGGCGCAGCAATGCGTAGCCCCGCGCCCACAGGTGGAGAGAAGCAGCGTGTTCGCGGGCTACATGCCCAACAGCCTCGGCAGCCACAGCGACAGGCCGGGCCAATAGGTCACGACCACCAGGAATCCCAACATCGTCAGCAGCCATGGCCACACCGCGACCGTGAGCTCGGTGATACCCATCTTGGCGATGCCTGAGGCCACGTAGAGATTGAGGCCGACCGGCGGATGGCACAGCCCGACCTCCATGTTGACCGTCATCAGGATGCCGAAATGGATCGGATCGATGCCGAGCTTGATCGCAACCGGAAACAGGATCGGCGCCATGATCAGGATGATCGAGGATGGCTCCATCACGTTGCCGGCTAATAGCAGCAGGAGATTGACGACGAGGAGGAAGCCGATCCAGCCGAGGCCCTGGTCGATCATCCATTGCGCGAGCGCTTGCGGCACGTTCTCGTAAGTCATCAGGAACGAGAACAAGACGGCGTTGGTGATGATGTAGAGCAGCATCGCTGAAAGATTTGCCGACGACAGCAGCACCCGCGGCACGTCTCGCAGCTTCAGATCCTTGTAGATGAACACTGCGACGATGAAGGCGTACACCGCGCTGACGGCGGCAGCTTCGGTCGGTGTGAACAGGCCGCTGTAGATGCCACCGATCACGATCACGATCAGCAGGATACCCCAGATCGACTTGCGGAACGCATCGAAGCGTTCGTAGAGGGTTGCTTTCGGCATCCTCGGATAGTCGTTACGCCAGGCCCGGTAGAACGTCGTGGCGCCAAGCAGCATGGCGAGCACCATTCCCGGCACGATGCCGGCGATGAACAGCTTGCCGACGGAGGTGTTGGTGGAGACGGCAAACAGCACCATTGGAATCGACGGTGGAATGAGAATTCCCAGCGAGCCGGAGGTCGTGATCACGCCCGCCCCGAACTTCTTGGGAAATCCCTGCGCGACCATCGCGGGCAGGATCACCGATCCGATCGCCACCACGGTGGCCGGCGACGAGCCGGAAATCGCGGCGAACAGCGCGCAGGCGACCACGCCCGAGAGCGCAAGGCCTCCGTACCAATGGCCGACCAGCGAAGTCGCGAACGTGATCATCCGGCGCGCCACGCCGCCATGGGTCAGGAAGTTGCCGGCAAGGATGAAGAACGGGATCGCCATGATCTCGAAGCTCTCGATGCCGGTAAACAGCTTCAGCGCCACCGATTCCGTCCGTACGTCGGTCAACGTGAACATGAAGCTGAGCACGGTCAGGCCGAGCGCGATGGAGATCGGCATGCCCGTGAGCATCAACGACAGCAGAAGGCCGAAAACCACGGCGACACGCAGGCCCTGCGGCATCGTGATCACGTGCGCCGAATGGGCGAAGCACACGGCGACGATCAGGACCGGCAACAACATCAGGACCCAGCCGAGCGGGCTGCGTTCGTCGCGGACGACCTGACTGCGCGTGACCGGGGCCGGATGGACCGGGTCTATTTCGACGCCCTCGACGCCTGCCATGTCGTGATGCGGCAGTTCGCCGGTGCGATAGAACGACCAGGCGACCTGCAGGAAGCGGAAGCACATCAGCCCGGAGCCGAGCGGGATGGTGAGATACACCAGCCACATCGGTGCTTCCAAGTCGTTGGATTGCTGGCCGGTCTGCCACATCTGGCCGACGAACGCGGCCCCGAAATAGCACACGATGGCAGTGAAAAGGGCGCCGCACATCAGGCCGAACGTGATGACGCGGCGGCGCGATCCGCCGGGAAGGACATTGACCAGGACGTCGACGCCTACATGGATGCCGGTGCGCACCCCGTAGGCCGCACCGAACTTCGCCATCCAGATGAACATGTAGATGCAGAGTTCCTGCGCCCAGGACAAGTCGAGAGCGGCAAGCCAGACGAACGCCGCTCGCGCGGGCGCGGCCAGCAAGGACAGGTTGCGCGCCTCCGCCCATTTGGCGATGTCGATCGACAGCCCGGCGCCATATCGGTGCAGCACGGCAACGAAGATGAGCAATGTCGCGGCCGCGATCATCGTCGCGATCAGCCATTCCTCGAGATGATCGAGCACACGATTCAATGCACGCAGCAACTTGGTCCCCTCAGCTTGGCTCATCATTCAAGAGCAACGGCCGGGAGTGCGATCACCCCCGACCGTTCATGGTTGTTCTTCCAGCGCGCCGGCGTCAGTTCATCTTGACGTCGAGTTCCTTGGCGAGGAGATCGAGCACCTCCTGCCCGACCCGCCCCTTTGCCCATTTGTAGGTCGGCTGCATCGCCTCCTGCCACGCCTTGCGATCGGCGTCAGTCAGATAATGCAGCGTGGTCTTGCCCGTCTTCTTGATCTCGGCCAGCGCATCCTCGTTTTCCTGACGCGCGATCGAATTGGTGTAGTCGGTCGCCTCGTTCATCGCCTTCTCGAGCTGGGCGCGGATATCGGGCGGCAGGCCGGACCAGAATTTCGAATTGACGATGACGGCATATTGCAGGTGCGCGTGATAGGACACCGTGATGTCCTTCTGCACCTCGTAGAACTTCTGAGTCAGGTAATTGGACGCGGTATTCTCGCAGCCGTCGACCACGCCCGTCTGCAAAGCCTGGTAGACTTCGGAAAACGCCATGATCTGAGGGATCGAACCCATGATACGGAGATATTGGTCGGCGACCTTCGATCCGGAGATGCGGAATTTGAGACCCTGGAAATCGGTCGGCTTTATCAGGGCACGGTTGGCGGAGAGCATGTGGAAGCCGTTGTCCCAATAAGCGAGCCCGGTGATGCCCTTGGTCTCGAGCTTATCGAACAGCCACTTGCCGATCGTGCCCTTCATCGCGTTGGAATAGGTTTGATCGTCCTTGAACAACCAAGGCAGGTCGAGCGCCTCGAACTCCTTGATACCGAGCGGTGCGAACTTCGCGGTCGAGGGGGCGAGCATGTGCACCGAGCCGAGCTGCAGCGCCTCGATCTCCTCCTTGTCCTTGTACAGCGTGGAGTTCGGGTAGATTTCGACCTTGACCTTGCCGTCGGTGTACTTCTCCGCAAGTTCCTTGAACTTCAGGGCGCCCTTGCCCTTGGGAGTATCGTTGGCGACGACGTGGCTGAATTTGATGACGATCGGGCTCTGGGCCTCGGCAACGGCGGGCCCCACGAGAACAGCTGCGGCGGCGACCGCAAGAAGCAGCTTGCGCATGAACGAACCTCCCAACAACCTCTAAAACCGGGTCTTTTTTGTTTTCCGATTTCAGTACTGACAGCAATCCGCCACCCGAACAACTAGACCTAAGCCCAATTTGCCGCAGCCAAGCAACCTTCAAGCTATCTTGGCCGCTGCTGAATGCGCAACCCGGCACCTGCTGCCGCTCCCGGAAACGAGCGCTTATGTCGCATTGCGGCAGTGCGATCAGCCGTTGCGCTGGGCGACCATGAACAGACGCCGGAACGGAAACAGCGTCTGTCCCGCGGCGTTCTTCGGATAGGCTTTCGCGACCCGCATCCCATAGGCGGCTTCGAACGCGGCCTTCTCGTCGCCCTGCAAGATGTCGAGATAGCGCGTCAGCCAGGTCCCCTTGGTCCACTCCTTCACGGGATTCTCGCCTTCCAGCACCTGCAGATATTCGGTCTCCCAGATGTCGATATTGGCCGACATCGGAGCAAGAAGACCGTGATAATAGGCCGGCGCTTCGACCGGCGGCGGCGTGACGAGATGCTCGACCTTGGACCGCCAGGGACCGTTCAGCGCGGTCTCGCCGATCAGCACATGCGAGGGCGCCAGAAAGTTGCGCGGCATCTGCACAGCGAGCATTCCGCCGGGCGTCACCTTCTCCATGATCGACGGAAACAGGGCCGCATGATTGGGCAGCCAGTGCAGCGCGGCATTGGAGTAGACGACGTCATATTGCTTCGTCGGACGCCAGTGGCCGAGATCCTCGTGTGACCATTCCACGTCCGGCGCCGCCTTGCGGCCGGCGGCGACCATCTCGGCCGAACCCTCGACACCGGTCACCGTCGCGTCCGGCCAACGCTCCTTGATCAGCTTGGTGACGTTGCCGGCGCCGGCGCCGAGATCGGCAATCGCACGCGGACCAGAATCCGGGATCCGCATCAAGAGGTCGACGGCGGGCCGGAGCCGGTGGCCGGAGAATTTCAGATATTGCTGCGGATCCCAGACCATCGCTCGGCGCCTTTTCTTTTTCGTGTTCCCTTCAACGCGGCTCTTGGTTACCACTGCTCCTCCCGGTCGGGCAAATCAGGCTGACGGGGACAGGGCAGGAAAACGAACAGAAGAACGAACAGCCCAGCGACAAGCAGAAAAGCGAACAAGAGGGCGTGTCACCATGGATCTCGGGCTCAAATCGAAAACCGCCGTCGTCACCGGAGCGAGCGTCGGCATCGGCCGTGCCATCGCCAAGGGCTTGGCTGCCGAAGGCGTGCGCGTCGTCGGCGTGGCACGGCGCACCGACCTGCTCGCCGAGCTGGTAACGGAAGTCGGCTCCGGTCTGATCACGCCATTCGAGCAGGACGTGATGGCCAAGGACGCGGCCGAGAAGATTTCGGCGTTCGCGCTCAAAGAGCTCGGCCATGTCGACATCCTGATCAACAATGCCGGCGGAAGCCGCCCCCTCCCCGTCGATGCGCCTGACAGCCAATGGGACGAGGCGATCGCGCTGAATTTCACCAGCTACCGCCGCATCGCGCATGCGCTGCTGCCGCAGATGATCGAGCGCAAATGGGGCCGCATCGTCAACATCACCGGCAAGTCCGAGCCGGAAGGCCTCAACGCCGCGTTTGCCGCCAAAGCCGCCGTGCACGCCTGGGCCAAAGGCCTGTCGCGCGAGATCGGCGAGCACGGCATCACCATCAACTGCATCCCGCCCGGCCGCATCATGAGCGAACAGATCCGCCGCAACTACGCGCCTGATTATCGCGAGCGCTTCGCGGAAGAAGAGATCCCGGTCGGCTATTGGGGCGAGCCGGAAGACCTCGCCGCGCTCGCGGTGTTCCTGGCATCACCCGTGGCGCGCTACATCACGGGCACGGTGATCCCGGTGGATGGGGGGTTGCGGAGGTATCAGTTCTAGAACCGATTGGACTTCGTAGGATGGTTAGAGCGCAGCGAAACCCATCGACAGCATACGACGTGAACCTGATGGGTTTCGCAAGTGCTCTACCCATCCTACGGCCTACCGCCTTACTCATGCAGCAGCGTTTGCCAGTCCGGAGGCACCGCGCCGTCCGGTCCGGGCACCGGCTGATCCAACGGATGCGCGTGAGGACCTTGAAGCTTCGGGCCGGCGAAAGCCTCTCCCGTGCGATAGTCGTAAAACCATCGTTCGCCCGGCTCGAAGCTCGTGATGATCGGATGACCTGTCGCCGCGCTGTGTTTCGTTGCGTGCTGATTTGGTGACGCATCACAGCAGCCGATGTGACCGCATTCGACACATCTGCGAAGGTGAAACCACCACCCGCCCGCAGCCGAGCATTCCACGCACCCCCTTCCGCTTGGTTTGGCCGCGAGATTGATGCCACCCCTCTCAGACTTCATAGGTCAGCTCACTGAAATTGCCCGCAGCCACCACCGATGCATTCACGCCGCGATCTCCGCCACGATCGCATTTTGCCAGTGTTTTGCCCGACGGGTCAACGTCATGGCAGCGGCGAATGCCGCCGCTGCGCGGTTCGGAAATCCCTTATTAATCAAGGGGCCTTCTACTGTGCATGGGGTTGTTTTCGCGCTTTTTTGTTTTGAGCCCTTAAAAAAAACAAGGCCCCGCATAACCACTCACCCGGCCTGCAGGATTTCCGCAATCGCCGCCCCCGCGGCGATCGTGCCGAGCTTTCCGCCGACATCGCGCGTTGCCCTGCCCTCGCCGATCGCTTTTGCCACCGCCGCCTCGATCGCACGTGCGGCTTCCTCGTAGCGCACCGCGCCGCTATTCTCGCCGTGCCATCCGAGCAGCAGGGCCGTGGACAGGATCAGCGAG
>NZ_JADPJF010000148.1:68253-75275 GCF_023073295.1 Bradyrhizobium sp. 23 | reverse complement strand
ACTGGATTGGCAACATCCTGTCCGGCTATGTCAGGCGCCGAGCCATGCGCGGCCTGCGCCATGGCGAAGCTGTCGCCGACATTGAGCGAGCCGCCGAGACCGAGGCTGCCGGAGAGTTCGGCGGTGAGATCGGACAGGATGTCGCCAAACATGTTGGTGGCGACGATGACGTCGAAGCGGTCGGGGTTGCGCACCACATGCGCCATCATGGCGTCGATGAGGATGTCGTCGATCCCAAGGCCGGGATAGGCCTTCGCCGTCTCGCGGCAGATCTCGAGGAACATGCCGTCACCGAGCTTGAGCACATTGGCCTTGTGCACGATGGTGAGATGCTTGCGCCGCTTCATCGCCAGCCGGCACGCCGCGTGCGCGATGCGCTCGCAGCACAGGCGCGTGATCCGGCGCAGCGAGATCACGACGTCAGGCGTGACCAGCATCTCGCCATTGCCCTGCTCCATGTTGCGGTCGGCGTAAAACCCTTCTGTGTTCTCGCGCACCACGACGAGGTCGAAATCGCCCACCCGGCCGGACCGCCCCGCATAGGTGCGTGCGGGCCTGACATTGGCGTAGAGGTCGAGGTTCTTGCGAAAATATCGCGACGGGTTGATCTCGCCATGGGCCTCGTCCTTGAAGTCGAAGGTCGCGGTCGGCCCGAGGATCAGGCCGTCGGCGGCGCGGACGATGTCGAGCAGCTCGGGGCGCACCGTCGTGCCAAATTGTTTGAGGCTCGCATGCCCGACCGCGTGCTCCTCCAGCTGCAGATTGAGCTGGAAGCGTTCGGAGGCCGCGCGCAACACGCCTGATGTCGCGGCCGTGATCTCGGGCCCGATGCCGTCACCGGGCAAAACGACGATGTGCATGGCGGTCCCCTGACATTGCAGCAGTTCGCGCGATCATACGCCGGCGCGCAGGTTCATCGCCCAGCCTTCGCGCATACACAGCATGCAAGCATATGCCTGTGGAAGGCGGCCGCGCCGTAGTACATGCCGAGTCCCCTGGAGCCGGCCGCCGGAGCAACGCGCTAACGCAATGACAATCACGTTACCCGCCGGCGCGCGCGAGCCCGACCACACCATTTCCGACGGCCTTCCAGCCGCACAGCGGCGCTGGGCCATTGCCGCGATCTTCACCGCGCTGGCGATGGCGTCGCTCGACACCGCGATCGCCAACATCGCGCTGCCCGCCATTGCCGGCGACCTGCATGTGAGCCCGGAGCAATCGGTCTGGGTGGTCAACGTCTACCAGATCGCGCTGGTGGCGACGTTGCTGCCGTTGGGAGCACTCGGCGAGATCGTCGGGCACCAGCGCATCTATCTCGGCGGCCTGATCCTGTTCACCATCGCCTCGCTGTTCTGCGCGGTGGCCTGGTCGCTGGAGAGCCTGCTGGTTGCGCGCACGCTGCAAGGGTTAGGTGCGAGCGGCATCATGAGCGTCAACACGGCGCTGGTGCGCTTCGTCTATCCCGGCCGGATGCTCGGCCGCGGCTTCGGCCACAACGCGCTGGTGGTCGCGACCGCCTTCACCTTTGGTCCCTCGATCGCTTCCGCTATCCTCGCGCTCGGCCCGTGGCCATGGCTGTTCGCCGTCAACATCCCGTTCGGCCTCGTCGCGATCGGCATCGGATTTGCGATGCTGCCGAAGACGCCGCGCGCCGATCACGGCTTTGACTTTCTCGGCGCGGCCTTGGCGTCGGCCTGTCTCGGGCTGTTCATCACGGGCATCGGCAGTGCCGCGCACAATCTCTCACCGGTTGTCGTGGGCATCGAGCTGGTCACGGCCCTGGTGCTCGGCTTCATCCTGACGCGCCGCCATGCCGACCATCCGGCGCCGATGCTGCCGATCGACCTGTTCAGCCGGCCAATGTTCGCGCTGTCGGCCGCGACGGCCGTGTGCTCGTTCGCGGTGCAGGGCCTCGCCTTCGTCTCGCTGCCGTTCTATTTCGAAGACGTGCTGGGGCGTTCGCAGGTCGAGACCGGCTTCTTCATGACGCCATGGCCGCTGGTGGTCGGCATCATGGCGCCGATCGCCGGGCGCCTCTCCGACCGGCACGCGGTCGGATTGCTCGGCGGCATCGGGCTCGTGCTGCTCGGCCTCGGCATGGCGCTGCTGGCGATGCTGCCGGCCAATCCTGCGATTCCCGACATTATCTGGCGGATGGTGATCTGCGGCATGGGATTCGGCTTCTTCCAGGCGCCGAACATGAAAGCGGTGATGTCGAGCGCGCCGCCACATCGCAGCGGCAGCGCCTCCGGCATCGTCGCCACCGCGCGCCTGACGGGGCAGACGACAGGGGCGGCGCTGGCCGCGCTCTGCTTCTCGCTGGCCGGTCACGACGGCGCAGTCGTGGCATTGGCACTCGGCGCCGGCTTCGCCGTACTCGGCAGCGTGATGAGCTTTTTGCGGCTGGCGGTGGAGTAGACGGTCAAGCCAGATGTCGGGCCGCCGTCACCTCGACTGTCGCGGCCGGAATGACAGTCTCCTCGTCGAGCGCAGCGAGGCGCTCATCGATGGCAGCGATGACCTTGCGCGAGAACGGCCCGAGATGCGCATAGGCAGCGATCATCTGCACGGCGATCCGCGCCGATGTTGTGTCGCGCTTGGCGCAGTTCATGAAGGTCTGCCACAGCGGCCCGCGCGCCTCGGGAAGGGCTGTGACCACCTTGTGCACCGTTTCCATCGCGCCGATCCGGGCACGGATATCGCCTTCCGCGAGCTCCTGGCGCTGGCGAGAGCGGTCGAGCAGCGTCATCAGTCGGTCGATACGCCTTGCATAGGCGGCCGGGCTGTAGATGTGCTCCAGCACGCGCTTGTAGTCCGTCAGAATGTCGCGCAATGGACGCACCGGATCGAAGTTGATCCCGGCGGTGCACTGATCCGCGCCGATGGTCGGCGCCAGGTCGTGGCCCGGATGCAACCGGCCTTCGCGCTCCAGGCGGCGCGTCAGCTGCGTGTTCGGCAAGGCATAGAGCAGGCCGACCATGCTGACCGGGATCGCCGCCTCTTCGATGAAGTCGATCATGGCATCCGCCATCGAGAGCTTCTCATTGTCGAAGCCGACGATGAAACCCGCGGTGACGAGCATGCCCGCGGCGTAGATCTTGTGGATGCTCTCGGCGATGTTGCGCCGCGTGTTCTGCTTCTTCCGCATGGCGACCAGCGTCGCCGGATCCGGACTTTCGATACCGACGAAGATGGCGAAGAAATTCGCCTGGCCCATCAGGTTCAGGAGCTCGGGATCGTCCGCCAGATTGACCGAGGCCTCAGTCGACAATTCAAAGGGATAGCCGTGAGCACGTTGCCATTCGGCCAGCTGGGGCAGGAACAGCCGCAACGACTTCTTGTTGCCGATGAAATTGTCGTCGACGAAGTCGAGATGGCCGCGGTAGCCCATGGCATAGAGCCTGTCGAGCTCGACCAGCATTTGCTCGTTCGTCTTGGTTCGCGGCACCCGGCCATAGAGCTCGATGATATCGCAGAACTCGCAGGTGAACGGGCAGCCGCGGGAATACTGCACACCGAGATAAAGGTAGTCCTCGAACTTCAGCAGATCGAAGCGCGGAACCGGCGTCTTGGTGACGTCGGCCTGGAATTTCGGCGCAATGAAGACGCCGGAGCGTGCGCCACTGTCCCAGGCCGCGACGAATTCGTGGAGAACGCTTTCGGCCTCTCCGAGCACCTGGAAGTCGGCCCTCTCATAGATATGGGGGCTCGAGGTGGGATCGGGACCGCCCACGACCACCGGCTTGCCCGCGGCACGGCAAATTTCGATCAGGCGCAGCGTGTCGGCCTGCTGCGGCATCATTCCGCCGGTGAAGACGACGTCGGCCCAGGAAAGATCCTCGTCGCTGAAGGATTCCGTGTTGCAATCGATCAGCCGGACCGTCCAGCTCTCGGGCAGCATCGCGGCAACGGTGATCAGCCCCAAAGGGGCCGCGGGCCGCTTCACACCCAACACTTTGCAGGATTCGCCAAAGCTCCAGAAGGACTCTGCCGAGAACAGCGGATAGAGCATCAGGACTTTGCAAGGCTGCGGTACGTTCATGGAACCCCTTTTTGGCTGATTCCACTGTAGCAGAGCATTCTCGACTTGCACCCTGCCAAAAGGGACAAACTGTCGCTCTCGGTTCCGGGGGCGTCGGCGCGGAAGCCAGTAGACGTCGCTCCAAGCCGTGCCGCGGGCGCCCGGGGAAGGAATCCCCGCCGGTTACCCCTCGGACTATTGATTTGAACGTTTCCAATTTGCCGGACACATTGCGCCGCTGAGTCCAGTCGGTGGATTGGGCCAATCAGGGGACTGCGATGGCAAACCTAACAATCAACGGAAAAACCTTCACGCTCGACGTCGAGCCGGATACGCCCCTGCTCTGGGCGATCCGCGAGAATGCCGGCCTCACCGGCACCAAATATGGCTGCGGCATTGCACAATGCGGCGCCTGCACCGTTCACATCGACGGCGTCGCCACCCGCTCCTGCGGGGTTTCGGTCGGCGAAGCCGCAGGCAAGAAGATCACGACCATCGAAGGGCTCGCCTCCGGCAACGCGCTGCACAAGGTGCAGGAAGCCTGGATTGCCCAGGACGTTCCGCAATGCGGCTATTGCCAGAGCGGCATGATCATGGCGGTGGCGGCGCTGCTGAGCGAGAAGCCGAAGCCGACCGACGCCGACATCGACGAGGCCATCACCAATATCTGCCGCTGCGGCACCTTCCAGCAGGTGCGCGAAGCGATCCACACGATCGCAAGCGCGTAAGGAGCCGCCACATGAACAAGCATGTCTCTCCCAGGATGAACCGCCGTGCCTTCGTCATCGGCACCGCCGCGGTCGGCGCAGGTCTCGCAATCGGCCTCGATATCCCCTTCGGCGGTCCCGCCGTGGTCCGCGCGGCCGACGGCTCCCCGGAGATCGGCGCCTGGGTCGTGGTCAGGCCCGACGACACCGTCGTCATCCGCATCGCCCGCTCCGAAATGGGCCAGGGCTCCCTCACCGGCCTTGCCCAGCTCGTCGCCGAGGAACTCGAATGCGACTGGTCGAAGGTCTCGACCGAATATCCGACACCGGGCCAGAGCGTCGCCCGCAAGCGCGTCTGGGGCGATTTCTCGACCGGCGGCAGCCGCGGCATCCGCTCTTCGCAAGACTATGTCCGCAAGGGCGGTGCCACCGCACGCGTGATGCTGATCCAGGCCGCCGCCGAGGCGTGGAAAGTGCCGGCGTCCGAATGCACGGCCGCCAACAGCGTCATTACCCACACGCCGTCCGGCAAGACCACGACCTACGGCAAGGTCGCCGAGGCCGCGGCCAAGCTGACGCCGCCGGCCGAGGTCAAGCTGAAGGACCCCAAGGACTGGAAGCTGATCGGCAAGGGCGTGAAGCGGCTGGACACCGCCGAGAAGACCACCGGCACCATGGTCTACGGCATCGACGTCAAGCTGCCGGGCATGCTGAACGCCGCGATCAAGGATTGCCCGGTGTTCGGCGGCAAGCTGAAAAGCTATGACGAAGCCAAGATCACCGGCATGAAAGGAGTCAAGAAGGTCGTCAAGGTCGGCGACACCGCGGTCGCCGTCGTTGCCGACACCTGGTGGCACGCCAAGACCGCACTGGAGGCGCTGCCGATCGTCTGGGACGAGGGCGACAACGCCAAGGTCTCGAGCGAGTCGATCGCGAAATGGCTGACCGAGGGCCTCGACAACGGGCAGCCGGCCTATGTCGGCAACAAGAACGGCGACGCGAAGGCGGCGATTGCCGGTGCCGCCAAGAAAATCGAGGCCGTCTACAGCTATCCCTACCAGAACCACGCCACCATGGAGCCAATGAACGCCACGGCGCTCTACACGGCGGACAAATGCGAGGTCTGGTGCGGCACGCAGAATGGCGAGGCAGCCTTCGCGGCCACGTTGGAAGCGTCGGGCCTGCCGGCGGAGAAGTGCGACGTGCACAAGGTGATGCCGGGCGGCGGCTTCGGCCGGCGCGGCCAGACCGACTATGTCCGCCAGGCCGTCTTGATCGCCAAGGAGATGCCGGGCACGCCGATCAAGCTGTTGTGGTCGCGCGAAGAGGACATGGCGCACGGCAGATATCACCCGATCACCCAGTGCAAGATGACCGGCGCGTTCGATGCCGACAACAATCTGGTCGCGCTGCACTACCGCCTGTCCGGGCAATCGATCCTGTTCTCGCTCCGCCCCGAAGCGCTGCAGAACGGCATGGATCCGGCCGCATTCCAGGGCGTCGCCCAGTCCGGCGAAGCCGCGTTCGGTTACTCCGTGCCGAACCTCCTGGTCGAGCATGCGATGCGCAACCCGCACGTTCCGCCGGGCTTCTGGCGCGGCGTCAACGTCAATCACAACGCGATCTACATGGAATGCTTCATGGACGAGCTGGCCCAGGCCGCAGGCCAGGACCCGCTCGAATTCCGCCGCAAGCTGATGGGCAATCACCCCAAGCATCTGGCGGTGCTCAATGCCGTGGCCGAGAAGATCGGCTGGAGCACTCCGGCGCCACAGGGCATCTATCGCGGCATCGCGCAGGTGATGGGCTATGGCAGCTATGTCGCCGGCGCCGCCGAAATCTCGGTGACCGACGGCAACAAGATCAAGGTGCATCGTATCGTCGCCTCCACCGATCCCGGCTACGTCGTCAATCCGGCCCAGGTGGAGCGGCAGATCGCGGGCTCCTTCGTCTATGGCCTCTCCGCGCTGTTCTACGGCGGCTGCACCGTCAAGGACGGCAAGATCGAGCAGATCAACTTCGACACCTACAATTCGATGCGCATCAACGAGATGCCGAAGGTCGAATCGGTGATGGTGCCGAGCGGCGGGTTCTGGGGCGGTGTCGGCGAGCCGACCATCGGCGTCGCGGCACCGGCGGTGCTCAACGCATACTTCGCGGCGACGGGCAAACGCATCCGCTCGGTACCGCTACGCGATCAGAACATCACCTTCGCCTGAAAAATGCCGCGGCGGCCGTAACGCTCGCCGCGGCACCCTTTCCGGACAAGACTCATGAATGCGTCGGTGACACGG
>NZ_JADPJF010000148.1:67390-68172 GCF_023073295.1 Bradyrhizobium sp. 23 | reverse complement strand
CCGTCCTCGGCATCGCCGCCGCGGCTACATCATTCGCCGTTCCTTCGATCCTGCGCGCGCAATCGGCGGGCCGCGTCGTCGTGGTCGGCGGCGGCTTTGGCGGCGCCGCGTGCGCGCGCGCGCTGAAGCGCGCGGAGGCAAACTTGCAAGTCATCCTGATCGAACCCAGTACCGTCTTCACCTCCTGTCCGTTCAGCAACGAGGTGATCGCCGGTCTGCGCGAGATCGACACGCAGCAGTTTGGCTATGACAAGATCGCCGCCGAGGGTGTCACCGTGATCAGCCAGGCCGTGACCACAATCGAGCCGCAACTACGCAGCGTCGTGACGGCCGATGGCGTTGCGCTGCCCTATGATCGTCTCGTCCTCTCTCCCGGCATCGACTTCCATTTCGAAGCTCTGCCTGGCTACGACGACGCCACATCCGAAAAGATGCCGCACGCCTGGAAGGCCGGCGCGCAGACGCTGTTGCTGCGTCGGCAGCTGGAGGCCATGCCGGACGGCGGCACCGTCGCCATTGCGATCCCCGCCAATCCCTCGCGCTGTCCGCCGGCGCCTTACGAGCGCGCCAGCCTGATCGCGCATTACCTGAAAACGAAGAAGCCGCGCTCAAAGGTCTTGATCCTCGATGCCAAGGACAATTTCTCCCAGCAGCGACTGTTCGAGAAGGCGTGGAAGGAGCTTTACGGCGATATGATCGAACGCATCGGGCTGTCGCAAGGCGGCCGCGTGACCTCGGTCGACCCCGCGACCAGGACCATCGTCACCGAGTTCGGCAATTAC
>NZ_JADPJF010000148.1:39844-67322 GCF_023073295.1 Bradyrhizobium sp. 23 | reverse complement strand
CCCCTGACGTCGCCAACGTCATCCCGCCGCAGCGAGCGGGACGCATCGCCGAGGTCGCGGGCGCTGCGGATGCCACCGGCTGGTGCCCGATCGATCCCGTCACCTTCGAATCGAAACTCGTCCAGAACATCCACGTCATCGGCGATGCCTGCCTGGGCGGGGGCATTCCCAAATCGGCATCCGCGGCAAGCGCACAGGGCAAGGCCTGCGCTTCCGTAATCGTGAACCTCCTTGCCGGCCGCGCACCAGAAACGCCGCGATTAACAGGCGTCTGCTACAACATTGTCGCACCCGGCTACGGCTTTTCACTCGCGGGCAATTACCAGCCCAGGGGCGACATCTTCGCCGAGGTCGAGGGCGGCACGTCCAGCCCGGTCGATGCGCCGCGCGAATTGCGCGCCCGCGAGGCGACCGAAGCCGAGCACTGGTTTCAAACCATCACGGCAGATACCTTTGGCTAGAGCATTGGTCCATATCGCAGCGCTGATCGCCGCCAGTGTCGCCTTCGCCTGCCACGCGGGAGCCGAGGAGCTCCTGCCCTACAACGTCGCCGGCGACGGCATCGCGGAATCGCTCACCGGCGCGCCCGGCGATGCCGCGCGCGGGCGCGCGCTGGTGCTCGCGCGCACGACGACCTGCATCCTGTGCCATTCCGGCCCCTTCCCGGAGACCCGGTTCCAGGGCGACCTCGCGCCTGACCTCTCGGGTGCGGGGAACCGCTGGACGGTGAGCCAGTTGCGGCTTCGACTGGTCGATGCGGCGCGCTTCAACCCGAAGACCATCATGCCGTCCTATTATCGCACCGATCACCTCGTGCGGGTCGGGCGAAACTTCGTCGGCAAACCGATCTTGTCCGCCGCCGAGATCGAGGACATCGTGGCTTTCCTTGCAACGCTTCGGGACTAGGACTGTTCATGCCGACCACGCGACGACAATTCCTGAACCTTGCTGGAAGCGTGACGGTCGCCGGGACGCTCCCGATCGTCACGCTGCGGCCGCTCGAGGCGACACCGGCGATGCTCACCGCCGCGATCCGCAACGTCGTCGGCGAAGCACCTGTACGCTCCGGCAAGGTGAAGCTCGACATTCCGCCGCTGGTCGAGAACGGCAACACGGTGCCGCTGACCGTGAGCGTCGCGAGCCCGATGACGGCGGACGACTACGTCAAGAGCATCCACGTCTTCAACGAGAAGAACCCGCAGCCGAACATCGGCAACTTCCATCTCGGCCCCTCCTCCGGCCGCGCCCAGATCTCGACCCGGATTCGGCTCGCGGATACCCAGAAGGTGGTGGCGATCGCGCGTCTTTCCGACGACACGTTCTGGCAGGTCACGACGGAAATCGTCGTGACGCTGGCCGCCTGCACCGAGGAGATGAACTGATGGCCGCGCTCATCAACGTTCCCGCGAAAGCCAGACGCGGCGAAATCGTCGAGATCCGCACGTTGACCTCGCACATCATGGAAACCGGCTTCCGCCATACGGCGGACGGCGCGCTGGTGCCGCGCGACATCATCACGAGCTTCACGTGCCGCTACAACGGTACCGAGATTTTTCGCGCCGATCTCTTCCCCGCGATCGCGGCCAATCCCTATCTGTCGTTCTTCACGGTCGCGAAGGAGAGCGGCAAGTTCGAGTTCGAATGGATCGGCGACAACGGCTATTTGTCCAGCGCATCGGCGTCAATCACGGTCGAATGAGTTTTTGGCGCGCGATATCGGCCGCGGCGTTCCTCGCCACGGCCCCTGCCCTGCTCGCCGGCGAGATTCCGCCGGACGCGCGCCGCTCCGGCTATTTGTTCATGGGGCCCGACACCCGCGCGATGCAGGATGACGACACCTCAAATCCCGGCATGCTGTTCGTGCTCGACGGCGAGGCGTTGTGGACGAAGAAGACCGGCAGCGCCGACAAGGCCTGTGCGGATTGCCATGGCGATGCACGCGGCAGCATGAAAGGCGTCGCGGCGCGCTATCCGGCCTTCGACAAGGCGCTGGCGCGGCCCGTCACGCTCGACCAGCGCATCAATCTGTGCCGCAGCAATCATCAGCAGGCGAGGCCGCTCCCCTACGAGAGCAGCGATTTGCTGGCCCTGTCCGCCTTCGTCGCGCACCAATCGCGCGGCACCGCGATCACCGCGGGCGACGATCCGCAACTGAAGCCATTCGTCGAACAGGGCCGCGCCCTCTTCATGCAGCGCGAAGGCCAGCTCAATCTTGCCTGCACCAATTGCCACGACGACAATTTCAACAAGCGGCTTGCCGGCGCGCCGGTCACGCAGGGACAGCCGACCGGCTATCCGCTTTATCGCCTAGAATGGCAGACGCTGGGATCGCTGGAGCGGCGGCTACGCAGTTGCATGACGGGTGTCCGCGCCCAGGCCTATGATTTCGGCGCGCCCGAGTTGGTCGCGCTCGAACTCTATCTGATGTCGCGAGCGCATGGCTTGCCGATGGAGACGCCGGCCGTGCGGCCCTGAATTCCGCAGATTAGGACTAGGCAGAAGCAGAACGGCCGCTAGTATCCGCCCAAATTGAGTCACAGGGAGGGACCTCAAGTGGTCAACCACAAAATCTCGCGTCGTACGCTCTTGACGGGCACTGCCGCAGCTGGCGCGCTCAGCCTGACGGGATTGCCGGCGCGTGCCGAGGTGAACTGGAAGAAATACGCGGGGACCAAGCTCGAGGTGATCCTCGCCAAGGGCCCCCGCGGCGACAACCTGCAAAAATACGTGAAGGAGTTCACCGAACTCACCGGCATCCAGGTCGAAGCGGAGCAGATTCCCGAGCAGCAGCAGCGCCAAAAGGTGGTGATCGAGTTCACCTCGGGACGGCCGAGCTTCGACGTCGTCCATCTCAGCTACCATGTGCAGAAGCGGCAATTCGAGAAGGCCGGCTGGCTCGCCGACTTGACGCCCTTCATGAAGGACCCGGCGCTCACCGCGCCCGATCTCGTCGAGGGCGACTTCTCGGCAGCCGGCCTGCAATACGCCAGGAACGACAAGGGCCAGATGCTGTCGCTGCCGTGGTCGGTCGATTATTTCATCCTCTACTACAACAAGGAGCTGTTCGAGAAGAAGGGCGTCACCGTTCCCAAGACCCTCGACGAGATGGCTGCGGCGGCCGAGAAGCTCACCGATACCAAGGAAGGCATCTACGGCTTTGTTGGGCGCGGCTTGCGCAACGCCAACATGGCGATGTGGAGCAACTTCTTCCTCAACTATGGCGGAGAATTCCTCGACGCCAAGGGCAACATCCTGACCGACGGTCCGGAAGCCATTGCGGCGACCAAGCTGTATCAGACGCTCCTGACGAAATCGGCACCCCCAGGCGTCGCCGGCTTCAACTGGATGGAGTCGATGGCCTCGTTCACCCAAGGCCGATCCGCGATGTGGATCGACGGCGTCGGCTGGGCGCCGCCGCTGGAAGATCCGGCCGCCTCGCGCGTCGTCGGCAAGGTCGGCTACACCGTCGTGCCCGCCGGCCCGAAGGGACAATATTCCTCGACCTATGGCGACGGCATCGGCGTTGCCGCTGCGAGCAAGAACAAGGAAGCCGCCTATCTGCTCTGCCAATGGGTGGTCTCGAAAACCCAGGGCGCGCGGCTGCTGCAGGCCGGCGGCGGCGTGCCGTTCCGCAACTCGATCCTTGGCGATCCCGAGGTCCAGAAGGGCGTCAAGACCAAGGAGTGGCTGCAATCGGTGATCGATTCCGGCAAGATCAGCAAGCTGGGCCTGCCCGTCGTGATTCCGGTCGCCGAATTCCGCGACATCGTCGGCGCCGCGGTCACCGCGACCCTGTCCGGCGCCGATCCTGCCGCCGAGCTGAAGAAGGCCAACGATCAGTACCGGCCGATCCTGGAGCGTAGCGAGAAGGCGTGAGTGCGTTGACACAATCGACTCCGGGCGCGGCACAGTCTGATGCCGCGCCGGAGAAGGAGTTGCGGCCGCCGTCCTACTGGCCGTTCGTGGTGCCGGCGCTGGTCGTCGTGATCGCGATCATCATCTTTCCGTGGGTCTTCACGATCTGGATGAGCCTGAACGAGTGGAAGGTCGGCTCGTCGACCACCTTCGTCGGATTGTCCAATTATCTGCGGCTGACGAGCGACCCCCGCTTCATCGAGGCCGTCGGGCATACACTGGTCTACACCATACTGTCCGTGCTGCTGCCGCTCGTGCTCGGCACGTTTGCGGCCGTCGTGTTTCACCAGAAATTCCCCGGCCGCGGCTTTCTGCGCGGCGTCTTCATCATGCCGATGATGGCGACGCCGGTGGCGATCGCGCTGGTCTGGACAATGATGTTCCACCCGCAGCTCGGCGTGCTGAACTATCTGCTGTCACTGGTCGGAATTCCTGCGCAGCTCTGGGTGTTTCATCCCGCGACCGTCATTCCCTCGCTGGTGCTGGTCGAGACCTGGCAATGGACGCCGCTGGTCATGCTGATCGTGCTCGGCGGCCTGGCCGCGATCCCGACCGAGCCTTATGAAAGTGCACAGATCGATGGCGCCAGCGTCTGGCAGGTGTTCCGCTTCATCACCCTGCCGCTGATCATGCCGTTCCTGTTCATCGCCGGTATGATCCGCATGATCGACGCCGTGAAGAGCTTCGACATCATTTTCGCGATCACGCAGGGCGGACCGGGATCGGCGTCGGAGACCATCAACATCTATCTCTACAGCGTCGCCTTCTCCTATTACGACCTCGGCTACGGCTCGGCGATTGCGGTCGTGTTCTTCCTGCTGATCGTTCTGCTTGCGGCGGTGATGCTCTACGCGCGCCAGCGCATGCTGTGGACCGAGATCGCGAGCGGCACATGACGCCAAGGCAAATCATCGGCAAGATCGGCCTGTGGTTCTCGGTGTTCGTCATCGTATCGCCGGCGATCCTGTTCTTTCTCTGGATGCTGTCGCTGTCGCTCAAATTCGAGATCGACAACGCCGCCTACCCGCCGGTGTTCTTTCCCGAGCATGTCGCCTGGAAGAACTATGCCGAAGTGCTCGCCTCCAACCGCTTCCTGACCTATTTCATCAACAGCCTGATCGTGACAGGGAGCGCGACGCTGCTTGCGTTGCTCGTCGGCGTTCCCGCCGGCTACGGGATTGCGCGGATGGCCGCGCACAAATCCGCGATCGTGATCCTGATCGCCCGCATCACGCCGGGCCTGTCCTATCTGATCCCGCTGTTTCTCATGTTCCAGTGGCTGGGACTGCTCGGCACGCTGGTGCCGCAGATCATCATCCACCTCGTGGTCACGGTGCCGATCGTGATCTGGATCATGATCGGCTATTTCGAAACGACGCCGATGGAGCTGGAAGAAGCAGCCCTCATCGACGGCGCCACGCGCTGGCAGGTCTTCCACCATGTCGCGCTGCCGATCGCCAAGCCCGGCATCGCGGTCGCCTTCATCCTGGCCGTGATCTTCTCCTGGAACAATTTTGTGTTCGGCATCGTGCTGGCTGGACGCGAGACCCGCACCCTTCCGGTCGCCGTCTACAACATGATCTCGTTCGACCAGTTGAGCTGGGGACCGCTCGCGGCCGCCGCGCTGATCGTCACGCTCCCGGTGCTGCTGCTCACGGTGTTCGCCCAGCGACAGATCGTCGCCGGGCTCACCGCTGGTGCCGTCAAGGGCGGGTAGCTACTCCGCCGGTGCCGCGTGCATGTCCGCGTGCGGCATGTAAGGCTCGCTCGCGCCGAGCCTGCTGGCCGCGAACAGACCGGCGGCCATCACGGCATAGGCGAACGCGACCGCGGGCGTGACGCCAAATCCGCCGCCGATGCCGACGGCTTCGCCGTGCATGAAGCCAAAGTAGGTCAGGACTGCACCAACCAGCGCGAATGCCGAGGCTTTCTCGAAGTCGCGCTCGATGATGAAGACGCCGATCGCACCCAGGATCAAGCCGCCGAGGATGGAGCCGCCGCCCATCACTTCTAACCCGTGATAGAACACGCCCTGCTGCGGCAACGCGGCGATCGCGGCAGCCTTGACCGCGTCGGCCTTGTCGGCGGCCATTCCGCCGACAGTCGCAGCCGCGTTCATGGTCGAGCCCAGCATGGTGTCGATCTGGAGCTTGGCCCAGGCGGCCAAATGCGGCGTCAGTGCCAGCACGATGGCGGGCGCGTGCTTGACCGGCGTGGTCTGGAACGCCTGCGCGCCAATGAGCATGCCGATATAGAGCAGGATCGGCGAGATCGCGACGACCGGCACCAGCGCCAGCAGCACCGAGATGATGCCGAACCAGGCCAGCACCACCACCATGATGCCGGTCGCGGCCGAGTAACCAATGCGGCCGCCCATGGCCTTCCAGCCGGGATGGCCGATATAGACGGCGTTGATGAAGGGATTGCCCATCAGGCAGCCAATCAGGCTGACGATTCCGTCGGCGGTGAGCACGCGCGTGGTCGGATATTCGTCGCCGGCGGCCTCCGCGCTCTCGACATTGTCCATGGCCTCGACGAGATCATAGATGCCGAACGGAATGGCGGTAACCAGAATGATTCCGAGGAATTCGAAACCGGAGAAAACGTAGCCTACCGCCGGGATCGGCACCGAGAAGCCGAAATTGGCAAAGGCATCACCGACGCCTTTGACGCTCAGTCCACCGAGACCGAGGCCGAACAGGTTCGAACCCCATGCGATGACCATGCCCACCGCGATCGCGACGAGACCGGCGGGAATGCCGCGCCAATATTTCACGCCACCGAACCAGCTCACCAGAATGATGGCGAAGCAGACTAGGCCAATCTGCGGAGTCATGTACATTTCGAGCGCCGGCCGCATCGAGATGAAGGTGACGGATACGCCGGCGAGCGTACCGAGCAGCGCCGCGCGCGGCGTGATCTTTCGAATGAAGGGCGCGATGAAACCGCCGATCATCAGGATAAAACTCTGGAAGAACACCCAGACCAGGCCCGCCGACCAGCCCTTGAGCGGATCGCCGGTCTTGATCGTGATCGGCAGCATGATCACGAAGGTGACGATGAACATGTGCGGCACGCTAACGCCCGAGGGCAGCGCACAGACGTCGTTGCGGCCAGTCTTCTGCGCCAGCCGATAGGCGAGGTATGCGTAGTAGAAGGTGGAGAGACACATCATCAACCCGAGCGCGGGCAGGATACGGCCGAACACAAGACTGTCAGGCATCTTCAACACGAAGCGCAACAGGCCCGTGAGCACAAGCATGTTGACGAGGATGTTGGTGCCGAAGCCGAAAAACGCGTTCCAGTCGCCCGGTGTCCATAGTGCCGGCTTGAACTCGGAGGTGCCGGCCGTCCCTGTCGTGCCTGTGCTCATCGTGATGCCCCTACGCTGATGTGGAAATCTTCATCGCCTCCAGTACTGCGGCTGAGCTTGCGACCCAGCCGAAGATGCCGCCCTGGGCCTTGATCATCTTCAAGCCCATCTCGTGAAATTCGGGGAAGTAGGATGCGCAGCCGTCCGAGATGACGATGCAGCGATAGCCGCGGTCATTGGCCTCGCGCACGGTGGTGTTGACGCACACCTCGGTGGTGACGCCGCACACCAGCAGATTCTCGATGCCGTATTTCTCCAGCACGTCGGTGAGCTCGGTGGCGTAGAACGCGCCCTTGCCGGGCTTGTCGATCACGATCTCGCTGTCGAGCGGATAGAGCTCCGGGATGATGTCGTGGCCCGCCTCGCCGCGAATGAGAATGCGGCCCATAGGACCGGGGTCCCCGATGCGAAGCGATGGCGCGCCGCGCTCGACTTTCGCCGGCGGCGCGTCGGAGAGATCGGGCAGATGGCCCTCGCGCGTGTGGATCACCAGCATGCCGGTCTCCCGCGCGGCCTTCAGCACCGCACCGATCGGCTTCACCGCGCGCGCGAGCTGGCTGACGTCGTTGCCGAGCGTCTCGCCGAAGCCGCCAGGCTCCATGAAGTCGCGCTGCATGTCGATGATGAGGAGCGCGGTAGCCGACCAGTCGAGCTTGACCGGCTCCGGTTCGGCGATGATGACACCCAATGTCGGCTTGGTTGAGTTCAACATGACTCAAGGCCCCCGCGAGAACTCTCGTTGCCCGGAGTTCTGCAAGCGCCGTGCCATTGTGTACAATGGCAATCGGGCGGACAGCGCGGGAAAATTTGCTGCGCCGTCAGAATGTTATGAGGAAAGCCGGGGTCTGCTTATTCGCTGTGCGGCGGCTTTTGCGACGTGCATTTGCCCAAAGGATGAGCGACAACGAAGCTCGCTTCTACCGGGCAGTATCTCCGTACAGCCGTCGATATTCTTCCTCATACGGCGCGTAAGAATCCTTCAGCGTCGCCATGTTCAGCAGCATGGTCGCCACCACCGAATTCGTCTTGTCGAACACGCGCGTCTTCACCCAGGCGCTCTCGGTGCGTCGGCTGCCGGAGAGCGCGACGACCTCGCGCTCGACTTCGTAGTCCTCGTCCACAAACAGCGGGCCCTTCACCAGCCTGATCTCCTGGTCGGCGAACAGGCCGACGGCCGGGCCCTTGGCCGGGAGAGGATCGTCCTTGGAGCGGTACTGGAACAGCACGCTCAGCATCTCCATCGGGATGATCGCCCTGCCCCACGGATTCGCAGAAGGATTGCCGGCGCCTGAATAATACGGCGAGGTCTCGGTGATGACGGCGAGCTTCTGCCGCAGCGAGAACGGATAGAGCTCGCCCATGATCTGGTCGAACGCCATCCGCACCGCCTGGCGCCGGCTCGTCTGCGCCACCTTCACGTCGCGCAGGATCACGGGATCAGTGAGCGGCTTGAGTTCGCCAAGACGCGCCTCCAGCGCGGTTGCGGCCTGCGGTTCTCCGACCAAGGCCGTGCCACGCAGCACCTCGGTGCCGTCACGTTTGACCATCTGGATCTGGCACTGGCTGGTGCCGGGCAGCGGCTTCGACAGGATCGCCTGCACCTCCTCGCCTTCGTAACAGACGCTGCGGTAATGCGCGGAGAGACAGCCGCTCTCGAACCAGACCTGTCCCCACAAACGCGCGCCGAGCGGAGCAAACTGGCTGAAATGGGTCGGGCCCTCGATGGTGCCGCCCTTGAAGCCGAGCTTCTGCGCGGTGGCGTCGTCGTGGATCGAGGCGTGCGCGTCGTAGGTTTGGGATTGCAGCATCTGACGCGGCTGACGCCACGGCCCGATCAGAGCGCCGTCGGTCTCCGTGATCTCGGTATCGAACACTTGTGCCGTCATGGTGTCCTCCGCAAGCAAGCCATGACTAGCAGGAGCGCCACGGATGCGGCCAGCGATATTGACTTCGCCTGTGCATGCCCTTGACTGTCACAATTCGCGTCGCGCAGCCGCTCCTCCCTCCCGCAGCGCAAACCCCAAGTCGAATAAGAGCCGACCAAGAGACGAGGACTTCCGAAATGACGCTGATGCAGGTCGAGCTGGACGACAAATACCGGCTCGAATCGAAGCGGATCTTCCTGTCCGGCACGCAGGCGCTGGTCCGGTTGCCCATGTTGCAGCGCGAACGCGATCGACTTCAGGGCCTCAACACCGGCGGCTTCATCTCGGGCTATCGCGGCTCCCCGCTCGGCATGTACGACCACGCGCTGTGGCGCGCGAAGTCATACCTCCAGCAGCACGACATTGCCTTCGTCCCCGGCCTTAATGAGGACCTAGCGGCGACCGCCGTCTGGGGCAGCCAGCAGGTCGGCCTGTTTCCCGGCGCCAAGGTCGATGGCGTGTTCGGCATCTGGTACGGCAAGGGGCCCGGCGTCGATCGCTCGGTTGACGCGCTCAAGCATGCGAATGCCGCCGGCACCTCGCTGAATGGCGGCGTACTCGCGCTTGCTGGCGACGACCATGGCTGCCAATCCTCGACACTGGCACACCAGAGCGAGCAGGTCTTCGCAGCGGCGCTGATCCCCGTGATCAACCCGGCGACGCTGCAGGATTATCTCGACCTCGGCCTTTACGGTTTTGCGCTGTCGCGCTTCTCCGGCTGCTGGGTCGGCTTCAAGGCGATCAGCGAAACCGTGGAGAGTTCGGCCTCGATCTACAGTGATCCCGAACGCATCCAGATTAAGCTCCCCGACGATTTCGAGATGCCGCCCGGCGGCCTCAACATCCGCTGGCCCGATCCGCCGCTGGACGCAGAGAGGCGCCTGTTCGGCCCGAAGATGGCGGCGGTGCAGGCCTTTGCGCGCGCCAACCAGCTCGACCGCATCGTGCTCGACTCCAGGCCGGCACGGCTCGGCATCGTCGCGACCGGTAAGGCTTATCTTGATCTGCGGCAGGCGCTGGCCGATCTGGGCATTTCCGACAAGGACGCGGAGGACCTTGGCCTGCGCATCTACAAGGTCGCGATGACCTGGCCGCTGGAAGAAAGCGGGGCCAAGCGCTTCGCCGAAGGGCTTCAGGACGTGCTGGTGGTCGAGGAGAAGCGCGGTTTCATCGAAGACCAGCTGATGCGCATCCTCTACAATATCGATGCGTCCAGGCGCCCAACCGTTACCGGGAAGCGCGACGAACGCGGCGCGCCGCTATTGCCGAGCGAGGGCGAGCTGACGCCGACCATCGTTGCATCCGCACTGGTGGCGCGGCTGCGCAAGCTCGGCCACCACAGCCCAGTGCTGGAGCAGCGCCTCGCCCGGCTCGAGGCCTTCGACACTCCTGTTCCGGCCTCCGGGCAAATCAAGCTCGCGCGCACGCCGTTCTTCTGCTCGGGTTGCCCGCACAACACCTCCACGCGCGTGCCCGAGGGAAGCCGAGCCATGGCCGGCATCGGTTGCCACGGCATGGCTCTGAGCATGCCGACGCGCCGCACCGATCTGATCTCGCATATGGGCGCCGAGGGCGTGAACTGGATAGGACAAGCGCCCTTCACGACCGAGCAGCACATTTTCCAGAATCTCGGCGACGGCACCTACACCCATTCCGGGCTGCTCGCCCTTCGCGCGGCATCGGCCGCCGGCATCAGCATCACCTACAAGATCCTCTACAACGACGCCGTCGCGATGACCGGCGGCCAGCCGGCCGAGGGCGGCTTCAACGTCGCCCAGATCGCGCATCAGGTCTGGGCCGAGGGCGTCAAACGGCTCGCGATCGTCTCGGACGATCCGACCAAATACCCTGACACCAACTACTTCCCGCAAGGCGCGACCGTCCATCATCGCCGCGAGCTCGACGCCGTGCAGCGCGAGCTGCGCGACATCCAGGGTCTTACGGTCGTGATCTACGACCAGACCTGCGCCGCGGAAAAGCGCCGCCGCCGCAAGCGCGGGCTCTATCCGGATCCCGCCAAGCGCGCTTTCATCAACGAGCTCGTCTGCGAAGGTTGCGGCGATTGCTCGCAAGCGTCGAACTGCGTCTCGGTGCAGCCGCTGGAGACCGAGTTCGGCCGCAAGCGCCAGATCGACCAGTCGAACTGCAACAAGGACTTCTCCTGCGTCGAGGGTTTTTGCCCGAGCTTCGTCACCGTGCACGGCGGCACGCTCAAGCGGATCAAGACCTCGGCGGTGGATTCAGGCCAGTTGTTTGCCGACCTGCCGCTGCCACCCGCGCGTGAGCTGGACGCATCCTACAACATCCTCGTCACCGGCATCGGCGGCACCGGCGTCATCACCATCGGCGCGCTGCTCGGCATGGCCGCCCATGTCGACGGCCGCGGCTGCTCGGCGCTGGACTTCACCGGCCTGTCGCAGAAGAACGGCGCGGTGATGAGCCATGTGCGCATCGCCGCGAAGCCGGAAGACATCTCCGCGGTCCGGATCACGACGGGCGGCGCCGACGTCATCCTCGGCTGCGACATGATCGTCTCGGCCGGTCCCTCCGCGCTCAGTCGCGCCGAGCGCGGAACGACGAAAGCGTATATCAACGCCGACCTGCAGCCGACCGCGAGCTTCGTGCAAAACCCCGACCTCGATTTCGAGATGGGGACGATGCAGACCGTGCTGCGCGACGCCGTCGGCGACAAGAACCTCGACATCATCGATGCCACCGGCATTGCCTCGGCACTGATGGGCGATTCGATCGCGACAAATCCCTTCATGCTCGGCTTCGCCTTCCAGAAGGGCGCAATCCCGCTGTCGCTGGAAGCGCTGCTTCGCGCCATCGAGATCAACGGCGCCGCGATCGAAATGAACAAGCTCGCCTTCACCTGGGGACGCCTCGCCGCCCACGACATGTCGCGGGTGCGGAGCGTGCTGCAATTCAGGAGCCGAACCTCCGCGCCGACAAAGTCGCTCGACGACATTATCGCAACGCGCGCGGAGTTTTTGACCGGCTATCAGGACAGGGCCTACGCCGATCGCTACCTCGCCGCCGTCGCCAAGGTGCGCAAGGCGGAAGCAGCAACCTCGCCTGCTAGCACGGAGCTGACCGAGGCTGTCGCGAAAAACCTGTTCAAGCTGATGTCCTATAAGGACGAATACGAAGTCGCGCGGCTTTACACCGATGGCAGCTTCTCCAAGAAAGTCTCGGAGAAATTCGACGGCGACTTCAAGCTGAAGTTCTATCTGGCCCCGCCGATCTTCGCGCAGCGCGACAAGACGACGGGACACCTCCAGAAGAAGGAATTCGGCGGCTGGATGATTCACGCCTTCCGCCTCCTCGCCGGGCTGAAGTTCCTGCGTGGCGGCGCGTTCGACCCGTTCGGCCGCACCGAGGAGCGCCGCACCGAGCGGAAGCTGGTCGCGGATTATTTCGACATGATCGATCAGCGCATCGCCGGGCTGAAAGCGGAGCAGATCCCGCTGCTGACGAGGCTCGCGCGGCTGCCGGAGACGATCCGCGGCTTCGGGCATGTCAAGGAAGCCAACATCAAACTGGCGGCGGCGGAGAAGGCGCGGCTGGAAGCAGAACTGGAGAACAGCCGCTTTGCTGCGGCTGCGGAGTAGCGGTAGACTGGCGCTACATTCTCGGTGTCATCGCCCGCAAAGGCGGGCGATCCAGTACTCCGAGGCGGTTGTGATTAGTCCGATGGGCTGCGGCGTACTGGATGCCCCGCCTGCCGCCTACGCTAAAGCTTCGGCGCGCCCAGACTTCGACCTCGGCGAAGCCTTGGCGTAGCCGGGTCGCGGGGCATGACAGCGGTGGAAATGGCTAGACCAACGCTGTGGCCGCACTCGCCCCGGCCACACTCCCCTCCGCCAGATGCCTTCCTGCGATGTACCCGAACGTCAGTGCCGGTCCCAACGCGATCCCCGGCCCGGGACAATTGCCGTTCATGATCGAGCCCATGTCGTTGCCGCAGGCGTAGAGGCCCGCAACCGGCGTGCCGTCCTCGCGCAATACCGCGCCTGGGCATCCACCTTCATGCCGATCGCCGTGCCGAGATCGGCCGGATAAATCCGCATCGCAAAGAACGGCGCGTAGAGGATGGGCGCGACGCAAGGGTTCGGCTTGTGGCTGATATCACCAAGGTGTCGCTGAGAGATGGTGCTGCCGCGACCGAACTCGGGATCGCGACCGTCCTTCGCATCGGAATTGTAGTTTGCGATCGTCGCCGCGAGTATCGACGGCTTGATGCCGATCTTCGCTGCGACCTGCGCGATATCAGCGGCCTCGACCAACTCGCCGCTCGCCACATAGCGTCTGATATTGCGGGTGAACGGCTTGATGCGGCCTAGGCCGTAACTCCACAGGAACGGACGGTCGCAGATCAGAGAACGGCCGGTCCGATTCGCCGTCACCGTCACGCAGCATCGCGAGCACGAACTCGTGGTAGGACAGCGCCTCGTTGGCGAAGCGCCGGCCGGCCGCATTGACCGCGATCACGCCGGGCTTGGCGCGGTCGGTCGCTGTATGCGGGAAAACACCACGGCTTCCATCGGCACGCCGGAACAGCGAGGCCGGCACCCAATAGGCCGGGCTCGTCGCATCCGTATTGAGCGCTGCGCCGGTTACAGTCGCGAGGCGGAGCCCGTCACCCGTGGCGGACGGGTGGGTCGCCGAGATGAATCCGGCAGCGGGTGGGAAGAAGCGCTTGCGCAAGGTTGCGTCGTGCGAAAAGCCGCCGGTCGCCAGCACCACACCAAAGAGGATCTCGACCTGCCGGGCCAGCAGCGAGGCATACAGCCGCGCGGCGAGCGCGTTGCCGAGATGCAGCGTTGTGCCGCGCGGGCTGCGCAGGCGCTGCCACGCATACTCCGAGACCAGCCGCGCCGCGCGAACAGCCGAGCGCAGCGATTTTCCGACCCGCCGCAGATGCGGGATGTCGAGGCGGTTGATCATCATCCCGCCGAACAACGTGAACTCCGGCAGCGGCGCGCGCAGCCGCGCGAAATGCGCGCCCAGCCGCGTGCCGTCGAAGACGACCGGCTCGAGCACGCGCCCACCCGGCGTCGCGCCCAGCCGCTCCGGATAATAGTCCGGACAGGCTTTCACCGGCTGGAGGCGAACTTGCGTGTTGGCTTCGAGATAGGCGACCGCCTCCGGTCCGCGCGCGAGGAAAGCGGCGCGGAGACCGGCATTGGCGGGCTCGGGCACTGTGCTCGACAAATATTGCACGGCGTCCGTGATGCTATCGGAGAGCCCCGCCTCTTTCATTTTGGCATTGGCGGGGATCCAGACCATGCCATCAGACCATGCGGTGGTGCCGCCGACGAAAGCGGTCTTCTCGATCACCAGCACGCGCAGGCCTTCGGCGGCGGCGACGGCCGCGGCCGTCATGCCACCCGCGCCGGCGCCGACGACAATGACGTCGTAGGTCTCATGCGCCGGCATCATGCGGCGGGGTTCCCGAAGCGAGGCATGACACCGTCATACCTCGCTTCGGCGCCCACACGCTAGCGCGCCGGCTTGCGCTCGACCGGGTCGATGTCGAACGCCCGCAGGCGGCCGAGCCGGAGCACGTCCATCGCCAGCCGCCGGCCGATCCGGTCGCGATCGAGCACACGGATCAGATCGTCGACGCCGTTGATCTCGACGCCGTCGAGGCCGATCACGACATCGCCTGACAACAGGCCCGCCTTCGCGGCCGGCCCGTCCGGCTCGATCTGAGCCAGCAGCGCGCCCATCTTGTTCTCGACCCCCGCCAGCACCGCGTGCCGCCGCGGGATCGGCGCGGTCTGGCCGGCCACGCCGATATAGGCGCGGCGGACATAGCCGTGGCGGATGATCTCCGACAGCACGAATTGCGCGGTGTTGCTGGCGACCGCAAAGCAGATGCCTTGCGCGCCGTTAATGATGGCGGTGTTGATGCCGATCACCTCGGCATTCGACGATACCAGCGGGCCACCGGAATTGCCGGGGTTGAGCGCAGCGTCGGTCTGGATCACGTCCTCGATGGTGCGCCACTGACCGAGCGGATCGAACGCCCGAGCGCCGAGACCACGCCGGCGGTGACGGTCGATTCAAAGCCGAGCGGATTGCCGATCGCGATCACGAGCTGGCCCCGCCGCAAGGTCTTGGAGTTGCCGAGCGCCGCATAGGGCAAGTTCCTCACGCCATTGGCGCGAAGCAGCGCAAGATCAGTGTCGGGATCGACGCCGAGCACCCGGGCGTCGCCGACATGGCCCTCGACGTCGCGCAGCCGGATCTCCTTCGACGAGCCGACCACGTGGCTATTGGTGAGCACGAGCCCGTCCGGCGAGATCACGATGCCCGAGCCGAGCCCGCCGCGCTCGCGGCCGTTCGGCACTTTTGGTCCGGTCTCGACGCGCACGACGGCGGGACCAACGCGGTCGGTCACGTCGATCACGGCATTGGAATAGGCGTCCAGCAGGGCCCGGTCGTTGCCCGGGACAGCCGCTGTCGCTCGCGATGACGATCCGTCATCGGCGATATCTGAGGTAAAATCCAACATGGCAAGAGTCCTTGGGGCTCACACAGATGGTGGCCTGCTCCGTGAGGCGCAAGGGACCCGTCCAAGGCGCAAGGCTGGACTGCCCAGGTGGCTAGGGCGCCCGTCGCAGCGTGCCGGCCCTTGCCTTGACCGGGTCGAGCAGCGACCAGTCGCCATCCGGCAGCACATGGCCCTTGGGAAAAGGTGCGCGCGGCTCGATCCCGAGCGAGCCCAGCACACGGTCGTCGCGGTAGTAGCATTGCAGCACCACACGGACGAGCGTCGCGGCAGCCGGGCCGCCATGCCTGCGAAACTCCTGCGCCACCGCATCGCGCCTGGCAGCATCGAGCTCGGCCAACGGTTGGCCAGCAAGCCGCGCCAGATGGTCGAGCGCCGCCACCACCAGTTTGCTGTCCCGTCCCAACGTCGCCAGCATGTCAGCCTGGATCGCGGGATCGTCGGCGCCGGGCACCTTGTACTCTTCGCTGGCGGGAACGATCATCGCGGCGATGGCTCGGAGGTCGTCGCGCTGGGCGCGTGTCAGTTGGTTGTCTGCGGACATGATGGCCTCAGTCGAAGAGATTGGCGAGGCGCTGCTTCATCTGGTCGGCGATGTAGAGCGCGAGGGCCTGGATGGTGGACGTTGGGTTCACGCCTCCTGAGGTGACGAAGATGCTGCCGTCAACGATGAAGAGGTTCTTCACATCGTGCGAGCGGCCCCATTCGTTGACGACGGAGCGTTCGGGGTCGGTGCCCATGCGTGCCGAGCCGAGCAGGTGCCAGCCGCCCCACGGGATCGGCGAGTTGACGCAGATGTCGCTCGCCCCCGCGGTTTCGAGAATCTCCCGCCCGCGCGCCAGCGCATGCTCCATCATCTTCCGGCTGTTCTCGCTGATCGTGTAGTCGATCTTCGGCGCGGGAATGCCGTGGCTGTCCTTCAAGACCGGATCGAGCGTGACCTGGTTATGCTCCTCCGGCAGGTCCTCGCAGATCGCGGAAAACCCGATCCGGTGGCCGTTGAGCTTGCGGAAGACGCGGTGATGATCGGCGCCCCACGGCAGAATGCCCTTCTGCTCGCTGACGACAGCCTCGAACACCGGCCCCGCGCCGCGCACGAACTGAACGCCATAGCCGCGCACGAAGCCGCGCGACAGGTCCGTGTCATACCATTCCTTGCTCCACAGGCAGGTCGGCGGCGCGCGGTTGCTATCGGTCGGCTCCTTCACATAGCCGTAGATCTGCGCATAGGGATGGAACATCAGGTTCTTGCCGACGAGGCCGGACGAATTGGCAAGCCCGTTCGGAAAGCGGTTCGATGCCGAATTCAGCAGCAGCCGCGGCGTGCCGACTCCGTTGCAGGCGACGATAACGACATGCGCCGGCTGAAACTGCTCGACGCCGTCCTTGTCGTAATAGACCACGCCGGTGGCCATGCCGCTCTCGTCGGTGGTAATCTCGCGCACACGGCAGTGAGTCCGCAGCTCGACGCCGGCGCGGACCGCGTGCGGCCAATAGGTGATGTCGGTCGAGGATTTGGCGCCTTGCGCGCAGGCCGGCGTGCAATGGCCGAGATTGATGCAGCGCGCGCGGCCCTCGTAGTCCATGGTCGCGACCGTCGTATCCGACGGCCACCAGTGCCAGCCAAGCTTGTTCATGGTCTTGCCGATGATCGCACCCGACAATCCCATCGGCTGTGGCGGCATCGGCGGATGCGTCAGCGGCGAGAGCGGGTCGCCCGACAGGCCGGACGTGCCCATCATCCGGTCGTTCTCTTCGAAGAACGGGGTCAGCGCCTCGTATTCGATCGGCCAGTCTTCGGCGACGCCGTCGAACGTCCTCACCTTGAAATCGGAGGGATGCAACCGCGGCCAGTGCGCGGTGTACATCACCGTCGAGCCACCGACCGCATTGTAGTTGACGACCTTGATCGGCGAATTGTCGTCGTTGATCGGATAGTCCTCGGGCCGGCCGCGGACGTTGGGGCTTGACGACCACTCGCCGTAGAACTTGGCCTCCCAGTCCCGGCCCGTGCTGGGATATTCCGCCGGGTTCATCCAGCCGCCCTGCTCCAGGCAGAGAATATGCATTTTGGTCTCGGCCAGCGACCACGCCACCGCCGCGCCTGAAGCGCCGGCGCCGATGATCAGGACGTCCACGGGGTCATTCATCGCAAATTTTTCCTCCCTTCGCCGCTTCCCGGGCGATTCGGCCTCCGCTCCGCGAGGCCGGCGAACGATAGGATCAGAGCTGCGGCCGAGTAAAGCCGCGGGGCCGGAATGTCGCACTTCGCGGGGCGCAGACCATTGGTATCGCCACATCCGGATGCTAGGAACAAGGCGCACGAGCCATCGATAGCGAGACCTTATGTCCTTCCGAAAATCCTTTGCCAGCGCCCGCGCTTTTGCGTTCGTTTGCTTTCTCGCCCTGTCCGGATTTCTGGGCACCACCGGCCCCGGCTCCGCGTTGACGGCCACCGCGACGGTCCGCGACGGCAACGCCATTCAGCTCGGCGACGTCACCTACCGCCTCGACGGCATCGACGCACCCGAGCTGGATCAGGTCTGCATCGACGATCACGCCGATCCCTCGACCTGCGGCATCGAGGCCCGCGACCAGCTCGCCAAGCTGATTGGCAAGCGATCGGTGCGTTGCGACGATGTCGGACCGGAAAAGAGTTTTGGCAAGCGGCACCGCGCGATCTGCACGGCCGAGGGCGACAAGACCAGCTTGAACGAGCAGCTCGTCAAGCTCGGCTATGCCATTGCTCGCGAGCCGGCCAAGGCGAACGTCAAGTCGGCCGCCGCCGACGCGAAATCAACCTCGGCCGGAATTTGGAAGGGCTGCTTTGTTGCACCGCAAGAATTCCGCACCGGCAAGAAGGACGGCGCGCTCCTGGGCGCCGCCTGCCGCGCCGACCGCGACAAGGAGATTCGCGCGGTGTTGTTTCCCGAGGATCTGACGATGCCGCCGAGCTGTGGCATCAAGGGCAAGCTTGCGGTGCGCGCGCGCGTGACCGGCAATATCGGCATCTACCATTTACGAGGCTGTCCGAGCTACCCAGCGACCACCAAGCCGGACCGTTGGTTCTGCTCTGAGGACGACGCCCAGGCTGCGGGCTTCCGCAAGGCCTACAATTGCCGGCGGCCAAAATAGCGAAGCTCATCACGCAGCCGTGAGCGGCAGCCGGAGACAGTATTCATCCGGAATTGAACTCTATCGGGAGTTGCTGCATTTGTAAGCGTACGCGAGCGCTTTGCGCGAGCGTTTCCTTGGCGGCAATCCGGCTCCGGCCCGATTGCTTTGCTCGGGCGTTTCCTCCCTAGACTTGGGCCGCTTGTCACAACAAGCGGCTCTTCCTTTTTGCACAACGCGCTAGTGGCGCATTGGCATGATCTGATCCATGGCCGGCATGTTCGCATTCAGATGCGCCATGATCCAGACGGTGCCACCGACCACCAGGAACACCACCAGCAGCCCGAAAGCGAGCGCCAGCACGTTGTTGGTATTATCGGGGCCGGTGGTGATGTGCAGGAAGAACACGAGGTGCACGCCCATCTGCGCGATCGCCAGCACGATCAGCGCGACGGGAATCGAAGGCTGCCAGACCAGATCCGTGCCGGCGATGAAGAATGACGTCGCCGTCAGCAGCAACGCGAGAACAAGACCGACCACGTAGCCGAGGATGCGCGTCCCGACACTGTGTTGCTCCTCATCGCCCGGCGCAAGATCATGGCCGGCCGGCATATGCGTCTGATCGCTCATACGCCACTCCCAAGCAAATAGACGACGGAGAATACCCCGACCCAGACGATGTCGAGCGCGTGCCAGAACAGCGCAAAGCACATCATCCGGCGCAAGACATCGGCACGAAAACCCTTTGCGAAGACCTGGGCCATCATGGTGAGGAGCCACAATATGCCGGCGGAGACGTGGAGGCCATGGCAGCCGACGAGGGAGAAGAACGAGGTCAGGAAAGCGCTGCGCGATGGGCCATAGCCGCGGGCAACGAGATCAGCGAATTCGCGAAACTCAATGACCAGAAAGATGAGGCCGAGCAAACACGTCACGGCCATCCCGAGATAGAACCACAGCCGGTTGCGCACATCGGCCGCGATGCTCGCCATGCCACACGTGAAGCTTGACAGCAGCAGGCAGACCGTCTCGATCGCGACGTTTCGCGGCTCGAATATCTCCGAACCCTTCGGGCCGCCGGCGGTCTGGTCGGCCAGCACCGCGTAGGCCGCAAAGAAGCAGGAGAACATCACGATGTCGGAGAGCAGGAAGATCCAGAAGCCATAGGCGGTCACGATGCGCTTCGGCGCCGGCCCGGGATGCTCGATAACGAGGCCGATGTGATGGGGATCGGCGTGCGCACGGCCGGCGGTCGCGGTCATTGACATCAGACTGTCCCCGCCATGCTGACGAGGCTGCGCCGCTCCTCGAGGTTGACGCGGTCTACCGCCGCGACCTCCTCGGCCGGAATGACGTATTCGTCATGGTCGCGCCAGGCGAACACGACGAATGTCGCGAACGCTCCGATACCGCCCAAAATCACCATCCACCAGATGTGCCAGATCAGCGCAAAGCCCATGACGGTGGCGAAGAACGCGCAGACGAACCCGGTCGGCGAGTTCCTGGGCATCTCGATGTCATGATACTCGGGCGCATCATGATCGAGCGATTGCTGCTTGGCATGAGCCTTCATGTCCCAATAGGCATCCTCGCCGCGCACATCGGGATTGAAAGCGAAGTTGAAAACGGGTGGCGGCGACGACGTCGCCCATTCCAGCGAGCGGCCGTCCCAGGGATCGCCAGTGCGGTCGCGCAGGGCCTCGCGGTTGCGGATGCTGACCACGAGCTGCACGATCTGGCAGATCACGCCGATCGTCAGCACGGCCATGCCGACCGCTGCAACCAGCATCCATGGCCGCCACGCCGCGACGTCATAGTGCTGCATGCGCCGCGTCATGCCCAGCATGCCGGCGACGTAGAGCGGGATGAAGGTGACGTAGAAGCCGAGGAAAGTGAACCAGAATGCGAGCTTGCCCCAGCGGTCGTTGAGGCGAAAGCCGAACGCCTTCGGGAACCAGTACTCGAAGCCGGCGAAGGCGCCGAACAGCACGCCGCCGATGATGACGTTGTGGAAGTGCGCGACCAGAAACATGCTGTTGTGGAGAATGAAATCGGCCGGCGGCACCGCGACCAGCACGCCCGTCAATCCGCCGATGATGAAGGTGACCATGAAGCCTATCGACCACAGCATCGGCGTCTCGAAGCGGATGCGTCCGCCATACATCGTGAACAGCCAGTTGTAGATCTTCACTCCCGTCGGTATCGCGATGATCATGCTGGCAATGCCGAAGATAGCGTTGACGTCGGGACCCGCTCCCATCGTGAAGAAGTGATGCAGCCAGACCATGAAGGAGATGACGCAGATCGCCATGGTCGCCAGCACCATCGAGCGATAGCCAAACAGCGCCTTGCCGGAGAAGGTCGAGACCACCTCGGAGAAGATGCCGAAGGCCGGCAGAACTAGGATGTAGACCTCGGGATGCCCCCAGGCCCAGATCAGGTTCATGAACATCATGACATTGCCGCCGGCCTCATTGGTAAAGAAGTGGAAGCCGAGATAGCGGTCGAGCAGCAGCATCGCGAGGGTGGCGGTCAAAATCGGGAAAGCCGCGACGATCAGGAGGTTCGAGGCCAGTGTGGTCCAGCAGAACATCGGCATGCGCAGATAGTTCATGCCTTTGGTGCGCAGCTTCAGCACCGTCGTCACGAGATTGATGCCGGCCACCAACGTGCCGACGCCGGAGATCTGCAGCGACCATGCGTAATAATCGACGCCGACGCCCGGCGAGTAGGACAGTTCCGACAGCGGCGGAAAGGCGAGCCAGCCGGTGCGGGCGAACTCGCCGATCACGAGCGAGAGATTGACCAGCAGCGCACCGGTCGCGGTCAGCCAGAAGCCGACCGAATTGAGCGTCGGGAAAGCGACATCTCGTACGCCAAGCTGGAGCGGCACGATGAGATTCATCAGTCCGATCACGAACGGCATCGCCACGAAAAAGATCATGATGGTGCCGTGCGCGGAGAATATCTGGTTGTAGTGCTCCGGCGGCAGATAGCCTTGCGACTGGTAGGCGACCGCCTGCTGAATCCGCATCATGATGGCGTCGCTGCCGCCGCGCAGCAGCATCACCGAGGCCAGCAGGATGTACATCACGCCGATCCGCTTGTGGTCGACGCTGGTGATCCACTCGTGCCAGAGATAGGGCAGATGCCCCTTCACCACGACCCAGGCCAGCACGCCGAGAATCCCGACCAACACCACGGCGCCTGCGATCAGCGGTATCGGCTGATCGAACGGAATGGCCGACCAATCGAGCTTACCGAGCATCATGGCCTCCACTGTGCGACCGGCCTGCTTCGGATGCGAGCTCCGGCCCCGGTCCCGGCGGAATGTGCTGGGTCGCGATCAGGTCGAACAGTCGGGGATCGTCGAGCCTGTAGCTTGGCCTGCCCTTTTCGACGCCCTGCTGCATCAGCTTCTTGTAGCTGTCCTCATTGAGGACAGCATCGCTCTTCGCCGTGGTCGCGACCCAGTCCGGAAAGGCGAGCGGCGAGACCACGTTGACGTCGAACATCATGTCCGGAAATCCGTCGCCGGAAAAATGCGCCGACAGTCCCTGCAGCTTGCCTTCGTTGTCGGCGCGTAGGTTCAGCTTCGTCACCATGCCGTTCATGGTGTAGATCATGCTGCCGAGCTGCGGGATGAAGAAGGTGTTCATCACGCTCGAGGACGTCAGCTGGAAATTCAGCTCGGCGCCTGCCGGCACCGTCAGCGTATTGACGGTGGCGATGCGCTGGTCCGGATAGATGAAGAGCCATTTCCAATCGAGCGAGACGGCCTGGATGCGAACCGGGCTGCCGGTGCCGGGCACGGGTGCCGCGGGATCGAGCTGGTGCGAGCCGATCCAGGCGACGCCGCCGAGCAGGATCACGGTGAGCGCGGGGATCGCCCACACCACCATCTCCACCCGCCCGGAATAGACGAAGTCGGGCTGAAACTTTGCTTTGGGATTCGAGGCGCGAAACCAGAACGCAAAGGCCAAAATCGCGAAAATGGTCGGCACCACGATCGCGAGCATGATGAAGACGGAATCGACCAGGATGGTGCTGTTGGCCGCAGCCACAGGCCCTTGTGGATCGAGCAGATTCATCGGCAAGCCACTGGCGTTTGGGAAGCCCCGGGACAGAGCCTAGCGCGGGAAAGGCTCCGCAACAAACGCGATTGCGTGAGGTCGGTTCCTAACGGCGCGGGTCGATCGTTCGCCCTTCTCGCGCGGCGGCATGCAATTCCATGCGATGTCAATGACATGAAAGCGGGAGCCGGCCCTTCTCGCCGCTCCGCGCGATTGCTAGACTGCACGAAAATATTTGGGATGAAACGACATGCAGGGGCCCGAGGACGATCCCGGTCTCGCCGGCAAGGTGGCGCTGGTCAGCGGCGGGGGCGCTGCGGGCGACGGCATAGGCAACGGCCGCGCCGCCGCAATTCTACTGGCTCGCGCCGGCGCCAAAGTGCTGGTGGCCGATCGCGATCTCAAGCTCGCCGAACGCACCGTGGACATGATCGCAGGCCGAAGGCGGCACGGCCGCGGCGCATGGCGGTGACGTCACCAGGGAGAGCGATTGCAAGACACTGGTCGAAGCCGCGCTCGACCGCTGGGGCCGGCTCGATTTCCTCGACAACAATGTCGGCATCGGGAGCCGCGGCAGCGTGGTCGACGAAGCGCCCGAGCAATATCGCCGCGTCATGCAGGTCAATGTCGAGAGCATGTTCCTGCTCTCCAAGCACGCGATCCCTGCGATGATCCGGACCGCGCAGGGCGGTGCGATCGTCAACATCTCCTCGATCTCGGCGCTGCGGCCACGCGGGCTCACGAGCTATACGACCTCGAAGGCCGCCATCATCGGTCTCACCCGCGCGATGGCGGTCGATCACGGCCGCGAGAACATCCGCGTCAACTGCATCTGTCCCGGGCCGATGTACACGCCGATGGTCTATGCCCGCGGCATGAGTGAGCAGGCTCGCGTCCAGCGGGAAAAGGCATCCTTGCTGAAAACGGAAGGCACCGGCTGGGACGTCGGCCATGCCGTCAAATTCCTGCTCAGCAATTTTGCGCGCTACATCACCGGCCAGGTGCTGGTGGTCGACGGCGGCGTGACGCTACAAGCCCCCGAACGTGAATCACAAGAACACTGAAAGGAACATCAGGGATGGCTCGCCTGCCCTATCTCGAGGCCGACCAGGTCGCGCCCGAATATCGCGACATGCTCAAGCGCAACACCAATCTGCACAAGCTGCTGATCAATTCGCCGGATATGGCGCGCGCCTTCAACGGCATCGGCGGCTACATCCGCTTCAAGAGCAAGCTCGATCCGCGCCTGCGGGAGCTTGCGATCCTCCAGGTCGGCTGGATGGAGAAGTCGGAATACGAGTTCACTCATCACGTGAAGATCGGCAGGGAGTTCGGCGTCACCGATGATGACATCGCCGGCCTGATGGCTGAGACCGAGAGCAAGCCCTCGACGCTCGAGCCACAGGCCAAGGCGATGCTGAAAGGTGCCCGCGAGATGGTACGCGAACTCGCGATCTCGGACGGGACCTTTGCAGAGATCAAGCAGCACCTCTCGGACGAACATATGGTCGACCTCGTGCTGACCATCGCCTTCTATTGCGGCGTGGTGCGCGTGCTCGCCACCATGAAGATCGACAACGAGCCATATTACAAAGAGGTACTCCAGCAGTACCCGATTCCGGGAGTGAACTAACATGCGCTTGAAGGACAAGGTTGCGGTCGTTGTGGGCGCCGGGCAGAGCCCGGGCGAAGGCATGGGCAACGGCCGCGCCACGGCGCTGACCTTCGCGCGCGAGGGCGCCAAGGTGTTGTGCGTCGATCATCATCTGGAATCAGCGCAGGAAACCGCCGCCATGATCGCCGCGCAGCATGGCACGGCAGCGGCGTTCAGGGCCGACGTCACAAAGTCTGCCGACATCAAGGCAATGGTCGCGGAGGCACAGGCGCGCTGGGGCCGGATCGACGTGCTGCACAACAATGTGGGCGTCAGCCTGTCCGGCGGCGACGCCGAGCTGCTGCAAATCACCGAGGAGGCGTTCGACCGCGTCGTCGCGATCAATCTGAAGAGCTGCATTCTGGCGGCGAAAGAGGTGATCCCGATCATGCGCGCGCAAGGAAGCGGCGTGATCATCAACATCTCCTCGATGGCGGCGATCACCACCTACCCTTACGTCGCCTACAAGGCGACGAAATCGGCGATGATCGCCTTCACCGAACAGCTCGCCTACCAGAATGCGGAATACGGCATCCGCGCCAACGTCATCCTGCCGGGCCTGATGAACACGCCGATGGCCGTCGACACCCGGGCCCGCGAATGGCACAAGACCCGCGCCGAAGTCGAAGCCGAGCGCGACAGCAAGGTGCCGCTGCGCAAGAAGATGGGCACGGGGTGGGACGTCGCGAATGCCGCGCTGTTCCTGGCCTCGGACGAGGCGAATTTCATCACCGGTGTGACGTTGCCGGTGGATGGCGGAGCGAGTGTGAGACGGGGGTAGACATCCTAAGCACGCTGCTCTTCCTTCTCCCCTTGCGGGAGAAGGTGGCGCGAGGCGCCGGATGAGGGGTTTCTCTCCGCACACGCAGAGGAGTTCGCCGATAGAACCTCACTCGTCCCGCCGCTGCGCGGCGAGCCACCCTCTCCCGCAAGGGGCGAGGGTACACCTTCATCGCGGCACGCTTGTCACCCGCCAGATCGTCCCGTTGCCGTCCTCCGACACCAGCAGCGCCCCGTCCTTTGCCACGGCCACACCGACCGGCCGCCCCCACACCTCGGTATCGCTCACCACAAACCCCGTGACGAAATCCTCGTACTCGCCGGTCGGCTTGCCGTCCTTCATCCGGATGCGGATCACCTTGTAGCCGGTGCGCTTCGACCGGTTCCAGGAGCCGTGCTCGGCCGCGAAAGCATCGCCCTGATACTCTGACGGAAACTGCGTCCCCTGATAGAAGGCCATGCCGAGCGAGGCCGAGTGCGGCTGCACCAGCACATCGGGCACCGTCACCTTGCCCTTGAGGTCCGGCCGCGCTCCGGCGTGACGCGGGTCTTCGTTGCCGCCGATATAGAACCACGGCCAGCCGTAGAACGCGCCTTCCTTCACGCTGGTGACGTAGTCAGGCACGAGATCGTCGCCGAGCCCGTCGCGTTCGTTGGTCGAGCACCAGGGCAGCCCGGTCTGCGGCTGGATCGCAAGTCCGACGCAGTTGCGGATGCCGCTGGCGTAGATCTTCCGCTCCTTGCCTTCGGGGGTGAAGGCGAGCACGGTGGCGCGTTCGGTCTCGCTGGCCCAGGCCGCACCGAGCGGTTGCGCTTTCGACCAGGCTTCCACGCCACCCGGCGGCGTGCCCATGCCCTCGGCGACGTTGCTGAGCGAGCCGACCGACACCAGCATGCGCTTGTTGTCGGGCGTAAAGATGATGTCGCGGGTGGAATGACCGCCGTCGTGGGGCAGGCTTGCCACGATCGTCTCCGCCTTGCCGCGCGCCTTGAGATCGCCGGCCTGGTAGGGAAAGCGGACGACGCTGTCGGTGTTGGCCACATAGACCCACTGCGGATTGTCGCCGTTTGGGAAGAAGGCGATGCCGAACGGCTGCCGCAGTCCGGCAGCGAACACCTCGTTGGTCGCGGCCTTGCCGCCTTCGCCGGCGCGCAACACGCGGACGTTGCCCGCGCGCGTCTCGGCGACGTAGACATCGCCGTTCGGCGCCACGCGCACGATGCGCGGGGCGCGCAGGCCCTCGGCGAACAGCTCGATCTTGAAGCCGGCCGGTACCTGAAGCGCCCCCTCCGACGGGCGCGGCACCACGCGCGACGAACTCGCAACCGACCGCGTGGCGCCGGGCCTGACCAGATCCTGCGGCCGGATCAACCTGACCGTGCCGGGCTTGTCGGCCTGCCAATCGCCGTAGGCGTCCTTGCCTTGCAGCACCGCCTCAGCCTGTGCGCAGGTCGCGACCGCGGCCAGCCATCCCGCGGACATCGCCGCGAATGAAATCCTGTTCTTCAAATCGTTTCCTCCCGGCCTTCACGTATTGCGCATCAACGCCGATCGACGCGCAAACGTTCTGCGACAGGTCAAATGCCTGCCGAATCCCACGTCAGCTCATGCCCGCACGATGTGCATCAGCCGCAGCCCATCGTACTGGAAAATGCGGCTGATCGGTGCGACACATTGTAAGGGCGGCACCGCCGGTAGCGGTCATGAAGCTGCGGCATTGGAGTCGCATCCGTTGGGGTGATCATGTGGGGATCCATCATATCGGAATGGGCGAGCCTGCTGCTCCGCTGGCTGCACGTGGTCGCCGCGATTGCCTGGATCGGCAGTTCCTTCTATTTCATCGCCCTCGACCTCAGCCTCAGGCCTGACAGCAAGCTGCCGGAGGGCGTCCAGGGCGAGGCCTGGCAGGTCCATGGCGGCGGCTTCTACCGGATCATGAAATATCTGGTCGCGCCCGCGCAGATGCCGGACGAGCTGACCTGGTTCAAATGGGAGGCCTACACCACCTGGCTGTCCGGCTTCGCGCTGATGGTGGTGGTGTATTATCTCGAGGCCGATTTGTTCCTGGTCGACAAGTCGATCCTCGACCTCACGCCATTCGAGGCCGGCCTGTTCAGCCTCTC